>JBAWZG010000242.1:0-5870 GCA_037143155.1 Bacteroidia bacterium
GATGGAATATATCCATATTTCAGGTAAAGTTCCTTTTCAGGCCGGATGTAGTCCATGGCCAGCTTTTTCGCCGCCTCATAGGCTTTCGGCACATCATAATTCCGGATTCCTTTGACATAGGCATCTGCCAAAACAGACAAAGAATGGTAGGCAATCATGGGTGGATGTTCGCCTTCTGCGCCGTCAAATTCCATGATCAAAAACCGGCCGTTGTGGTCGTAACGTTCCAGAAAAGTCCGGATAAACTGCGAAGTTTTTTCCTGATTGATGATGGTGTAAAGCGGATGCAAGGCCCTGAAAGTATCCCAAAGCGAGAAGTTCGTGTAATTGTCGAAATCGGTGGCCGTGTACACTTTCCCATTGGTACTCCGGAATTTCCGGTCAACATCCATGAAAATATTCGGATGGATCATCGAATGATAGAGCGCGGTATAAAAGAGGATTTTTTCGGTTTGCGTTCCACCTGCCACCTCAATTTTCGCAAGTTCCTTATTCCAGTTTGCACGTGCATTTTCTTTTACCTGAGCAAAATTCCAGTCCGGCATTTCAGATTCCAGATTCTTGCGCGCTCCTTCGATGCTCACCATCGAAATACCTACTTTGAGCAAAACTGGCTCATCCGCTTTGGCATCGAAACGGAAAAACGCTTTGATATTTTCAGATTTAACCGTATCCGGAATGCTTACAACCAAATCATTCTGAGCCATTTCACAACTTTTTAATGGCTTTGAAAACCGGGCGACAAAATATACCCGCTTGTTGTTGCATCCTGAAATCTCCTCGCCTTTTACCGTCAGCGATCCATTCTCCAGTTTCAGGAAAACTCCGGAAGCCGTTGATTCAGGAAAAGTGAATTTGTACAGTCCGGTCCGGATTGTAGCGGTAATTTCGACACTGATGTTTGAACTGTCCAGTTTGACTTTATAATAACCAGGCGATGCAGTTTCGTTTTGGTGTTGAAATCCGGCCGGGAAACCCTTCAGAAATGAACCTTTTCCGATGCCTGGCATGAATAAAATGTCGCCTTGCGTTTCGCTTCCGCCACCAGCCATGCCGCTGAGGTGAGTCTGGCTGAAACCATAAATTGTTCCTGAATTTTTATCTGCAGCATACCTTAAATAGGGTCCGGGCTGAATCATTCCGTAGGGCAAAACCGGCCCCTGAAAGGTCTTTCCGCTGCCAACGGTTCCCACGAAGGGATTGACCAGGCAGGCGTAATCCTTTCCGCTTGATTTCGGATGAGTACAGCCACAAAAAAGAATAACAGAGAATAAAAAACCGGCTATTCGTAAACTCTTCATTAATTTCCGGATTTAAACAAAATGGATTCAGGTATTGGCTGACAGGTAATTTCCTCGGAACTGTAGGAAACTGATAACACTTTGCCGCCACCGCTTTGAAAATAATCAGCTCGTATCCTGTGCTTTCCCTTTTCCAGAATAAGCGAATTGCTCATTTCTTTTGCGCCATGTTCGCCGTCATTGTCAACCAACAGTTTATCATCAATATACAAGCTGCTTCCGTCGTTCGAATTGATGTAAAAAGTATATTTTCCCGGTTTTTCAATCTCAATAAAAGAATTGAACTGAAGTGCATAACTGCCTTTTGGAAGGTCGATTTTTTTCAGGCTGAATTGATAGACAAAGCCTCTTTTTGCCGGTTTCATCGGTCCAAAATCCGGAAGTTTCTTATAGGTTCCGGTATAAAATGACCATGAAATTCCATTTCTTACCGTATCAACAAAATTGTAGATTTCTTTCACCTGATTGCTCGGATGGTAACCGTTCATGAACGCCTGAGCCCTGACAATTGCATTGGATGAAATTTCGAAAGGTGCCCGGTAAACCGGAGATGACTCTTTGACCTGAGTCCCGTCAGTAGTATAATGAATAACTGCACCGGCATCAGAACAGGAAATTTTAACCGGTAATTTATTTCCATAGTGTAAAACAGTATCAGCTGGCAAAATTGTTGGACTTGAAACATAGGGTATGGTCGTCAACTTTTTCGCACCATTTGAAGTGAATGAATAATCCCCTGATTTGATTTCAAAAACTGCCCGATCATCTTCCCATTTGATGAACTTGATTCCATCTACTTTTGATGCCGCTTGATTTCCTTCCAGCACATCTTCTTTTTCAAGCGTTGGAATAAAAACTGTGGCGCTTGTATTTGCCGGAATAGTAACTTTCCAGTTGAATTTGCCATTTTCCAATTTCCATCCGCTTTTAATCTTTCCGTAAATTGAATTATAGGAGGCATCAACTGAAGTTAAATCGCCCACCACATAAGGTTTCATCAGGATATGTTTGAATCCCGCAATTTCAGGATCAGCTTTGATTCCGGCCAGATTTTCATAGTACCAGATGATCAGATCGCCCAAAAGCATGACATGATTTCCTGAATTCATTCCGGGATCTCCTTTGTCGCCGTTCCAGAGTTCCCAAATGGTAGTTGCGCCGCGGTTGACCATATAACCCCAACTCGGATAGCTGCTTTGAGCAGCCAACTGATAAGCCACATCGGCATGACCATTTGAAGTCAAAGTGCGCATCAGCCATTGCCCGCCAATAAGTCCATTCCCCAAATGGCCGCCATTCTCGCCCAAAATTTTCTGAAGCAGATTATCAACAATTTTGTCCCGGTGTTCTGCCGGAACCAGATCGAAGGCCAGCGCCAGAATACTGGTTGTGCAAGTATTGTTGCCGTATTTTAGTTCAGTTGGATCAAGAAATTTTTCATTGAACGCTGCTTTCATTTCTTCGGCAGTTTTGGAATATTCCGCAGCGTCCTGCTCTTTTCCCAGTAAAAGCGCAAACTTTTGCATTAATTTTAGTTCATAGTAAAAATAGGCCGTGCCAATGTATTCGGCACTCGTAATTCGCAGCGGATCGCTCGAATTGATAAGTTTCAAATCTTCCGGCGGAACACACCAATCGCCATAAGTATCCTTTGGCATAATACCACCTTTCAGGAACTGGCTCATGTGACTGATCCACTTTTGCATGGCGGGATAATTGGTATCAATTGTTTTCAGATCGCCGTACTGGTTGTACAGCATGTCACTGGCAAAAAGAAAAGTCCCAGGCCAGGTAGTGTTATCGCTGTAGGTTGGCCAGTATGCCGGAGCAATGTCTGGAAGGCTGCCGCTTGCGAGCTGTGCATCATTCATATCGGTCACCCATTTGCTGTAGAGCTTCGAAATATCGAAAATAAAACTTTCTCCGGTGCATTCTGCTGATCGGTCACCAAGCCATCCCTGCCTTTCATCGCGTTGCGGACAATCAGTTGGCATGCTCCGGTAATTACCGCGAACTCCCCAGTAAGCATTTTTATATATCGAATTGATCAATGGGTTGGAACATGTAAATGAGCCAGTCAATTCGAGGGCATCGTGAACCACTTTTCCCTTGATTGAATGAATTGTCGGAACTCCCGGGAAACCTGTCATTTCCACAAACCGGAATCCATGGTATGTAAAACGTGGTTCCCACTTTTCATCTCCTTCGCCTTTCAGAATGTAAGTGTCAGTAACTTCAGCACTCCGGAGATTATCAACAAACAGACTACCATCCTGTTTCAAGGTTTCGGCAAACCTCATTGTTACCTTGTCTCCCTTTTTCCCTTTTACGAATAATTCAACCCAGCCAACCATGTTCTGGCCCATATCGAAAATGAAGGTTGCGGGTTTAATTTCTTTTACTGAAACCGGATCAATTTCGTCCATTATTTTAATTGGTTCATTGGGTTGCGCCACCAACTTTTCGCCAGGTTTTTCAACCAACTCAGCTTTCATCCAGGCGAAATCATCGTATCCGGCATTATTCCATCCGGGTAGCTCCAATCGGGCATCATAAACTTCGCCGTCGTATTCATTGTTGCTGAGCACTGGTCCGTTGGTCGTCAGTTTCCAGGTTTCATCCGAAATGATGGTTTTTGATGAACCGTCCTCATACTGAATTTCCATCTGACAGATCACTTTTGGGAATCCAAATGTTCTGGTTTGTTCGGTAGCTCCTGCCCGTGGTGCAAAGAATCTGCCATTGCCGAGAATCACTCCTACTGCATTTTTTTCTGAATGCAGATATTTTGTTACATCAAAAGTCATGTAAAAGGCGCGTTTGTTGTATTGAGTCAAGCCGGGAGCAAGAACCTGATCGCCGATTTTTTCTCCGTTCAGGTAAAGTTCAAACAGACCAAGTCCGGAAATAAAAGCCGTCGCCGACTTTACTTTCTTCTCCAGATTAAATTCGTGTCTCAACATTCGGGCTGAAAGAATGGAATGTGCATTATTTGGAGCATCCGCTCCTGTTGCTTTATCCAAACCAATCCATTTGGCTTTCCAATCCGATTCGTTCAATAATCCGGTAGTCCAGAAAGCCGGTTCGCTCAGATGTTCATCGCCGTTCTGATCCCATATTTTAACTTTCCAGAAATAGGTCTGATTGCTTTCGAGAGGTTTTCCATCATAAATGATTTGAATCGATTGATCAGATGAAACCTTTTCACTGTCCCAAAAATCAGCTACATTTTCATCCAGATTTGTTTGACTTGACGAAACAAATACCTGGTATGCCGACTGAGAAACACCACGGTTTCCAGACTCAGAAATCCAACTGAACCGTGGTTTTGCAAGGTCCACTCCTATCGGATTTATCTTATACTCACATTTTAAGCTGACTACATTTACCAGCGATTTTTCGTGGCAGGAACTCAAGATCAGTACTAAGATGAAAATTCTGAAAAATGTTTTCATTGGCTATATATTAAAGTAGTACGTTATCATTTGTATAAAACAGCTCCCTGAGTTCCGGATCTGATCCACTATTGCCATGAAAAGAATATTAACTTGTAAGAAACAATCTCCAGGTCCAGTCAACCAGTGTATGTACAATTATTGCAGCCAGTAAGTTATTTCCACTTTTACGATAGGCCCAACCATATCCGAGACCGGCAATTGCAGCTAAAGAAATATAGGTGATTTGTGTAGATAAAGTACTCGCATTATTCCAGTGCATGAGTCCAAAAGCCAAGGAGGAAATGACCAACGGAATCCATTTTTTGGAAAACTTTTTCTCCAGTCCCCGAAGTAAAATACCCCTGAAAAAGAGTTCTTCAGGCAAGGCAACAGTTAAAAAGAGTCCAACAAATTGAGCGATCAATTTAGTAATATCGTATGATTCAGGAATGGAGAATTTCAAAAATCCGGTCAACAATCCCGGTGGAACTACCAATACCATGATAATTGCCATCGAGAGCAAAACGATTCGCAAATCTTTGAATTTAGGCACCAGGCTATATCCAATATCGGCACTTCGGTAACCCGACCAGCCAATTACTGCAATAACAGAAATTGCAACTGACCACCAGGCATAGGAGTCACTGACACCCGGAATCATATCCATGTACCAGCGAAGATCGAAGGGAATCCAAAGCAAAATCCAAAGCGTCAAATCAGACCAGGACAAAGTAAATTCCTCATTTTTGGCTTGCTTTAATGTGCCCAACACCGCAAAAACAATTGCAGCAAATATGACCGAAAAATACGGATCGAATTTAAATGTTGCTATTCCAGGCAGCATGAACAGAAAGGAAATTCCACCGGTAACGTAAACCAGCGAATTCTCATTCTGGCGAAGCCAATCCTTAAACTGCCGGGATGCTTTTTCAGAACCTAAAGCGAGCATAATGCCAATTAATGGCGAAAGACTTAAAACGTTGGCAATAACTGAAACAGTGCTATTCTTTGAATCGGATGCCAAGACCCCATAAATTAAAGCAGCTCCAACCAATGTCCATATAATCCAGAGTATTCCAAATCTGTTTTTCATAGCGATAATTAATAGAGGTTCTTCTGTTAATTGTATAGT
>JBAWZG010000243.1:0-5845 GCA_037143155.1 Bacteroidia bacterium
AGCCATGCATAAAACCAGAAACTGGAAGTAGTGAGCTGATAAATATAGATTATCAGAGACAGAAGTCCCCCACCGATTATAGCAGCAAGCAGCCAACCCTTAATTTTGTCGAGAATAAAAGTTTTTAAAGTGGTTTTATTGAACCCGAATTTTTCTTCAATTACGAAGGTATTGTAGATTGAAAAGGGTGTACTGATCAGGTCGGATGCAAATAAAAGAATTCCGAAAAATACCAAAGCATTAAGAATAGGGTTCACTGAAACCAATAATGCTATATTATTTACCCAGGCAAAGCCGGAAAAAACCAACATCAGCAACATTACGGCAAAACTAAATGATGAACTAAAAAGTGAAAATCGGTGATTAACCTTTTCATAGGCCTGCTGCTGACGATATTTTTCTTCATCGTAAATATCTTTCACCTCCTCAGGTAGCTTGTCATTCCATTGGGTTGAATTCAGATATTCGAGAAACCTTTCAAATATAAAATCACCAACTACCAGGCTAATAATGATAATGAATAAAATTTGCGGCATAAGAAGTAAATATAAATCTGGAATTTCTTTGTATGCAAAAGTGATCAGAAATTCCGGCATTATTTCAATTGCGCGAAACTAAGTATTTTCAGGATATACTTCAGCTCTCTGATTTAAACAACTTCTTTCAAATATCCGACAAATCTGACTGCTTGTCTAATAGACTGTGGAATAAATACCTACGAGGCGATAGTAAAAATCCAGAAAAAATCATTTTTCAATGTTTTTCCCGGATTTTTCCTATCACCACAGCCATTCTAAATCCGAATAGTAACCATAGGTTTTCGGGGCAATGCACGAAGTATTGCCTTGGCATCATTTTCAGGAATACTGATCAGAATCTCGGGAGTATACACAGGTTTTTTGAATTGCATAATATGCTTGAATGAACTTACAATGTTATTCAAATCCCGCTCAAACTCAAATCCTTTTCCAAATTTGTATTTTGACTTTGCTTCAGCAATAGAATCAATTCCCTGAATATCAAGATCAATACCCCGGTCAAGCTTAACGGTCCAAAATACGTTTTCAACTAAAAGAGAATCCTTTTTAATCGCAGCGTCAATTGCAGCAGCTGCAGCAATTGTATCTTTAGGTGCTTGGACAACCTTTAAAGGGTTTTTTTCAATTGTTGAAATGAATTTCTCAATCGTCAACGGAGTTCCAAACATTGAAAAATAAACATTCCCATCCATTTTTTTGAAGAACCCGGAAGTTGAATAGTCCCGAATTTTTGATGACATAATAACAACCCCTTTTAGTTCAAGTTGAATGGTATGGCGTTCAAGATCAATGGCTAATCCGATAGAGTCACGGGAAGCCATTTGAAGCCGGGATTCAATCCATGCTTTTTCTTTTAAAATATTTAACAAGGAAGGATTAATCTGCATCGTAGCATCAGCCTTCGAATGAGCCAATTCCATACGATCCCGCACTGATCCAATGGATAGATAAGCATAAACAGAAATCAAAGTGAGAATAATCAACCCAAAAATGATCATAAAATATTTTAATCCAGTTCTCTTCTTTTTAACAAAAAGGATGTCAAAGTCATTTGTTGAACTTTCTTTCATACTAATAAATATAAACTTTTGAACCTACTTCCATTGTCTTATATACCACTTCAAGGTCTTCATCAAGCAACCGGATACAACCATGAGTCACACTCATTCCCATGCGTCTTTTATATATTGTACCATGAATCATAAAACCATCACCAATTTCGAGTTTATAAGCGCCCAAAGTACCAGTTTCATATCTGGAAGGGTCGTTTGGTGAAGGAATAGGTAATCCGTCTTCAATAAATGACCAGTCTGGTTTTTTCCAAACAGGATTAGGTTGTTTACGTAAAACCTTCCTTACCCCAAAAGGAGTATGAAAAATATGTTCATAATTCCGCTCTGCTGAAACTAAACGCTCATTTTTGCCCGTTGAACAGATTCCTTCACGGATCAATTTTTTGCTTTTGAAAAGATAATAATGATTGTCTGAAGTATTTACAACCATATAAGCATCAGTAGGAGTGAATTTCTCGAGTTTGGTTTGAAGTTTAGCAATATCGTTTTCAAGAGTCTGCTGATCAGTTCCAGCTACCTCAGAATTACTTGAAACTGCAGTCATTGAAGGAAGTACAATCGTAGATTCCTGCAATGCAGGAATGGCAAAAAGAACCATGGCTACAAAAAAAAGCAGTCCTAAAAACAATATGGCAAGGAAAATAAAAAAAGAGCGAATCATAGTTAAAATATTATTATTAAACCAGCTATTCTATACATTATCCAATAACACCAACTTTTATTTCAGAAAAATATTTTAAAAAGAAACCTAAAAATCCATACCTGCAGTAATTGCCGAAAGTGGTTGCAACGAACCAACAATTGTAACACGGGTTCCAGTACCAACCAAGTGGCACAAATCGTCGATATCACGATCTCTCAGCCCAACACAGCCGCTCGTCCAATCAAAACCTTTTCCTCCATTACCATGAATTTCAATTAAATTACCAATTCCAGTTCGCTTGGAAATCATTCCACTTTTTTTATTCATAGCGAACATTCTCCGGTCTTCTGCATTTGGGTAATCAATTAACAATGCTTTATGATAGGCCGAATTTCCACTCGATTTTTCATTCGTTACATGGTAGTTACCTTCAGGAGTTGCCCTATCGCCTGCCCGTTCCTTATGAGCCATCCAGTTAGATCCAAATTCTGCATCATAACTTCTGATCGCCTTTCCTGACTGGTAAACGTATAATATGTGAGCCACTTTATCAACCAGAATCACTTTATTTCCACCGCGGGATGCTGCGATGGCATCATTTGCCAGATTATTCCACCGGGCATAATCATTAAAATAATCACGAAGCATTTTACCAGCGGCACTATTGGCATGATTAATATATATATCCGCTTTTTTAAACAATATTTCAGCTTCTTTTAATTTTCCACTTTCATGAGCAATTTTTGATTCGCTTAAAAACATTTTCGATTTATTATGCGCATCAAAAACTGATTTAGGCAATGGCAAATTCTTAAAAAGCTTGTTATATAATTCAATTTTTTTAGCCAGATTGATAAATGCAGCTTCAACGTCCTTGCTTAAATTATTCGCCAACTCTATTGATTTTTCTTCGGCGTCTTCAGCCTTTGACTTTGATTGCTTTGCAAATCCGATAACCCGGTCATAGTTGCGAAAAAGAATGAATTTGGTATTTTCACGAGACCAGTTTCCCATGGCAGAATCATACATTTGATTAGATTCCTTATATACCTTTTCAGCATAAATGTTTGCGTCGGCTTCTTTGGCAGCACTTAAAGCTTCGCGGGCAAGTTTTAAATCATTCGTAGGTAATTCCTTTTGAGAAACGATTATGATACTAACAGACACAGCAACAATAAGAACTGAAAATATTACAACAATTATCCACTTAATTATTTTCTTCCGACCTTTATCCATCATATTGATATTAAAAAAATACCCGGGGGAAAGCCCGGGTATTTCAAATTAGTAACTCAAAAGAGTTATTATTTCTTAGCGGCTTTTTTGGCTGGAGCAGGAGCAGCAGCTTTTTTAGCGGCAGGAGCAGCTTTTGCGCCTTTTTTAGCGATAGCTTCTTCTAATTCAGCTTTGATAGATGTAGCTTTTTCTTTAGCAGCTTTGATTTTGTCGTTAGAACCAATCAAATCACCATTAGCTAAAAGAGCTTCAACTTCAGTAACTGTTGTTTCAGCTACAGCAAGGTCACTTTTAATAGCTTCCAAAGCTTCTTTACCTTCTTTACCTCTAGGAGCTTTTGCAATTAAAGCTGTGTTTTCAGCAACTAAAGCTTTTACTTCTCCAATCATAGTTGTAACTTCAGCTTTCAACTCAACTTTACGAGCTTCTGATTTAGCTTTAGTGTCAACTGCGTTTTGGCTAACCCAAGCTAAAGTAGTTTTAGCTTTAGTGTAACTTGGAAACCATTTTGCCTTAGCAACTTCGATTTTTTCGTTAGCTGATTTCATTGAATCAACTAAAGCCTGATAAGCTTCAGGAACATACAAGTCTGCACCTGCATCTTTAACTTCCTGAATAGCAGCAGTAGCTGCATCAACTTCGGCCTGTGGAACTTTAGCACAAGAGCTAAATAAAACTGCAATACCCATTGCTGCAATAGCAATCATTAATTTACTTTTCATACTCAATTTTTAATTTTGGTTTTCTCTAAAATTATTAACTTCTAATATACTATAACTTCTATTAATTTCTATTTTTACACCGAAATCAAAACAAACGATTTCAATCAAATTTACCATTGTGACGAAGGTTTCTGTAGAAGTAACACAACTTTAAATTATTTTTCGTTTTTTTTTTGACATTTCTTATTTCCAATACCTATAAATGACTTTGAAAAGTAAAAATCAGCATAAATCAGACGAAGAAATAGTTCACTTACTCATGGATTCAGGTAATCATGAACTCTTTGAAATACTATATTCACGCTACTTTAAAAAAGTCAAAGACAAATGTTTTAGTTTTTTAAAAGACCAAAAACAGGCGGAAGAATTTGCAAACGATATTTTGACCAAAGCTTACGAAAAAATTCCAGGATTCAAAGGGAACTCATCTTTTTCTTCCTGGCTGTATTCGATTACCTACAACTATTGCATCGATTATTTAAGGGTAAAAAAGAAACTGCATTACCCGAACTGGAATGATAGCAATGAAATACCAGAAATCATCGATGAATCGGAAACTGATTTTGAAGAAGCCAGTTACGAGAATCTACTCACCATTCTCGAATTGGTGCACCCTGAAGAAAAAGTGCTATTATTAATGAAGTATCAGGACAATTTGCCGATTAAGCACATCGCAAAAACTTTAAGGATAAGTGAGGATGCGGTTAAGATGCGACTAAAAAGAGCCAGAACCCGGGTTATCTATATGTATAAGCAAAAATTCGATCAAAATAATTAAATCCCTCTTCAAGCGTTACTATTGGCATCATTTACCGTCTATAAGAAAAAGAAGGTTCAGATGTTCTTTGCCTCACCTAAAAATTTATAACCGACTAAACTACTTATAATCATCAGTATCCATGAAGAATATTTTAAGCAAAATATTTAAATTTTCAAATGTTACATTGCCGGAAGCTGTAAAGAATTCTTTCTCGGAAAAATTCGGAAATTCAATTAACATAGAATGGATTCGAACCGATGATTTTTATGAAGCAATCTTCTATTACGAAGACATTGAACACATTGCACATTTCGACTCTAAAGGGAAACTTCTGAATCTCAAAAAGAATCTTTCTATTCATTCAGTCCCACAGCACATTAAAGATAAAGCTTCTGAACATGGCGAGTTAATGAACGTCATTGAGATAAGTGAGGAACAAATTGTTGGCTATGAACTTATCGTTCGTGATGAAGCACTCATTCGGTTTTCATTGCTTTTGAATGAAAAAGGCGGTTTAATTCAAAAGAGCAAGCTTTAATCAACTGCTGTCAATTCCAGACGCCAAATGGTTATCTCAACATGCATTATTCTCCTTCTCAGTCAATTATCAAAAAAAAATACCAAGCTTTAGAATTGAAATTATTCTTCCTCATTTTATCAGTTGAAATAAATCAGGAATTATAGTAAAAACACACTTTCACTATTGCACATCTCACGAATTAAATGCTATATTTGCAGCCTCAAAATAATACACGGTGGTTGTAGCTCAGCTGGTTAGAGCACTGGATTGTGGTTCCAGGGGTCGTGGGTTCAAATCCCATCATCCACCCAACAAAAAACCCAATTAACATGGAAACAGTTAGTTGGGTTTT
>JBAWZG010000244.1:0-5837 GCA_037143155.1 Bacteroidia bacterium
ATCCCGTTACTGATCTCATCAAAAACCTGGCGGACCAACATGGCCGCAAAAGGAAAGACCTGCTCCCGATTCTCCAGGGAGTTGTTGAGCAGGAAAAGTACCTGTCGGAATATTCGATGATCGAAATTGCCCGCGAGCTTGATCTTCCTGCCTCGGAAGTCTATGGCACGGCAACTTTTTACTCTTTTCTGGAACACCGGAAAATGGGTAAATACATCATTCGCATCTGCAAAACCATTACCTGTTCCATGAAAGGTAAAAATCAGGTTTTGCTTGCTATAGAAGACATGTTGAAAATAAATGTGGGAGAAACTACTCCCGACGGAAATTTTTCACTTCTCCAAACCAACTGTCTGGGTTTTTGCCATAAGGCGCCAGCCATGCTGGTTAACCATGAGGTTTATACTGATCTGACTCCTGAAAAAGTCCGTGAAATTTTAAGTTCTTACCTGAAAAAGAAATAGAAGGAGGGAATTATGCCAGAAAGTTATCAGTTAAAAAGAGCCGATTTCATTTTTAAAAATGAAAACGATTGGGAAGAAGTGATGAGCAAGAGCTTCAGCAGGCCTCCACAGGAACTGATTAATGAACTGATCAGTTCGGAGTTGAAGGGCAGAGGTGGTGCCGGATTTCCTACAGGATTAAAATGGAAACTTACCGCTGAAGTTGTTAGCGATACCAAATATGTGATTTGCAATGCCGATGAGGGCGAACCGGGAACTTTCAAAGACCGGGAAATCTTGTCGATGGTGCCGTTTAAAGTGTTGACATCGATGGCCGTATGCGGTTATGTGATCGGGGCAAAAGAAGGATATATCTATCTGCGTGGCGAATACTTTTTCTTGCTTCCTGAGCTGAACAAGGCAATCAGCGAGTTTGAATATTATTGCAAGGAAATCAATGTGGATTTTACCATTCGGATTTTTATGGGCAGCGGTGCTTACATTTGCGGCGAAGAAACTGCCCTGTTCGAATCGATGGAAGGAAAACGCGGTGAACCCCGGAACAAGCCTCCATTCCCCTCTGAGTTTGGATACCTTGGCAAACCAACGGTAATCAATAATGTTGAAACACTGGCACATACCTATACCATTTTTAAATACGGAGCGAAGCGTTTTTACGATTTGGGGGTTCAGTATTCACGTGGATCAAAGCTGTTTTCGGTTTCAGGAGATACGCCAAAACCCGGAATTTACGAGCTTGAACTCGGGATGAGCCTGGCAGATTTTGTGGAAGAATTTGGCGATGGCGACACCAAGGCAGTTCAAGTTGGCGGTGCTTCCGGTTTTCTGGTACCACGAAAAAGGTTTCATGAGACAGCCATTGGGTACCAGGGAAAACTCGTCGGCATTTCCCTGCCAACCGGAGGATCCATGATGCTGTTCAATAGTTCACGATCCATGTATAATGTACTTGACAATTACCTGGAATTTTTCCGCGAAGAATCATGCGGGCAATGTACTCCTTGCCGGGTTGGTTGTCAGCAATTGCTGAAAGGAATAAAAGCGGTAAAGCGGGGCGAAAAGAAAGCGCAATACCTGGATAAACTGCTCCGACTGACAGATACCATGAAATTGACTGCTAAATGCGGTTTAGGACAATCCGTGGCCAACTCTTTCTCTTCGATTGTCGAAAATTTCAGGGAAGAAATGATTTATTAATTCTCAAAAACTGATCAGCCATGGCTAAAAAAATAAAACTGAGTATCAATGGAATTTTTGTCGAAGTGGAACAGGGAACCACCATTCTCGATGCAGCCCGTCAGATAGGTGTTATCATTCCAACCCTTTGCTACCACAAAGACCTTTGCATCGCTGGCAATTGCCGGGTTTGTGTAGTTGAAATTGCAGGTCAAAAACGACTTACAGCTGCCTGTGCAACTCCATGCGAAGAAGAGATGGAAGTCTTGACCAATTCGCTAAGTGTGCATAACTCCCGAAAGCAAATCATCGAACTTTTATTGTCGGAACACAACGCCGATTGTACCAGTTGTTTTAAAAACGGGAACTGTGAATTGCAAAAACTTTCATCGGATTATAAAATCCTGAAACAGGATTTTATCCGGCTCGTTCCTTTGCAGAATTACTCCATCGACAAGTTATCGCCCTCGATAATCAAAGACGATAGTAAATGCATACGTTGTCAGCGCTGCATAAGAACCTGTGAAGAACTGCAGGGAGTAAATGCCTTGACTGTCGCTTATAAGGGAGATCACATGAAAATCACGACCTTTTTCGAAAAACCGATTCACAGCGTGGTATGCTCTACCTGCGGTCAATGCATCAATCACTGTCCAACCGGTGCATTGGTCGAGCGGAATTTCATCGAAAAAGTCTGGGATGCGATTTCGGATAAAAACAAGCATGTGATTGTACAGACTGCTCCTGCCGTGAGGGTTGGACTTGGAGAGGAACTTGGGCTTAAACCTGGCAGCCGGGTTACCGGGAAAATGGTTGCAGCATTAAAACGATTGGGTTTCGATGCGGTAATGGATACCGATTTTACTGCAGACCTGACCATTATGGAAGAAGGAACAGAATTACTAACGCGGCTGAAAGGTGCTTTGGTTGATCATGATTCCGAAGTAAAACTTCCCATGGCAACTTCGTGTTCTCCCGGATGGATCAAGTACATCGAACACATGTATCCCGAATATCTGGGTCATCTGTCAACATGCAAATCGCCCCAGCAAATGTTTGGTGCATTGGCCAAAACCTATTATGCCAAAGCCCGGAATCTCGATCCTGAAACAATTGTTTCCGTCTCGATCATGCCTTGTACGGCAAAAAAGTTCGAAGCCAATCGTCCTGAAATGCAGGATAGTGGATTCCGAGATGTGGATTATGTGTTGACAACCAGGGAACTGGCCATCATGATTAAACAGGCCGGAATCGATTTTATGAAAATGGAAGATGCACATTTCGATCGGTTAATGGGCGAATCAACTGGTGCTGCCGTAATTTTTGGTGCCACTGGCGGTGTAATGGAAGCCGCCTTGCGCACTGTTTACGAACTGGTTACCGGGCGCGAAGTTCCTTTCGAAAACCTGGATATTGTCCCGGTTCGGGGTATGGAAGGAGTAAAAGAAGCGAGCATAAGAATTGAAAATCCATTGAAAAAATGGGCATTTCTGGATGGTGTTGAATTAAAATGCGCCGTGGCACACGGCCTGGTGAATGCAAAAAAAGTGATGGACTCCATCCGGTCAGGTGAGTCAAATTATCATTTTATTGAAATCATGGCTTGTCCGGGAGGTTGCCTGGGAGGAGGTGGTCAACCGATACCGACCAGTCCCGAAATCCGGCGCAAACGTTCCGAGGCCATTTATGCCGAAGATGCCGGAATGCCTCTACGTAAATCACATCAAAATCCGGAGATCATAAAAATTTACAGGGATTTTTTAGAGAGCCCGGGAGGTGAGATTTCTCATCATCTTTTACATACTCATTATACCGCAAGAGAAAGATTTTGAAAGAACAAGTCCGGTGAAAGCCGGACTTTCTTATTTTTGAGGTATGGAATATCAATCATCGCTTTCAAGTCCGTTGGGTTTTCTGAAAATCAGATCAGATGGACAGTCGGTTACGGGAATATCTTTTTCTGAAACCGATGTTCAGGAACAGGATTCATGTGAAGTAATGGAAGTCTGCAAAGAACAACTGGGTAATTATTTTTCCGGAAGAATAGTTTCTTTCGATTTCCGGATCAATCCTGAAGGAACTGAATTCCAGCAGAAAGTTTGGGGCGAATTACTGAAGATTCCTTATGGTGAAACAATTACCTACATGGAATTGGCTGTCAATGTAGGCGATGCGAAAGCGGTGAGGGCTGTCGGAACAGCAAATGGAAGAAATCCAATCGCCATTGTGATTCCATGCCACCGGGTAATTGGTGCAGGGAATAAACTGACCGGTTATGCCGGTGGAATCTGGCGAAAGAAACTTTTGCTTGAGCTTGAAATGAAACACAATCCATCGAAGAAAACACTTTTTTGAGGAAGTATTCAGGAAAAGATTAGACATTAGAAAAAGTCAATAGAAAAGAGGAATAATGAAAAAAGGAATGTTAATGTCAGCACCAGAGGTGCGAAATATTTGTAGAAAATGATGATAAATGAAATTGTCGTTCGCGTGGTGAAGCAGAACAGAGCTTTTACATTTTTTCGAACGTAACAGCAACTGTCATAAATAAATCACAAATAGAGATTAATCAAGAATGGCAACAAAAAATTTGATACTTGAAGCTTGTGTTGAGACCCTTGAAGATGCCCTCGCAGCCGAACAGCGCGGAGCCAGCCGCATCGAATTGTGTTCATCTCTCGATCAGGATGGATTGACCCCATCGAATGAAGTAACGAAGTTATGCCTGGAACATTTGTCAGTCCCAATTATGGCCATGGTTCGCCCGCGTGGAGGTGATTTCGTTTATACCGAAAGTGAAATCAGGCAAATGGAAACTGAAATTGAGTTTTTTAAGCAAGCCGGAGTCGCAGGAGTCGTTTTTGGTCTGCTTACCCTGGATGGTGAAATTGACATTGAAAATACCATGCGTCTGGCAAAACTCGCTTTTCCCTTAAAAGTTACCTTCCACAAAGCAATCGACTACACAACAGATATCCTGAAATCCTTTCAGGAACTGAATGAAATCGGCGGAATTACCCGAGTTCTGACCTCAGGAGGAAAAGACACTGCCTGGAATGGCCGAATGGTGCTGAAAGCGATGAATGAATTTCCGGAGCGAAGGATTCAGATTATTGCTGCCGGAAAAATAGTTCCTGAAAACAGGATTGAAATTTCTGAGTTTACCGGAGTCGATGAGTTACATGGGAAAAGGATTGTTTAGGAATTCTATTTTTTAAGGAAATGTTTTGAATCGCCCCACTCGCTATACCCAATTTCACAACCGGCCAGTTCGATCCGGGCTTCAAGACAATTCCGGCATAATTCGGCATCTTCATCCAAACAAGGTTTGTTTTCGTACAATTGATATTCTTTCCGATATTGGCACGGTGTTAGGTTTGGCATCAGGATGTTGGCACCAATAGTCAAAGCTTTTTCGCGGCCAGCCGGGTCTATGGCCTGCAATGCCGTGGCAGCGGCAATATTGATATCTGGCATCAGCAGTCGCAGGGTGGCAACCATTTTCAGCGCCAGGTCAAAGCGCTGCTGTTTGGTTTTAAGTTGGTGCCTGAATGCGTACATCGGAGTATCTTCGTGTTCAATGTATGGCCCCATGCCAACCATATCCACATCCATCTGTTTAAAAAAGAGCAGATCGTCGGCTAAATCTTCAACCGTCTGAAACGGAAATCCGATCATCACACCGGTGCCAAGCTGATATCCGGAAGTTTTTAAATCTTTTAGAGCCTGAAGTCGTCGTTCAAAGGAATGGAATTCATTATCCGGATGAATTTTTCGGTACAAATCCGGATTGGAACTTTCAATGCGTAACAAATAGCGGTGTGCACCGCTTTCATGCCATTGAATGTAGGTTTCAAGGCTTTGTTCGCCGCACGAAAGTGTAATTCCCAGTTCGTTATTGGAGATTTCCTTGATTTTCAGCAATAGTAGATTGATGCGCTGAACAAAGGCTGGTGATGAATTTTCGCCCGACTGCAAAACGACAGAACCAAACCGGTTGATCCATGCAAACCGGCAGGCTTCCAGAATTTCGTCATCCGAAGCTTCATAGCGGATTACTTTTTCGTTGCTTTTTCGGATTCCACAATACAGGCAGTCTTTGGAGCAAATGTTCGAGAATTCAATCAGGCCACGGAAATACACTTTATTGCTAACTGTTTGAAACTTGACGTTTTGCGCCCGCTGAAAGAGTTGCTG
>JBAWZG010000245.1:0-5824 GCA_037143155.1 Bacteroidia bacterium
ATAAGAAATAAAATTCCGCTAACTCCCTAAACAATTTTCAGAGTATCGTGTTTTACAGTCAATGATCATTTAAACGACATTCAGGATCAATTTAAAGACGATTTTATCTTTTTATTAGCAATCGGAATAAAAAAGTCTGTTTTGTTTTCATTTAAGAAAAATAGTTCCATATTTGCATCAAATTATTCAGAAATGACACGTTTTGCTAACATTTCCCTTATTGGTCTTATTCTCGGTATTCTCCTAATTAGGATGCGCGATTGAGGATGGTATGGGTAAAACTATAAAGAGCTTTTAAAGGCCATTCTCGATTCAGGGGATGGCTTTTTTTTGGCCCCCTCTAAATCTCCCCCGAAAGGGGAGACTTAAAAAAGGAATATGAATGTAGGATTATAAATAAGTGCTTTTTTTAAGCCCCCTCTTTTGGAGGGGGTTTGGGAGAGGCTATTAAATTAAATAAGATGAGCGACAGATTGTACATTTTCGACACCACATTACGCGACGGCGAACAAGTCCCGGGGTGTCAGTTGAACACCGTTGAGAAAATCGAAGTTGCACGTGCATTGGAAGAACTGGGCGTCGATGTGATCGAAGCCGGTTTCCCGATTTCAAGCCCCGGCGATTTCAATTCGGTAGTAGAAATTTCAAAAGCGGTTACCTGGCCAACCATTTGTGCTCTCACCCGCGCAGTTGAAAAAGATATTGATGTTGCAGCCGAAGCACTTCAGTTCGCCAAGAAAGGCCGCATCCACACGGGTATTGGAACTTCATTCTATCATATTCATTACAAACTGAACTCCAATCAGGACGAAATTATTGAACGCGCCATTGCAGCTGTGAAATATGCCAAACGCTATGTAGAAGATGTTGAATTCTATGCTGAAGATGCTGGTCGTACCGAAAATGAATACCTTGCCCGGGTGGTTGAAGCGGTGATCAAAGCCGGTGCTACTGTGGTAAATATTCCGGATACAACAGGTTACTGTATGCCGCACGAGTTTGGTGAAAAAATCAAATTTCTGATTGACAATGTTCCTAATGTTCACAAAGCCATTTTATCGACTCATTGCCATAACGATTTGGGAATGGCTACTGCGAATACCATCGCCGGAATCATGAACGGTGCCCGTCAGGCTGAAGTTACAATCAACGGAATTGGTGAACGCGCCGGAAACACTTCGCTCGAAGAAGTGGTAATGATCCTGAAAAGCCGTTATGCGATTCTAAATATCGACACCAATGTCAATACTAAAAATATTTATAAAACCAGCCGCCTGGTATCGAACCTCATGAACATGCCGGTTCAGCCGAATAAGGCCATCGTTGGTCGTAACGCTTTTGCACATTCCTCCGGAATTCATCAGGATGGTGTGCTGAAAAACCGCGAGAACTATGAAATCATGGATCCTTCAGATGTAGGTATCAACGAATCAAGTATTGTATTGACTGCACGCAGTGGTCGTGCTGCCTTGAGGCATCGTTTGGAATTGATGGGTTTCGAACTGGACAAGGAAAAGCTGGACGATATTTATGAGAAATTCGTAAAACTGGCCGATAAGAAAAAGGATATCAAGGACGATGATGTGGCTGCCTTGTTAGGTGACATGAGCAGGAAGGAACGTCGCGTGAAACTTGATTTTCTTCAGGTGGTGACCGGAAAGGGTTTGACTCCAATTGCCAACGTTCGCCTCAACATTGCCGGCGAAATAATGGAAGCAACTGCTTCCGGAAACGGTCCGGTTGACGCAGCCCTGAAAGCAGTGAAGAAAATCATTCACCGTAAGGTTGTTCTGGAAGAATTCCTGATTCAGGCCATTAACCGGGGAAGTGATGATATGGGTAAAGTGCACATGCAGGTGAACCACGATGGAGGTATTTATCATGGATTTGGTGCAAATACCGACATCATTACCGCATCGGTTGAAGCTTTCCTGGATGCGATCAATAAAATTCCTGGAGGAGCTAAAACTCAGGTAGAGTAAAAACCTCCTCAAATCCCTCCAATGGAGAGGAGACTTAAAATAGATTAAGCAAATAATTGAGAATACAATAACAAATATAAATACCCGATCAAGTTCCCCTCCTTTGGAGGGGGCAGGGGGAGGCTTATTATGAAAACTTTATTCGACAAAATTTGGGATTCGCATGTGGTAAAAGAGGTTGAAGGCGGCCCAAGTGTTTTATACATCGATCAGCATTTAATTCACGAAGTAACCAGCCCGGTTGCATTTCTGGGATTGGAAAAACGGGGGTTAAAAGTGCTGCGTCCGGAGAAAACCATTGCCACTCCCGACCACAATGTACCAACCATCAATCAGCACCTGAGCATTAAGGACGAATTGTCGCGCAATCAGGTTGAAATGCTGAAGAAAAACTGCACCACGCACGGCATCGTTTATCACGGACTCGGAAGCGAAGGACATGGTGTGGTTCACATCATCGGGCCTGAAATGGGAATTACCCAGCCTGGAATGACCATTGTTTGCGGCGACAGCCACACTTCTACTCACGGCGCTTTCGGAGCTATCGCTTTTGGTATTGGAACCAGCGAAGTGGAAATGGTGTTTGCCAGTCAGTGCATCATGCAGCCGAAACCAAAGAAAATGTTGATCTCGGTTAACGGCAAATTAAACAAAGGCGTAACGGCAAAAGATATTGCTCTATACGTAATCGCCCAGATTTCAACTTCAGGCGGAACAGGCCATTTTGTGGAATTCGCCGGTTCTGCGATCGAAAGTCTTTCGATGGAAGGTCGTATGACGCTTTGCAACATGAGTATCGAATGTGGTGCCCGCGGTGGAATGATTGCTCCGGATCAAACTACTTTCGACTATGTGGAAGGCCGTCAGTTTGCTCCAAAAGGCGAAGACTGGGACAAGGCTCTGGCTTACTGGAAAAGCCTGAAGTCGGATGCTGGTGCAGTATTCGATACAATCTATGAATATGATGGAGCCGATATTGAGCCGATGATCACTTTCGGAACCAATCCAGGCATGGGAATCGGCATTTCTGAAAATGTTCCAAACAGCGATAAACTGACTGGCTCGGACAAACTGACCTATGAGAAATCGTTGAAATACATGGGATACAATCAGGGCGACAAGATGGTTGGAAAACAGATCGATTATGTTTTCGTTGGAAGTTGCACCAATGGCCGGATTGAAGATTTCCGCTCGTTTGCTCAATTTGTTAAGGGTAAAAAGAAAGCCGATAACGTGACTGCCTGGATTGTACCTGGATCACGTGCAGTGGAGAAACAAATCATTGCTGAAGGACTGGTTGAAATCCTGGAAGCAGCTGGTTTTGAACTGCGTCAGCCCGGATGTTCGGCTTGTCTGGCTATGAACGACGATAAAATTCCGGAAGGAAAATATTCCGTTTCAACCTCAAACCGCAACTTCGAAGGCCGTCAGGGACCTGGTGCACGCACATTGCTTGCCAGTCCGCTAACTGCCGCCGCTGCCGCTGTGACTGGGAGGATTACTGATCCAAGGGAATTTCTGTAAAAGCCCCCTAACCCCCGAAGGGGGAATTCGGAGCAACGAACAAGATCTATGCGATTTCAAAAAGTCTCACTTATTGAGAGGTTCTAAAAGGCATTATTCAAATGTGAAAATTGAAACATTAAACAACAAATACGCAGTTCCAAAAGCCTCCCCTTCGGGGAGGTTTGGAGGGGCTTCTAATTATTTTTACTATGGCATACGATAAATTTACAACACTAACATCGCCGGCAGTTCCGCTGCCTATCGAAAACATTGATACTGACCAGATTATTCCGGCCCGCTTCCTGAAGGCCGTTGAACGTAAAGGTTTTGGCGATAACCTGTTTCGCGACTGGCGTTACGATAAAAGCAATCAGCCTATTGCCGATTTTCCGCTGAACCAATCCAAATATTCAGGAAAAATTCTGGTTGGCGGTAAAAACTTCGGAAGTGGTTCGAGCCGCGAACATGCTGCCTGGGCTATCTACGATTATGGTTTTCGCGTCGTGGTCTCCAGCTTTTTTGCAGATATTTTTCAAGGAAATGCATTGAACAATGGTATCCTTCCGGTGGTTGTATCTCCTGAGTTTCTGGAAAAAATATTTGCGGCAATCGAAGCTGATCAGAATACTCCATTTGAGGTTGATCTTCAGAATCAGAAATTCACTATTTGTGCAACCGGTGAATCAATTGGATTTGGCATCAATCCGTATAAAAAACATTGCCTGACACACGGACTTGACGACATCGATTACCTCGTGAGTATGAAAGAGGAAATTGCTGCTTTTGAAACAAAATAAAAAGCCTCCTCCAACCCCTCCAAAGGAGGGGAGAAGAAAGGCATCGTGCATGAATTAGATTGAAAAAATGAATAACAATGCAAACCACTTCTTTCTCCTCACCCTTCGGGGGAGGAGGGAGGGGGCTTCATTTTAAATTATGACAGGAAAAGTAATTGAGGTTAAAAATCAGACGTTGAGCATCATGGACACGACCCTGAGGGATGGAGAACAGACCTCAGGTGTATCGTTTACCGACATGGAAAAGCTGAGTGTCGCCCGGATTTTACTGGAAGATGTAAAAGTTGACCGGATCGAAATTGCTTCAGCCCGCGTTTCAGACGGTGAATTCCTTGCTGCAAAACGGGTGATGGAATGGGCCAGGGAAAAAGGCCACTTGTCGAAAATCGAAATTCTGGGTTTTGTTGATGGTAAATTATCGCTCGACTGGATAAATCTGGCTGGTGGAAAAGTGCTGAATCTGCTTTGCAAAGGTTCATACAAACACGTTACCCAGCAGCTCCGGAAAACTCCTGAACAACATATTGAAGACATAAAGAAATCAATTCAATATGCGGAAGAACTTGGAATACGGGTCAATGTGTACCTCGAAGACTGGTCGAATGGCATGCGTAATTCAAAGGATTACGTTCATTTCATGGTTGGTGAATTACTGAAACTGAATATTGATCGGATCATGTTGCCCGACACATTGGGGATTCTTGATCCGGACGAAACCTATGATTTCTGTTGTGAAATGATAGAAGCCTATCCGGATGCACGGTTCGATTTTCATGCGCATAATGACTATGACCTGGCATGTGCCAATGTATTCCATGCGATCAAAGCCGGAATACGCACGGTCCATACCACGGTGAACGGGTTGGGTGAACGGGCTGGAAACGCACCGCTTTCAAGCGTAATTGCTACCGTGAAGGATCATCTGCACATGGAAACAACAGTTAATGAAAGCATGCTGAACAAAGTTTCTAAACTGGTTGAATCGTTTTCAGGAATTCGCATTCCGACAAATAAACCATTGATTGGTGAATTTGTGTTTACTCAGTGCAGTGGAATCCATGCTGACGGTGACAGCAAAAATAACCTGTATTTCAACGACCTACTTCCGGAGCGTTTTGGCCGTACGCGTGTTTATGCTCTTGGAAAAACTTCAGGAAAAGCAAACATCAAAAATAATTTGGAGGAGTTAGGCATTGAGCTCGATCCTGCTTCTTTGAAACTGGTAACCGACCGGATTATTGAACTGGGTGATCGGAAGGAAACCGTTACCATTGAAGACCTTCCATACATTGTGGCTGATGTGCTGAATTATGAAGATAGCGAATCGGCCATCCGATTAGTAAATTATTCCTTGTCGAGTGCAATGGGACTTAAACCAACAGCAACCGTCAGTATTCAGTTAAAGGGCGAAAAATATGAAGCGACGGCTGCCGGAGACGGAATGTATGATGCTTTCATGAATGCCATTCAATCGGTATATGAATCGTTGAGTAAGCCTTTCCCAAAACTTTTGGATTATTCGGTAGCCATTCCACCGGG
>JBAWZG010000246.1:0-5818 GCA_037143155.1 Bacteroidia bacterium
ACAATGGGAGAATCTCCATCCAATTGGGGAACTTCCAGTCTACCTGAAACAACCAATAAATAGAGAGATCAAACCAACGCTCATGAAAAGCAACAGCCCTTTAAATTCAGTAATTATCCAAATCCTAACGATTATTTTAATCGTTGGACAGGTCCTTTTCTGCACAAATGTTACCGGAGCCACAACAGTAGTTTTGAAAGGAAATAATTTTGAAGTAAGTTTTTTGAATTCAAAGAAAATCCTTTGGCAATATCAAGTGACAAAAACCTGCAAAACACTTGATTTTAATGGTCCTGCTTTTGAAATTGACAGGAAGAAAATGGATTGCGAATTGTCCGACATTCAGAAAATCGGTGAACCAGTCAGGTTAAATATCGGAGTGACTGAATATGTTGTTCAGGGTGCTTTTAAGCAAATCCCTGATCTCTTTTTGCGAATCACTTTTCGTATTCCGGATACCAATCCGGTTGTTCGTTTTCGTTATGAACTTATTGGAGCTGGCAACCACCAATTAACCAAATCCGGAGGAACTGACAACATCCGTTATCTGTCTGTTTCGGTTCCTGAATTCCCAAAAATCAAGGAGGTTAAGTTGTCTGAATTTAACGAGATGGTCCATAGTTTCTGCCTTTCGGAGCGGGAGATGGATAAGCGAAATTTTAACGACCAAACCAGTTTTATGGGACCAATCGTAGTTGGTGGCGAATCCGGTTATTCGTTTCTGGTGGCTTACGAGCATGGTTCGCAGGCTCCCGATTTATTCCTGAAATACACACTTTCGCCTGATAAAACTATTTCATTGAATGCAGTTAAAGGGAATTATGCCAGCAAATTTCCAATTACAAAGGAAAATTCCTATCATTCAGTTTGGTTTGAAACTGCTTTTATTCAGGGGAATGAAGACTTATTGGCAGAAAATTACCGGCAATTCATTCTCCGGAATATGAGTCCAAACGCGGAAAGCCGGAAACCATACATTTTTTACAATACCTGGAATTTTCAGGAGCGAAACAAACATTGGTATAAAAAACCCTACCTGGCCGATATGACCACAAAACGAATGCTTCAGGAAATTGAAGTTGCGCATCAGGTAGGAATTGATGTTTTCGTGATTGATGCCGGATGGTTTGAGAAAACTGGCGACTGGCAACCGAGTAAAACCCGTTTTCCGGATGAACTGAAATCGGTGAAAGCTAAGCTGGATGCCTATGGCATGAAACTCGGTTTGTGGTTTAACCCGACGGTTGCCGCAAAATCGAGTACCATGCTTGCCAAAAATAAAGATTGCCTGAAAACATTCAACGGCCAAAGTGACGGACCTTGGCCAATTTGGGAAACTGAAGATAGCTATGGAATGTGCCTGGTCAGTAAGTACCGCGATGCTTTTGCCGATGAACTGATCCGACTGGCCAAAGAAGTGGGCGTTCGCTACTTTAAATGGGATGCCATTGGTCAGTATGGCTGCGACGACCCCAATCATTTTCACGGGACTGCTGTAAATTCGTCGCAGGAACGATCTGATTGCTACGCTTTCGAGATTGGACGATCGATGAATTATGTGGTTGACAAACTTTGTTCGGTTTATCCAGATGCAATCGTTGATTTTGATATTACTGAAGGAGGAAGATCGGTGGGACTGGGATTCATGGCATCAGGTAAATATTTCCTGATCAACAACGGCCCGTATTACCAAAATTATAATGTCCCAATTGATCAGGACAAAGACAACTGGAACATTTTCTTTTACCCAGGAGCTGCCCGAACCTGGATTTGTCGCACGCCGCTCACGTTCGATAAATGGATTCCTTCCGTTTTATTTTTAACCCATTATCTGCCTGATGATCCTTATGAAAACCAGTCTATTGCAGTTGGATCTTTAATTCTGGGGCAAAATGGGATCTGGGGCGACTTGTTGAAAATATCTCCGGAAGGTGTTGGATTCTTCCATGAAACATTGGGTTACTACAAACAAATTCGGGATGACATTACCAAATCAACCATTATTCGCGATGGAGCAGTTGGTGGAAGTCCTGAAGTTTATGAAAAGATCAATAAAGAAAACGGAAAGGGAGCAATGGTAGTGTTTTCGAGCCACAAAGGGAGATACGAATATGTTTCCCGAAGCAAACCCAATCAAAAATATTGGTCAACCAAAGGAGTTGATCTGAAATTTGACAAAGATGGAAATGCCGTGATTAAAGTTACATTCGAGAAGGCTGAGGCAAAAATTATTTTCTTCGGAGTGAATTAAAATATAATAGTTGTGCATTTAAAAGCAGATTAATAAACATTTAAAAATTCCTAAAAATGAAAAGACTGTTACTCAGCTTTATATTGGTTTCTTTTGGTGCAATTCATTTTTCGTATGGTCAAGTAAATCCTGCAAGTCCAATTCCGGAACGTATGAAATGGTATAATGATGCCAAATTCGGACTCTTTGTCCATTGGGGATTGTATGCCATTCCAGCAGGATACTGGCATGGGAAAGCTATTCCCGGTCCTTCGGAATGGATCATGTACAATGGAAAAATTCCGGTAAAAGACTATGAACCGCTGGCAAAGGAATTCAATCCTACCGAATTTTCAGGAGAGAATTGGGCAACTCTGGCTAAAGAAACCGGAATGAAATACCTGGTTTTTACCGCCAAACATTGCGACGGTTTTGCCATGTTCAATTCAAAAGTTTCTGATTACAACGTGGTTTCAGCCACTCCATTCCGGAAAGATGTGCTCCAGGAACTTGAAACGGGGTGCCAAAAAGAGGGAATCAAACTGGGATTCTACTATTCGCATAACTGGGACTGGCATGAATCACAGGCGCTGGGATTGGACAATACATGGGATTTTCCGGACAGCAAAAGCAAGAATCAAAACATCTATTTTCAGAACAAGGCTTTGCCTCAGGTGAAAGAATTGGTTTCGAACTATCAACCGGATTTGATTTGGTTCGATGTTCCAACAACCATTGAACCCGACCAGAGCAAAGCCTTTTTGGATACCATCCGGAAATACCGGCCGGCATGTGTCATCAACGACCGGATTGGCAACGGTTTGGGTGATTACCTCACACCGGAACAATACATTCCCGCAGCTGGCAGCCAGGTAGCCTTCGAATCGTGTATGACACTGAATGATACCTGGGGCTACAACGTGAGCGACTGGAATTGGAAATCGGCGCCAGCAGTCATTTACAACCTGGTTGATGTGGTTAGCAAAGGCGGGAATTATTTGCTGAATGTTGGTCCGGATGAAAAAGGAAACTTTCCAGCGGAAGCTGTCCGGATATTGAAGGAAGTTGGAAAATGGATGAAAGTGAATGGTGAAAGTATCTATGGAACAAGCGGCAGTCCGCTGGGACAATTGCCCTTTGGATCGTGCACTGCCAAGCCAGGGAAACTCTATTTTCATGTTTTCCACTGGCCTGAAAATGGCTTGTTGACTTTGCCGGGCATCAGTTGCAAGGTGAAAAATGTTTATCTGCTGGGCGATCAAAAGATGAAGACGCTCGACTGGCAAACTGCAGGAAAAGACTTTTTGGTGAAACTGAAGACACAGTCCTTTTCACCGGAAATCCTGAATGATGTGGATAATGTCATCGTGCTGGAATACAGCGGACCGATCACCTATGATACTACTCAATTGCTTTTAGGTGAAGGAACTTCTACTTCATTTTTACCACAAAATGCAAAGATTTCAGGCGATTCATTAAAATACATTTTCAATGAAAAATGGGACGAAACCCGCGGATACATTACATCGGGTTGGACAATTCCCGCAGATAAAATGATCTGGAATTACCGGCTCCCGGCTGATGGCTGGTTTAATATCGAAATCACTTACGGCGCCCCGGAAGAAGTTTCAGGAAGCACATTCAAGATTGGTTCCACGGGCAATGAGATTAACGGAACTATCGAAAATACTGGTGGCTATTATTCGTTCAAAACCAAGATAATCGGCAGAATCCATCTTCATACAAATTCGTCGGCAAGTCTTGAAATACAAGCGATACAGCTTAAATCCGGATCATTGATGAACCTGAAACAGCTTCGCTTGATTCCGGTTCCAAAACAGGCATTAATTAACCAATAAATACACTTAATCATGAAAAGATCAATCCTACTGTTTTTAATGTTACTGGCAGTTTCTTATAGCCAGTTATCTGCTCAGGAAGTACCTACCAAAGAGTACGCCGACAACTACAAAAAAGTGATGGAACGCACCCAGTGGTGGCGTGACGCGCGTTTCGGAATGTTCATTCATTTTGGAGCTTATGCTGTTCCAGCGCGAGGCGAATGGGTGAAGTCGAATGAACGTCTGACCACCGAAACCTATCAGAAATACGTGGATGAGTTCAACCCAAAGGATTTTGATGCCAAAGCCTGGGCAAAAACTGCAAAAGCTGCCGGTATGAAATATGCGGTTTTAACTGCCAAACACCACGATGGTTTTTGCATGTTCGACAGCAAACTGACCGACTACAAACTCAGCAAAAACTTTGGAGGACGTGACCTGGTGCGTGAATTTCTGGATGCATTCCGGGCTGAAGGATTGAAAGTCGGACTCTATTATTCGCTCATCGACTGGCATCATCCTGATTATCCGAATGTGGGCAATCATCCGCAGCGCGACGATAAAGAATATGGCAAGCGGACGTTCAATTTTGACAACTACCTGAAATACATGCACGGACAGGTGGAAGAACTGGTTAAAAACTACGGAAAACTCGATATCATGTGGTTCGATTATTCGTTCGATAATTACAGCGGAGAAAAATGGGGTGCCACGGAATTGGTTTCCATGATCCGTAAATATCAGCCTGATATCATCCTCGATAACCGTTTGTCAGTTAACGAAGGCACCTCAGGCAAACAGCGCATGCTGAAAACAATTGGCGATTTTGAAAGTCCTGAACAGGGAATTCCGGATGCACCGCTGATCGACAAATACAACAATCCGCTTCCCTGGGAAACCTGCCTTACACTCAATGGCGGCTGGGGTTACACCGAACAGGATCACAACTGGAAATCTCCGGAATTGATCGTTCAAACCCTGGTGAATTGTGTAAGCAAAAACGGTAATCTTTTACTGAATGTTGGACCCAATGCCCGTGGGATGATACCTCAGGAAAGTGTGGATATTTTGTCTGAAGTAGGTAAATGGATGGACATGAACGGCGAAAGCGTTTATGGATGTGGCGCTGCCAATTTGCCAAAACCTGACTGGGGACGATATACCCAAAAAGGAAATGTGATATACGCCCACTGGATGAATCCGAATCTGGGAGAGCTCAATACCAAAGGAATTGATGGCGATAAGGTAAAGAATATTTATCTGCTAAAATCAGGTGGAGAATTGTCCTACCAAAAAGCCTGGTGGGGAAATAACGAGCCGGGAAACCTGTTCATTAACGTTGGAAGTTCGCCTCAGAAACCAGTTGAGTATGATACTGTGGTGAAGATTGAATTGAAGAAATAACAATTTTATTCATTGCCGTCAGCTTCAGCTGACGGCAATGAATATGTTGGATTACACATTTATCAGCTTTTCATGAAAAAATACGTTTCAATACTGATCCTTTTCCTGATTATTTCAGGAAATAGCTATTCTATAAATCCAGATTCTCCGGAAGCCAAATACAAGGCTGTTCAAACCAAACTTCAAACCGGATGGGGAACATTCAACCATAAAAGTGTTTTGAGTCATGTACTTTTGCCCGAAGGTTTTGCGATGAATGTTGGCATCAAACTGCACCAGAACAATGCCGACAATTACCTGAAAGAAGCGTTTATCTCTTCGCGCGGTCCGCGTCCCGAAAAAA
>JBAWZG010000247.1:0-5817 GCA_037143155.1 Bacteroidia bacterium
GAAATATATTTGAAGTTAAGTATTTCACACAAGACCCTTGCAACGCTGCTTTTGCCACTTCCCAGGTCGCCGGTGATTGTAATATCAAGTTTGGCCATTTTTTTTATTTTGATGGCAAAGATATATTTTTCCGGCATTTGGTTTTTAAAATTGCAATGACTTTCACCATTCAATTGAATATAGCGTTTCCCATTGAAGAATGGGTTTTTAATGACTTACCACCAGCGAATGCCAGCCAGTCTGCACAAATCCATGCCGGAAAGTAAAAGGTTGTATTCGAACTGAAGTTGACTTAACTGTGCTTCTTTGGAATTTGAAACAGCAGTCAACAGTTCAAGGTTAGTGATCACGCCGTATTTATAACGGTCAGTGGCCAGGTCCTGGGCTATTTGCGCCTGGTTAATCAAGGTATCGGCACTGGCCAGTTTTTTCTGATTCCGGCGGATATCATCAAGCGCATTCAATAGGTCTTTATTCAAAACAACTTTCTGCGTTTCGAGTGCCAGCTTCGAAGCATCGTGATTTATAAGTGCCAGTTTTCGCTGAAACGCGGGACGTGAAGCGGAAAGAATGGGTATTGTTATACCAAGTCCGGCAAAATAATTAAAGTTAATATCGTCAATTTGTGGCATGTACCCGTTTTTATAGCCAAGTCCGGCCTGTAGGTTGAGAACAGGCAGACGGCTGCGCTCAGCGGTAATAATGTCCCAGCCGGTCGATTTGATTTTGTCTCCGGCAACACGAATGTCAGGATTGTTGCGGTATGCCAGGGCTGAAACTGAATCAGTCACCAGATTGAACGCAGACTGGTTAAAACTTGTGTCGTTCACGTAATTTTTTCCTGAATTGCCTGTCAACATTCCAAGCATATTGTACTGCTTGTCGAGCTGTGCCTTCAAATCGGTATAGAAATTTCCGGCATTTGTATATTTTACCTGAGTCGATACCAGATCATAATTCAGGGCATCCCCATTCTTTACTTTTACACTGATCTGCTTTAAAGTGGATTGAAGCAATTTAATCTGCTCTTGCTGTACCGACAGACTTTTATTCAGGAAAATAATGGAATAATAAATCTGCGCAACCTGGTAAGCCAGAGTTATTTTAAAACCTTCCAGGTTGTCTTTTGAAATATCCAGGTCACTTTTTGCTTTATTCAATAACGAGTTGACGCGCAAATCGATCAAGGGCTGGGCGAGAACAATGGAAGCATTGTAGTTGTCAGCCGGCTGTATCCTAATTTCCTGATTATGACCATTTCCGTCGGGAAAAAGTATGGCTGGTGTCGGATATTGTCTCCGGTACGAAAGATCGCCCATGGCCGTTGGGAAATAGGCAGTTTTTCCAAGGTCCACCTTCACTTCATTCAGGCTGACCAGGTCATTCATTTCACCCACTTTTGGATATTTTTGGAAAGATTGTTCCACCAGCGTTTTTAGCTCTGCCGGAACATTAAGTTCCTGTGCAGATATTTGATCAACCGAAAGGACGATTGTGAGTATTATAAACAGGACTTTCATAGTGTGCAAAAATTAATTCAGTTTCTTAATATATTTTAAACTTCTTCAGCGGCTAACATCGTCAGCTTGTTCAGTTTGCGGTTTTTCCGGGCCAGTAAAATCAACGGAAAGGCGAATAAGATAAAGATTGTGGCGTATAGAAAGGCATCGAGGTAACTCAGCAAAAAGGATTGTTTCATTACCGTGAGTTCGATCACCTGGTAGGTTTGTTTCTGTAAATTAGCTGCCAACGGCAGTTTCGACTGAAGTCCCTGATAAATCTGGTTATAGCGTTCGGTAAACTGTGCACTTCCGCTGTATATGTTGCTGATCAGATCGATCCGGTGAATGGCTACCCGGTGAGCGATATAATTGTTGATGATCGCAATTCCGAAAGATCCGCCCAACTGACGCATCATGTTGTTAAGGGCAACTCCCTGCGGTATGTCTTTGGGCTGCAATCCAGCAACTGCCATGGCATTCAGCGGAACAAAAAGAAAGGCGAGACCGGCACCACGGATCATTAAAGGCAGGGCAAAGAAACTTGAAGTTACATTCTGATCTGCCTGCGACATCAATATACCAAAACCCATCAGGGTTATAAATCCGAGGGTCACAAAAATTTGCGGTCGGGTACCATTTTGCAGCATTTTCCCGATAAAAGGCATCAGAATCAGGGATAAGAAGGATGCCGGCAGAAGTGTGATACCGGTCTCGTAGGCTGTGTAACCTAAAACCCTCTGCAACATCAGTGGAAAAATAAACACTGAGGTAAACAGTATAAAACCGACAATAAATGTGAGCAATGTGGTAACGGCCAGGTTCCAGTCTTTCAAAATACGAAGGTTGACGACAGGCTCTTTCTGTTGTAGTTCCCACCAGATAAACGTGATCAAGCCAACCACCGCGACAACAGTTAGTCCGATGATCAACCTCGAATCGTACCAGTCTTCTGCTTCGCCCCGCTCAAGCACATATTGCAGGGCCCCAACACCAATGGTAAGCAGGAAAATCCCCGACCAGTCGATACTGGGTTTGAAATGGGCGACAGCTCTTGGCGGTATAAAACGATAGGCAAGCATACTGGCGATGATTCCAAAGGGTACATTGATAAAGAAAATCAATGGCCAGGAATAGCTGTCGATGATAATTCCGCCAACTGTTGGTCCGAGTGTTGGTCCGAGCACCACGCCCATGCCGAATAAAGCTGCTGCCATTCCCCGCTGTTTTCCCGTGAAGGTCTCAAAAAGAATGGCCTGTGAAGTAGAAAGCAGCGCACCTCCGCCCAATCCCTGAACAAATCGCCACAAAACTATTTCCCATAAAGTGGTAGATGTGCCGCAAAGAACCGATGCTACTGTAAAAATTGCGATTGATGCCATGTAATAACGCAATCGGCCGAAATAAGCAGCTAAAAAACCGGTCATTGGAATAATGATCACATTGGCAATGGCGTAGGAAGTAATGACCCAGGCGATGTCTTCGATAGAAGCACCCAGATTTCCGGCCATCTGGTTCAGCGCTACATTCACGATCGAAGTATCGATCAGCTCCATGATGGCTGCCGAGATCGTCGTGATCGCGATGAAGATTTTCGCCGTCTTACTGAGAGATTCCATGGTTATTTTTCAAGTGGAACAGATACGACCACGCTCATGCCTGCCCGCAGCAAGTCTTTGTATTTTGCTTCATCCAAAATTTCTATTCTTACCGGAACACGCTGGGTGACTTTCACAAAGTTTCCGGTAGCATTATCGGGAGGAAGCAATGAAAATTTAGCTCCGGTTGCATCCGATAAGGAAACAATTTTTCCCTGGACTTCAAGATTTGGATAGCCGTCAATTTTAAGATGAACGATTTGTCCAACTTTTACATTTTTCAGCTGGCTTTCCTTGAAATTGGCAACCACCCACTGACTTTGTGAATTCACGATGGTAAAAAGCGGCGATCCTGCCTGAATGAATTGCCCTTCATCAATATTCCTTTTCCCCAGTTTACCACCTGCGATGGCATAAATCCGGCAGTATGAAAGTTTCAACCGTTGCTGATCAATATGTACTTTCTTAATTTCAGTCTGCGCTACGTTTTTATTTACCAGAGAACTTAACACTGCAAGTCGCGTTTGGGCTACACGTACATCAATCCGGCTTGTTTCGAGTTGCATGGATGTGACATCGAAATTTGACTGACTGTCATCCAATTGTTTTTGAGTAATGGCATTTCCTTCGAACAGACTTTTATCCCGTTTCAGGTCACTTGTAGTTTTTGCCAGTCGTAGTTTGACCACCTCCAGATTGCCTTTGGCCGAGGCCAGCGATGCTTCCGCATTGACGAGCGAGGCTTTGGCATTATCGATATCCGAAAGAGATTGCGTGTAGTCAGCCTGCATTTCCTGAAGCTGCAAGGTGAGTTCTGCAGAATCAACCACCATTAGCAATTGACCTTTGGTTACGGTGGAATAGTCGTCGGCATAAATTTTATCCACGTAACCGGAAACCCTTGAAAGGATTGGAACAAGCCTCATTTCGATCTGTGCATTATCCGTTTCTTCGTGATGAATGGCGAACCAGACTTCTTTCACCAGAAATATGAAACCGATAATCACAACGGTGCCGATAATGATACGCGGAAGTATTTTCATTCCTTTTGATGGTTCTTTTTTGGATTGAGTATCCATAGATTTAAAGTATTTTTATTTGTAATTCAATGTTTTATATCAAAGTTCGCAGACTTGTTTTTGCTCTCTTTTTATTGTAGAAAAAGAACCATCAATGCTCCCCGCAAAGAACAGCCTGAATAAACATAACCATTCAAGCGTAAAAAAGTTTTTTGACGATGTAAAAACACAATCGGCGAAGATAGCTTTTAAACGAATATGCTTAAATCGAATTTCCAATTCAAGTCAGGATTTGCATGTCTACTTTTACAGATCCTTTGATGTAATTACCGGAAGGTATGGATATACTTTCCATCCATTAGGTAAATCCGTTTTCCATTCCAAGTATAGCTGACAATGCTATCCAATTAGCTATCGGGATTAAACCCTTAGTGAACCGCGGAAACCCCGGACACCATAGTAAGATTCCGCACCATTGTGATATACGAAGACATGATCGTAGCGGCGATCACAAAAGATTGCACCTCCGAGATTTCTAATCTCAGAAGGAGTCTTCACCCAGCTCGATGTTTTCGTATCGAAATTTCCAAGTTTCTGCAATTCCCGGTACTGGTCTTCCGTTAAAAGTTCAATACCCATGGTAGCTGCCAAATCTATTGCATTATTTTCAGGTTTAAATTCTTTCCTTGATTCGAGTGCTTCGCGGTCGTAACAAATGCTTCTGCGACCTTTCGGACTTTCCGCCGAACAATCGTAAAAAATGAACTCGCCCGTCGCTTTATCAAGACCTGCAACATCCGGTTCACCGCCGGTTCTTTCCATTTCATTGAGCGACCACAGTTTTTCTTCGCCAGATTGCTGTTCCAGCTTGGCTTGTACTTTTACCCATTCAATTTCTATATGTCGGTTCTTATTTTTTTCAAAACGGGTTTTTAATGCTTTGATTAATTCTTCGCGTTGCACGGATGTCAACTCTTTTTTATTTTCCTGTGTCATGATGTGTAATTCTGGTTTATTTACAATGTTGCGCAATGAACTGCGGATAATAGTGGTCACAGTTTTGTAGCAAAAAACTGTCGATACCCACAAAAGTTTATTCGTAATCCAAGCAATTGTTTTCGCACTTCCTGTTCTATTTCTTAGGTGCTGTTTCCGGTCGTGAGTTGTCGATTTTTAAACCTTCGCCTTCATTTTATTTCCCTTTGCTTCGTGTGTCACTTCTGCAAGTCCAAGTTTTTCCATTAAAGGAGGAATATACATTCCAAAGCGACCACGAAGTCCTTTCTTTAGACCATACCATCCTTTAATTGGATTTTTCTCTGAGCGTCCCCACGCTTCTACCGTTCCTTCTTTTGCAGGCTTTTGTTCGTCAGCACTACCAAGCTCCATCCAGTCACCGTGTGTTTTTAGCATGGAATGAAGGTCATTCAGGCAACTTATGTCGTAAAGCAATACTGTTTTACCAACGGTGCAAACTAAAACTTCCTTGCCATCTTTTTCGTCAACATGCATTGTATATTCTGATGACAATGGTGGCGTTTTTAAAACCAAAGGTTTTTCTTTTGTTCCGATTTTATTTTTCATTTTTCTTTTATTTGAGTTAAAAAAATGTGTTGTAATGAGCCGAGCAAAACAAGTAATTCTTGATTGTACAGAACTTCTGGTCCGCTTAATTTCAATTGTACCTGAAAAAGCTTCTGG
>JBAWZG010000248.1:0-5765 GCA_037143155.1 Bacteroidia bacterium
ACCGGATCGGAATTCAACTGTGCCTGAAGTGCCTGACAATAATAGAATGCCGGGAAATCGACGGTGATTCCTTCGCTGGATTTGACCTGGAAATTTATTTTTTGATAATCCTTTCCACTGGTAATTTCAAGAGCCTTGAGTGTAAAACTGAATTCTTTAGTCTGGTTTCCTGAAAGTACAGCGATTGTATCGAATTTAAGATCACAGCCCAACGGAAGTTTATCCGGAGTGATGACCAATTTATTTAAAGCAGCTTCGCTCGTATTTTTAATGGCTATCTTCCCGCTTATAAACTGTCCCTGTTTCATATCCCAGATAATGTTCGAAGTTGATCCGAGCTGTAATCCCGGAATATCGAATTTATCCTGTTCAGCACTCAGGTTTTGTTTGGGAAAGCATGCACCGATTGAATAATGACCGGATTCATTGGGAATTGGCGCGAAATCAATGGTGTAATCGCCGCTGCTGTTTGTTTTTGCTTTTAATTCTCTCCGTGTTCCGTTATTTAAAATGTACACATCCACATCAGCGTTGGGAACTTTTTCGCTTTTGTTGTTGACCGCCGAACCATGAAGTGAAATCGTGGTGTTTGGCTGGTACAAAATATTATCTGCAATTACGGTTGCATTGTATTCCGGAGTAATCGTCAGAGGAACTGCATCCGAAACGTTGTTGAAATAAACCAGTTCGGCAAGCGTTTCTGCCGGATTAATTTTCGCCAGAATATAGTAGTTCCCGGTTTGAGCAGGAACATTAACCGTTTTCAAAAAATTGGCCGCAGCTCCTTGCAGAATCGGTGAAGGATGCGTAAGATCACCTAAAAGGATATCGCTGGCGTCAAGGGTTTTGTCTTTCGAACTGTAAAAATTAATGACAACTCCTGAAGGTGCGGTAGCAAACCCACCGTTAAAGGCCGAACCGCTGATTTCAATCACTTCGTTCGTTGCTGCGGTATTTGTATTTAAAGCAATATCGGTGATTTGAAGGTCAGGTTTGTTCTGATCGGTCACAAAAACATAACCGAAACCTGTAGTGAAAGTTGGTGCACTGGCCTGAATGGATGCCATTTGAGTACCGACCAGGATATGATCATTTTTAGTGTTAATTGGAACCTGCACAGACCGTTGTCCGGCCAGAATGGTAGCCGATGGCTGAATTTTCACCTGGGAAGTGTCGTTATACGAAATGTTTACATCCAGGGCCAAAGTAGTCGGTGTATTTCGGGTGATAGTCAGAGTTCCGGCATTTAATTTTCCTTCCGGAAGTGAAATCGGGTCGACCGAAACCGAAAGTGAAGGTCCGTCGTTGTCGGCAATGACCAAATCGGCCGTCACAACCCCGCCATTTTGCGCCGTTGTCCGGCAATTGCACGATGAAATGAAAACAGAACCGGTCAGGGTTACTCTCCGGTATCCATCCACAATGGCGTTATCAACTACTCCAATATTGAACTTTTGTTCCTGTACTCCTTTGGGAAGTACAACGCTGGCCGGAAAGAAAAGCTGATCACTCAGGTTCGCCGTTAAATTCACGGTAATGATGTCGCTGCCTTTTACCCGCTTAACGACTCCCCAGGTGGCGTAAACTCCTGCTGATTCCGAAACGGTATCAGTCAGAATCTGAAAACTGACTTCAGGAATATCATTGTCAATTATACTGGCCGTAACCTGGCCTGTAGTCAATCCGGCAGAACTGGCATAGATTGTTGCATCGCTGGTTAATTCCGGAATGTTATCATCGGTAATGCTCACCGTGATATCGGCTGAAGCCTGGTTTGCCGGAATTATGAGACCTGATGAGAAAGTCCATTGCGAAGATTTATTGGTTGATATATTTACCGGTAAAGGCGAACTGGTAACCAGATCGCGGGTAACGGTAAGAGTGATCGTTTCTCCTTCGGTGGCAGAGCTTTTGCTCAGTTGGGCCTTCAGTCCGGGAATTTCATCATCGAGAACGGTGATTGTTTTCGTTGAATTGGTATAATCAGTTGCACTGGCTGAAATATCTACATTTCTTGGGCCGTCGATGATCAGATTGTTGATGGTACTGAGGTTAAATACTACTGAAGACTGGTTGGCCGGAATGGTGACAGTTGCCGGAATGGTAAGCTGCCCGGCCATTGATGCCGACAAAGAGACTACCAGATCAGCTGAATAATCGCCGCTGCGGGTAATGATGCAGCGAATTGGTGATGGTGTATTTTCAAGTGCCGAAGCGGTCTGGATATCCAATTTGAGCAAATTCCCAACGGTTACCTGACTCACCGAAGTGGTTTTGTTATTGGCTTTGCTGGCCGGGTATTCCACCAGAGCTGGGAGAGGAAGCAATTCAACTTCAATGTTTGCATTGCCCGAGAACTTGAGAAGATCAGGAAGTTTAATTTTTTTACTCCGGTTAACAGTTGCTCCGGCGGCCAGATCCAGGTCGTATTCGAAACTCGGGTCAATCGTGAGTTTCAATCCTGAAACCGGAATCAGCGAAATCTTTTCGATCCAGCCACCAACGGCTGGTACTCCGGCAATGTTCTGAACTTTCCAGCTGACTGTCAGCGAATCGCCGGGGTTGATGTTTGTACTTCCGGGCTGAATATCTTTGACCAGAATGTCCGGAAGCGATTTTTGGGCAACATGGGTTGTAACAGCAGTTTTTCCTAAATTATTATCTTCTGAAAGTTCAACGACCGAATTGTAAATATCAGTCTTTACCAGAAAATAAAAATCTCCGGTGACGTCAATTGGAAAGGAAACAGAAACCGACTGACTGTATGTACTGTCGGCTTCAAGCTGTTTGCCATTTATTTTGCTTGTGAGTAATCGGTCATCGTTACTGATGGTCTGATCGGTCGATGCATAAATGGCATCCCACCATTGAGCACCGGCAGTATTGCCACCGCCAGCGTTCTTTATCTTAAAATTGATCGTAAAATTATTGGCCGATTCAATGTTTGCCGGAGCCGTAACCAGATTAACGGTCAGGTCGGGTAGTTGCCTGACTTTAAAGGTTTGCACGGCACTCTCAACCGAAGAACAATCGTTAACCGATCCGATTTTCCAGCGGTACAGTTGCCCGTATTTTAAATTATATAGGCGAAATGTTGTGCCGAAAATATTGGAATTTGTCGGTACAACGGGCATTGTTGTACCGTCTTCCCAAACAAAAAGGTTGTAGTATGAGGTGTTGGCCGAAGGTTGCCAGAACAAATCCAAAGTAGAGTTCTGGTTTTCTTTTGCATTTTCAGGAATCAAACCTGTGACAATTGTAATCGGCTTACAATATGCGGTAAGTATTGCCGGATTGGAATAGTCTGGAATCAGATTGGGAATAAACTCAATTTTCTGTTTGATGTCGTATATTTTCTCGCTGAAAATGTCGTAATACTTGAAGCTGATTGAATCACCACTGGATTTGTCGTTGAAGACCAGGATTTTATAAACATTAATTCCGGTAGCAGGGAAATTTACCGAAGCGGTTTGTGCGCCGCGTATTTCGCCGTTTATAGATGCAATCAAGGCTCCACTGGGCAAATAGGTTTCGCCGATTTTTACCCTGAAAACCAATTCCGTACTCAGTTCAAACCGTTTGGCCAGGCTGCCGTTGCTTGGTATGGCAGGGAGCGAAAAGGCTGCGCTGGCAGCAATGGGCAACCAAAGTAACAATGCCAGTACTGCCGTACGGATGATGCCGGGATTCAATTTCCATCTTCTGAATTCGTCCTGAATTCCGGAGGAAGGTAGTTGACTATTTTTAGGTATGAAATTTTTCATATTCTCTTGGGTTTATCTCTTTAGTAATTCCTTTTCAAACAGCTAATTGGCCGATTTAATTAGTTTCTGTATGAATGTGCCACGGGATGTTTCAACTTTCAGGAGGAAAATTCCTGAACTCAGTTTTTTGGTGCTTAAATGCAGGGTATATTCCGAAATATTTGAAATATTCATCAGGCAATTTCCGGATAATCCGGACAATCTGGCCGAAAGGATTTTCTCATCAGACCGGATCTGAAGTTCGTCAGTAACCGGATTTGGAAATACAGTTATTAATCCTTCGTTTCCGGCAGCGGATATTCCGGTTGAACTGTCCAGGTGAAGCTGATATGGATTCATGGCCTGTCCGAATACTTCGTCGGTACTGAAAACCACTTTGTCAGTGATCGTCTTCTCCAGACCATCAGAAAGTGTTTTGACTTTAAAACTCAGCTTTTCCTGATTCGAATTCGAAAAAATGGTTAACAGGAATATATAACGGTTTAAATCCGGAACAAAGCGGGCTTCGGTAACACCTCTTGGCGCGTTCTGCGAATAAGCAATTAGCAAGTCTCCTTCATGAATCAAATTTTCTCCGTTCTGATTCACCAATTCACCAATCAGGCTGGCCGAATTTTCGTATGCCGGCGGATTAATCTGATAGTTTTTATATAATTCGTTCCGGGTGAAAAGTGATTGCTGAGCAGATTTTAGTTTTGCACTGCCTGCCTGATATTTCAGATCGGAATTAGAAACGGTCTTCATCATGTATCCGGTCAGAACCCGAAGTGAGTCAAGGTCACCGGTCCATCCTGACAAGGGATAGAATACCGACGAAGCTTCTTTGCTTTTCAGCAGAAGATCTCCCGTTGGAAGCGAAGTCTGATCGAATGCCCCGCCAATAGGAGCGTTGCCTTTCAGAATATATCCGATCCGGTTCCAGCCTGTTGTCACAGGTATGGTTGTTAATGCCGGATTAATTTCTTTTCCTGATAGAGTAAAAATCTGGGAGCTTGCTTTTTTGAGCATCAGCATTTCAAGTTGCGGAATGCTGGTCAGATCGCCGAACCAGCCGGAAGGCACATAATAGGTTGCCGATGCAGTTGCTGACTTGACGTAGTCCAGACTTGCCATTGAAAGGCTTCCCAATACAGGGCCGACAGTGAAATCTGCCGGAGTTGCACTTAAGGAAATCCAATTCCATCCGGCTGCCAAAGTTCTTTTCAGAATTACTGTCGGTATAAATATTTTGACAGAATAGGTTTTTGTAACCGTTGCATCTTCCGAAGTCACCGTATAACTAACCGGTGAAGTAAAATTCCGGATTGATCCACCTGCCGGGTTGATCGAAGCTTTGAGCGAAATCTGGAAAGTTGGCGCCAATGCCCGGGGGTCAGCACCGTATGGTATGTAGAGGAATACCTGCGATGAAAGCTGATCTACTTTGGCTGAATCGATTCCCAGGCCGGAAGCCTTAATGATCTGAGCTTCTGAACTCAATATGTTCAGGTTTTTAACCGTAATTGATACTTTGTCGGTATCCGAATTGATGTGACCGTCGTTGACAACCAGCGAAAGAACCAGAACCGAATCGCGATGTACCATTGGAGCCGTAAAAGTCGGCTTGCTGACGGTTGCAGATGAGAGATGTACATTGGCCGGAACCACCCATTTAAAGGTTAATGGTTCACCATCACCATCCGATGACAACGATCCGTCGAGTTGAACCAAAGTGCCTTCGTTGACGGTTTGATCGCCACCGGCAAAGGCCACCGGCTTTTTGTTCAGGTTTACATCGGTAATTTTAACCGTATCCGGAAGTGAACCGATTACGCCATCATTTACTTCAAGTTTAAACCGGTACACCTTGTCAGCATTCACCTGAGGGGCAATAAATGAGGGTGACACACTGAGCGGGTCAAACAATATAATTCCATCCAGCGAGGTCCATTTATAGGAGATCACATCCTGATCGGGATCAAATGAGAGACTGCCATCGAGTGAAACGGAACTTCCTTCGTT
>JBAWZG010000249.1:0-5655 GCA_037143155.1 Bacteroidia bacterium
GGCAACAACCGAAATAAAAACAGCTTTTTTGCCAATTTTTTGCCAGCTTTTCAGGGTCTGAAACAACAATCGTATTTCGTGTGTCATAGGTAAATCGTGATTATAAAATCTAATTTCGTATATCCAGTGTCGTGTTAACCAACATTTGTTGCAGCGTCATGCAGAACTTGTTTCGGCATCTCTTCGTCGATGAAACCCTGAAACCCAGCCTGCCGGCTGGCAGGAAGTTCAGGGTGACATGCTCACGACAGCATAACATTGACATGGCATTTGATGCTATTCGAATTTGTTTTTAATGAAAGGCTGATGATAATAGCGGGTTCCGGATGCATTATAAAGAGCATTTGCCAATGCGCCCATCACCGGAGGATAAGGTGGTTCGCCCAGACCTGTTGGATTAATCTCATTTTTCACAAAATGGACTTCAATCGCTTTGGGGGCTTCTGCATGTCGGATTAGCCGATACGAATCGAAATTATCCTGATCGGGTTGACCTTTACTAAAAGTCATCTGGCCGTACATAGCCTGCCCAATTCCATCCACAATGCCACCTTCAGTCATATTAATAGCGGCATCCGGGTTCACAACAATACCACAATCGACAGCGGCATATACTTTTTGAATTACCGGTATATCCTTATCCATCGTGAGCTCTACCACATTGGCCACATACGAACTGTGACAGAAATACGCAGAAACGCCGCGATTCTTTCCGGTGGAATTTTTATCCCAATCCGATTTTTCGCGCACCAGTTCGAGAACTCCGGCATAACGGGCCGCATCGTAATCATTCTTTTTACCCACCGGATTTTCCTTTGCCCGTTTCAACAAATCGAGGCGAAACTGGATGGGATCTTTGCCCATCACTTCAGCTAATTCGTCCAGAAACGACTGCTCTGCCACAGCATTGAAGTTAGAGGCTGGAGCCCGCATTGCCCCAACACTGATGTTCGATTCAATGGACCAGCTTTCAGCCAGATAATTATCAACAGCTCCGGCAGGAAACCTGTTGGGATGAAGTGCATTTTCAGGAACACCACCCATCTTGACATGAAAAGCGGTGAGATTATTGTCGGCATCGAGCGCTGCACGATACAAGGCATGATAAGCCGGACGATAAATACCAAAGGTTATTTCATCTTCGCGGGAATAAATCAGTTTAACAGGCGCCTTCATTTTTTGTGAGATCAATGCGGCTTCCACCATAAAGTGTCCGTACAAACGTCGTCCGAAGCCACCACCCATGCGGGTCATCTGAATGTCGATCTTTTCAAGTGGCAAGCCAAGCCGTGCCGACAGGGTTTTTTCCATGGATTCAGGAGACTGAATAGGACCAACCAACAGGGCATTGTCGGCAGTTACATCAGCAAAAAAGTTCATCGGCTCCATCGGCGTATGTGCCAGGAAAGGTGCCGTATAGGTTCGTTCAATTACCTTCGCTGCATTTTTAAAGGCTTCTTCCGAATTGCCGTCTCTTCGTTCAATCTTTCCGGGTTTGGCTACCGCCGCAGTCATTTTGGCGTTGTGATCGGCTGTACTTTCCAGTCCGGCCGGAACAGTGACCAGCTGATCGCCACCCCATCCGGCCATGGCAATCTGATAATCGGCAAAAGGTTCCCATTCAACATTTATATATGCCCTGGCGCTCATTACTTCCCAGGTCGAATTGCCAACAATGGCGACCAATTCAGTGAATGAAGTTGTATCGCACCACTGTGGTTTATAGTCGTCGTTAAATATTTTAATTTGAAAAATGTCTTTGATTCCGGGCTTGGCTTTGGCTTCCGTGGCGTCGAACGATTTCAGTTTCATGCCAAAAGCCGGCGGATGAACGACCATGGCAATAAGCATTCCGTCTTTTTTATAATCGAGTCCAAATAAGGGTTGGCCAGTCACGATTTTTTGCCCATCCACATTTTTTCTGGAAGTGCCGATAATTTTAAAATCTTTCAGGTCTTTCAATTCAACCTCTTTCGGAACTGGAATTTGGGCAGCTGCCGAAGCAACTTCGCCGTAACTGGCCTTTTTGTCACTTTTTTTATGGTACAAAATACCCAGTTCAGTGGTGATTTCAGCTATCGGAACATTCCATTTTTTTGCAGCAGCTTCCATCAGCATTTTTCGCGCTGATGCCCCGGCCAGTCGAAGTCCGGGCCAGCTTTGTTTAATCGAATCACTTCCTCCGGCAAGCTGTCGGTTAAAAATGGCGGTATTTAGCGGAGCCTGCACCACGAGCACATTTCCCCAGTCCACATCCAGTTCCTCAGCCACAATCATGGGCATCGAGGTTTTTACATTCTGCCCGATTTCAGGATTAGGCGACATGATGGTTACCACACCGTTTTCGCCAATTTTTAAATAACCGGTGATTTCAAACCATTCTTTAGGTAATTCAGCCACTTCGCTTCCGGAAGCATTTAGTGACGCAAACCAGTTAAAACCTATCATCAGTCCGCCACCTGCAAGAGCCGAGCTTTTAATGAAGGACCTTCTTCCGAAATTTATTTTTGCTGTTGTCATTTTTCGATCATTTTTGGATTTAGGAATGGGATGCGGTTTTAATGGCTTTTTTGATACGGGTATAGGTGCCGCACCGGCAGATGTTTCCATTCATGGCCTCTTCAATTTCCAGATCAGTAGGATGAGGATTTTTCTTTAACAGAGCAGCGGCAGTCATGATTTGTCCACTCTGGCAATAGCCGCATTGCGGAACATCATGTTCAATCCATGCCTGTTGAAGCGGATGATTGCCATTTTCAGAAAGCCCTTCAATGGTTGTAATTTGCTTGGTCCCAACCTCCGAAATAAATGTAATGCACGAGCGCACAGCTTCACCATCAAGGTGAATGGTACAAGCACCGCATTGTGCAACTCCGCAACCAAATTTGGTTCCCACCAGGTTCAGATGATCCCTGAGCACCCAAAGCATCGGCGTCGATGGATCAACATCTACCTTGTAATCTTTTTTATTGATCTTTAAATTAAATATGGCCATAGTATTGAGAGTTTTATAATCTAAAATTTAGGCTTATAAGGCTAAGTGAACTTACAGAAATCAAATAATCACATACTAATAAAATCCTATAATATTTTCTAAGTCAATAGCATAACAAGGAAAAAATCCATTTAGTTCACGAAACACAGCATTTAGAAGTATTCTTACGTATGGTTGCCCGGGAAAGCATGAAATGACTGAACAAATCATTTCATCTGTGGTTAAATTGGGCATGATAAAGATTGAAGACAATCTGGGAAGGCGATTCGAAAAACTGAGGATAAGTTTATTGAATGATTGTAACTTTTCATGTGTGTATTGTGTCAGCGAGGATTTCGGGAACATTTCGGTAATGTCAATCCAAAAGCCAAGTGCTGATCAGCCACTTACTCCGGAAGAGTTTACCAGACTAATTGAGGCAGTACATCGGTTGACAGGCTTGAAAAGTATTCGGTTAACCGGTGGAGAACCGCTGCTATATGGTAATCTTTTCCCATTGATCGATCACATACAAAAAATTGGGATTAAAGATATCCGGCTTACTACGAATGCTTATTACCTGAAAGAAAAAGCCTCCAGACTTTTTGAGGCCGGTGTCAAATCAGTCAACATTTCTGTTGATGCAATCGATCAGGAAATTTTCAATCAGATTTCACGCCATCCAAATACATCGAGGGTTTTTCGCGGAATTGAAGCTGCCGTAAAAGCAGGAATGGATGTAAAACTAAACGCTGTAATCATACGTGGAAAAAACGATTCCCAGATCATTCCACTGCTGGATTATGCCAACGGATTGGGAGTTAAAATACGTTTTCTTGAATTGATGAAAATGGGTCATTTGTACCATTCGGAGAACGAACTCTTCTTTTCAGAAAAGGAAATGCTGGCTGTCATACAGGAAAAGTATACCATTGAACCTATACAGCGGGAACATGCCGAAACATCAAATTACTGGAGTGCCTCCAACGGTGGAACTTTCGGGATTATTGCCAATGAATCAACGCCGTTCTGTCACGATTGTAATCGGTTGCGACTGGACAGTAACGGCATCTTCTATGGTTGTCTCAGCAATGCCCACGGCGAAAAACTTTCAAAATATATGGATGACGACGATCTTCTGACCGAGAAACTGCGCGGATTGCTACGATTGAAACAACCGGTTAAATTTCATGGAAGCGAATTATCAATGAGAAATATAGGAGGATAAAATGGATAAAAGAACAATCAAAATAATATGCTTTGCCGGACTTCGAAAATATTTCGGGAGCGAAACAACTGTTCATGTTGAATCCGGGATAAGCTATTCAAAAGTTATAGACGAATTGAAAGCAATCAATCCTGAAGCAGCTGAAGTTTTGTCGAGTTGCAGAATTGCAGTAAATGAAGAATTTATTTCGTTGGATGAGCCGATAAATACTGAAAGCATAATATTTCTAATTCCGCCTTCAAGCGGAGGTTAAACTTTAAATACAATGAATCACATCCAACATACCGAACTGAATTACAGTGAACTTTTCGATGGATTTCGAAATCCAAACAGCGGAGCAGTGGTGCTCTTTAGCGGAGAAGTTAGAGACAATAACAAAGGCAGGGAAGTTACACACCTTGAATATGAGGCGTACGAACCCATGGCGAATAAAATGATTGATGAGATTGTTGATGAGGCCATTACGCGATTTAAGCTAAACCAAGCCGTTTGCGTTCACCGTTTGGGGCGGGTTGATATTAGTGGATGTGCAGTTGTGGTCATCACCGGAGCCGGTCACCGAAAAGAAGCCTACGATGCCAATAGTTACATCATCGACAGGGTAAAAAATGAAGTGCCCATTTGGAAGCACGAATTTTTTGCCGATGGAACCAGCGAGTGGGGACAAAATTGCGATTGTATTTCAAACGTAGACGAGCACGACAATCATCACCAGCATGAGAAAGTTAAATAAAGAAGATTTATCAAGATTTACCCGTCATTTTTCTCTGGCAGAAATAGGGCAGGAGGGTCAGGAGAAACTAAAAAACGCCCGGGTTTTAGTTGTTGGTGCAGGGGGTCTGGGCAGTCCGTTGCTGATATACCTGGCTGCTGCTGGAATTGGCACTATTGGTATTGTTGATGATGATTTGGTGAGCATTTCAAATCTACAGCGGCAAATTTTATATACCACTGCTGAAGTGGGTTTCAAAAAGGTGGAAGTGGCTTCACGGAAGCTTTTGGCTTTATATCCTGAAATTGAAATTCAACTATTTGATTTAAGACTGAATGAGGAAAATGCTGAAACTGTTTTTAAAAATTACGACGTAATAGCTGATTGCACTGACAATTACAAAACGAGGGCGCTGATTGGAGAAGTTTCAGCGAAACTGAAAAAACCGGTGGCATTTGCATCGGTCTTAAATTATGAAGGGCAAATAAGCGTATTTAATTACCAGGGTGGACCAGCCTATAAAGATTTGTACCCCAATGTTCCAATTGATGGAATTTACAAAGAAAATGAAATTGGTTTATTGGGTGTTTTACCGGGAATTGCTGGGACAATTCAAGCCAATGAAATCATCAAAATTATTACCGGATACGGTGAAATAATCAGTGGAAAACTATTGGTCTTCAACATTCAGGAAAACAGATTTAATCTTTTCAGATTTTGATTCATCTTCCATCACTATGA
>JBAWZG010000250.1:0-5653 GCA_037143155.1 Bacteroidia bacterium
AATGGTTCAACCCTGTTTTGGAAAAATACATTCCTGAACTTGCAGATAGAATTGCCGAAATCAACGCCGATGCCGCAGTGAATGCGACGAGAATGAAGATTAGATAAATAGGTTTTGAAGTAAAGCTGAATAAACTTCAATTCTCCAATTCTTTGTTATCAATCAGTAACCGATTGACACAATGCGGTCGAAACGGAAAGTTGGATTTGGCCGTCCGGGACTCAAACTGCGTAATGCAACAATTTTGATTTCAAAATTTCCCTTTGCATTGGACTTGAGCGTTTCGCGGATAATTTGTTCCAAAGCTTCAGGACTCATCTCAACACGGGCATTCAAGGTCAGGCGTGCATTTGCACTTGTTCCGGCTGTTCCTCGAAAATTCAGGGTTTCGCCCTGTCCGGTCAGATTACCGGTCAGGTAATTTTCCCCAGCTTCAAGAATAAGTTTGACATGACCAACTGTAGCATTGAGACTGTCGAACTGCTGACTCAAATCCTTCAGGAGATTTCGGGCATAAGCATCCCAATTTGTTGTCTCTCCACTCAATTCGATAGTACTGTTCAACCAACCCAAAACGGCTTCACCTTCGGCATAAATATCGTAATCAACCTCTGCCAACCGCTGACCAGCATCGGTACGGTTCATCACTTCTTTCAGCCACTCTTCAATTCCTTCGCCGGTGATTGCGCTTACCGTCATTACATCGGCATCCGGGTAATTTAGTTTTACCTTTTCTTTCAGCAAAGCCAGAGCATCTGTTTCAAGAAGGTCAGCTTTACTAATCAGGATAATATCGCTTTCTTCCAATTGTTTTCTGAAAATATAAGCTGCGCTGGGATGTAATCCGGCAGTTCCGCCATTTAAAATATCAGTGAGGTGAGCAGGATCGGCCATTACCGAAAGCGGACTAACAAAAAGGGCGCGATCCATTATTTCCTTTAGTGGTTGAACAATTGTGGCCGATAAATCAGTACAGCTACCAACTGGTTCGGCAATAATTACATCGGCATCAGCTTCTTTTTGTACGTTTTCCATCGCGGTTATCAACCCGTTGAAATTGCAACAGAAACAACTACCGCTTACTTCAGCAACCTTTACATCGTTGCGTGAAAGCAAAGCTGTATCAACCAGTTCAGGAGCCTGATCGTTTGTAATCAATCCAACCCGTTTTCCGTCGTTCATAATTCGGCTGGCAGCTTCCCATAATAGGGTTGTTTTTCCGGCTCCGAGAAATCCCCCTACCAGTATAAGTCGAGTGGTTTTCATATCTTCTAATTTATTGATTTGTCATTTTCACAATCGCACCGAACCGATGAACTTTTTAGGACTGGTTCGAGTACATATACAAAAAACAGCGCAGCGAGTATTCCGCCTATGATTGGGCCTAAAATGTAAACTAAGAAAAATCCTCCGCTTTGATCGGGAAAGGCAGCAGATCCCCACCCAGTCATCCATGCAACCATCCTTGGAGCAAAATCACGTGCAGGGTTTAGTCCTGCCTGAGTCAATGGAGAAATGAGGCAAATAATTGAGCTTACTGTTAATCCGATGAACAACGGTGCCATAGCATCGTGCGGTCGGCCAATATTACAACCTTCAGTCAGGGCGAAAATCATAATTAACAGCAGAAACGTACCAAAAGCTTCAGCCCCAATGGCAAGCGGTAAAGAAACTACCGCTGTACTTCCGGGGACCGCATAATATTCGCCAAACATTTTGGCAGTTTGTACCGATTCCGCTGTACCCCGAATGATGTTGTGTGTAGTTTCGAAAGCCGAGATTGACGGTGAGAACAAGATATAGATGGCTAATCCTGCCAGAAACGCTCCAACGAATTGAGCGAACAGATACACTGGTAATTTTCGGGCAGACATCCGTTTGCTAATAACCATAGCAATCGAAACAGCCGGGTTCAGGTGGGCGCACGATAAATGGCGAGTGAGGTAAATAGCAAGAGTTACACCAATTCCCCAGGCAAGTGCAATCTGCATGATTCCCTGATAAGCATTGAATAATATGGATACCGCAACCGATCCGCAACCGAATAAAACCAGTAAAAAAGTGCCAAGAGCTTCGCCAATAAATTCTTTGGAGTGTCGCATTTTTTAGTCGTTTTAGTTATTATGCTATTTTTTTTAAGCTACAGCAAAAGTCAGCAGGGAGATGCATTTCATTTAGAAATCCGGTCAGGATTGCTTCCATTTCCTTTATTTTTTCGATGTCAAGGCAATAAACAATTTTAGCGCTTTCATTGCGGCCATATATTAGACCCGCATTCTTTAACTCCTTCATGTGCTGATTAACCGTTGCCCGTGTTAACGGGAAACGATCAGAAATGTCGCCGGTTAAACATGTTCTTGTTTGTACCAGAAATTGAAGGATTTGAAGCCGCGCAGGATGTGAAAGTGCTTTGAAAAGATTTGCCCTTTTCTGAAGTTCATTGTCGAAAAGTTCTGTTTTTGGAACTACCATTTTCGGAAATTTAAGTTTGATGTAAACATACATCAAAAAATTTTGAATGACTTATTTAGGTTTGTTAATGTTGGTTAATGTTGTTGGGTTCAGGATAATCGACTACTATTGATTTGAATCCTTATGACTTTTAGAATAATTATAAATTACAATCAACCTATTTTTCTTGTCCTTTCCTTTCCTGTTTGCCAATCTGATATTCGTAAAAAATATCAACAATGGCATCATCCTACACCCGACGAATCAACCTTTATATCAATGGTAAAGAAGTCACTAACGACATTGCCAGCATCCGCGGTGAAATGAACCGGCTTGTCAACGCTCAATCGCGTATGGAAATCGGTTCCCGGGAATACATCGCCCAGATGCAAAAAATCAAATCGCTAAAAGCAATTCTGGACCAACACCGGCAGGATATTTCTAACGTAGAAAAAGGTTGGACCATGCAAAAGCTGGGTGATACTTTTAACCGTTACCAGGCATTGGCGATGGGAGTTATTGCCACAGTTACCGGATTGGTATTGGCTTTCCGGCAGATCGTGGGTACGTTCAACGACTTTGAAGAACGTCTGGATAACCTTTCGGCTTTAACCGGTTTGGCTGGTGATGATTTGGAGTGGTTGGGAGAAAAAGCAAAAGACCTTTCCACATCCACTCTGGAGAGTGGAATCCGTGTTACCCAAAGCGCTCAGGAAATTGTGGATGCTTTCACAAAAACAGGATCAGCCCGTCCTGAATTGCTCAAGAATAAAGAAGCATTAGTGGCAGTAACAGAGGAAGCCATTATTCTATCCAATGCGGCAAAAATCAAACTACAACCGGCCATCGAAGGTCTAACCATGGTTATGAACCAGTATAATGTTTCGGCCAGCGAAGCCCGCCGGATCATTAATGTCCTGGGAGCAGGTTCAAAAGCCGGTGCCGGTGAAATCCCTTATCTGACTGTTGGCTTTGAAAAAGCAGGAACCACCGCCAAACTTGCCGGATTATCCATCGAAACACTTACTGCCACACTTGAAACCCTTGCTCCCCGTTTTTCACAACCTGAAATTGCCGGTCGCGGACTTCGCGGAATGTTACTCCGCCTCCAGGTGGGAGCTGATGATACCAACCCTGCCATCGTTGGAATGGGAACAGCACTCGAAAACCTGGGCAAAAAAATGCTTTCACCCAAAGAAATGCTCGAAACCTTTGGTCTGGAAAATATTGCCGTTGCCCAAACCCTGATAACCAACGTTCAGGAATTGAAGAATTACGAAAAAGCAGTAACCGGCACCAATGTTGCCATCGAACAGGCTGCCATTAATACCGACAACAACAATTCAAAACTGGCCCAGGCCAAAAACCGACTCAATGTGATGAGTATCGAACTGGGTGAAAAACTGGCTCCTGCACTCCAAATAAGCACGAGCGGTTTGTCTTATTTCGTTAAAGGCATGAGCGTTATGATTGACTTTTTCAGTCAGAATAAGACCGTCATTCTTACATTGGTTTATTCTCTTACCACTTATACCATTGCAACCAAACTGGCCGCGATGTGGGAAGCCAGACTCAATAAGGAAAAACTGATCAACATCGTGATCGGAAAATTACAGGCTTTGGCATATAATGCTCAGTTTGCCGCCATTGCCCTTTATAATGCAGGGGTGGCACTTCTCTCCGGAAACCTGGCTGTTGCAACCATTCAGTTCCGTGCTTTCTCGGCTGCCATGGCTGCCAATCCAATCGGATTATTTGTCGGACTAATCGTTGCCGCCGGAACTGCCTTGTATTATTACTCCGGACAAATGACAGCAGCACAAAAAGCACAGAAGGTACTGAACGATGTGAATCTGGAAGCTCAGAAAAATATTGTGGAAGAAAAGATCAAACTGGGTTCATTGCTTGACATCGCTCGAAATGAAAGGCTATCCAAAGAAGATCGCCTGAATGCCTTGAATCAGTTGATTGCCATTTCTCCCAAATATCTTGGAAGCCTTACCCTGGAAACGATCAATACTGAAGGCGCTACCATTGCTGTAAAGGATTACATTGATACGCTACTTCAAAAAGCCAAAGTTCAGGCAGCAGGTGAAAAACTGATCGAAATCGAAAAAGAATTACTGGATCTGACCGCTGGAAATGGAGCTGATATTTCGTTTTGGCAAGGAGCAGGAAACGCAATCCTTTCCTTTGGAAATACTGCCGTCATGGCTGGTCGCAATGCTGCAACAGCCGTTTCCAATATGACTGAGAAACAAACCGAACTCAACCTCCAGAAAGAAAAACTTTTAAAAATTACCCAAAAGCAATTGATTGAGGATGCTAAAAGTCCGGGGGCAGTTGATGGAACCGATGTAACTCGGGATCTGGTCCGGGAACAGGAACTATTACTGGAACAAGCCAACAAGATGCCTCGCAGTACTGAAGCTGAAATTACCGCCCGAAATAAGAATATCGAGACAATCCAAAAGGAAATCGAACGGCTTAATCAACTTGGAACGGCCAAAGAAGGAAGTGCTGACGGCCCGGGAGGTGCAAATAGTGATGCAGTCAAAAAGCGCATTGCTGCTGCTGAAGCTGCTCACAATGCAGAAATGGCTGCCATCAAAAAACGCAATCTCGAAGGATTAAGTTCTGACGACCAGTATAAAGGAGAACTGCTCATTCAGGAAATTAAGTTTCTGAATGAGAAAATGAAGATCTACAAAAAGGGGAGTAAGGAGTACGAACAGGCTTATGCTGAATCATTAGGCAAGCAAGTAGATGCTGAAAAGGTTGTTAAAGACCTGTTGGAAAAGGCTCAGAAAGAACTGGCAGATGCAAAAGTGGGAAACCTGAAAGAGGGCATTGCCAAGCAAAAGGCCATTGAGGAAAACCGTTGGGCAGATGAATTGGCTGGTTTGAAAAAACAACTCCTGGATAAAACTGATCTTAAAGATCAGGAAGTAGCGCTAAACGATACCATCAACAAAACCATTCAGGAAAAGACAATAGCACACCAGAAAGTAATGTCTGATCTGACAAAAGCAGAAAATGAGCAAAAGATCATGGATGCAGCGCTCATTCGCGAAGCCAAAGCAACAACGGACGAGGAAGAATTTGCGGCAAAGCGTGATATGGCCCAGGCAGAATATCAGCAGGATTTGATTGATGCGCAAGGCAACGCAGCTAAAATCGCAACCGCTGAACGCTCACTTTC
>JBAWZG010000251.1:0-5571 GCA_037143155.1 Bacteroidia bacterium
TGACTTTGAATTCCATTTTTTCTTCCAATTGAGCCTGACTTCCGTCTTCTTTTACGAGGTGACGTGGAGTTGCAAAACCTTCAACACCATATGGAAGTGCGATAGTAGCACCTTTGTCGAACAATTCAACAACAGTTCCTTCGTGTACCGAATCAACTGAGAAAATGGTTTCAAACACATCCCATGGATTTTCTTCCAGTTGTTTGTGTCCAAGACTCAAACGACGGTTATCCTTGTCGATATCCAAAACAACCACATCGATATCAGAACCAATAGATGTAAATTCTGATGGATGTTTGATTTTCTTGGTCCAACTCAGGTCAGAGATATGGATTAAGCCGTCAACACCTTCCTGAATTTCAACAAATACACCAAAATTGGTGAAGTTACGAACTGACGCTTTATGTTTGGTCCCAACTCCGAATACTGAGTCGATTTCCTGCCAAGGGTCAGATTTCAGCTGTTTGATACCCAGTGACATTTTTCGTTCATCACGATCCAAAGTCAGAATCTGAGCTTCAATCGGATCGCCAACTTTCAGGAAGTCCTGAGCACTGCGAAGGTGCTGTGACCATGACATTTCAGAAACGTGGATCAAACCTTCAACACCGGCAGCAATTTCAACAAATGCACCGTAGTCAGCCATAACCACTACTTTTCCTTTAACTGAATCACCAACTTTCAGTTCAGCGCCAAGGCTGTCCCATGGGTGAGGAGTTAATTGTTTCAATCCTAATGCAATACGTTTCTTTTCATCATCGAAGTCGAGAATTACGACATTCAGTTTCTGATCAAGTTCAACGATTTCATTCGGGTGAGTGATGCGGCCCCAAGACAAGTCGGTAATATGGATCAAACCATCTACACCGCCAAGGTCAATGAATACTCCGTATGAAGTAATATTCTTAACAGTACCTTCAAGTACCTGTCCTTTTTCAAGTTTAGAGATAATTTCCTTTTTCTGCAGTTCGAGTTCAGCTTCTATCAGTGCTTTGTGAGAAACTACCACGTTACGGAATTCGTGATTGATTTTAACCACTTTGAATTCCATGGTTTTGTTCACATACATGTCGTAATCGCGGATCGGTTTCACATCGATTTGTGAACCTGGAAGGAATGCTTCGATTCCGAATACATCAACGATCATACCGCCTTTCGTACGGCATTTGATGAATCCTTTGATTACTTCATCTTTGTCAAGCGCTTCGTTTACACGATCCCATGAGCGTAAAGCCCGTGCTTTCTTGTGAGAAAGGATCATCTGGCCTTTTAAGTCTTCAAGGCTTTCAATGTAAACTTCAACCAAATCTTTTGGTTTTAATTCAGGATTGTAACGGAATTCGTTCAAACTGACAATACCATCTGATTTGTAGCCAATGTCAATAACAACTTCGCGTTTGTTCATTGAAATAACCCGTCCTTCAACTACTTCTTTTTCCTGAACAGTAGTTAAGGTTTTCTCATAAAGAGATGCCAGATCATTTTTTGTTTTTCCGCTGAATCCCTTGTCTTCTTCTTCCAAAGCATCCCAGTCGAATGCTGCGGCTTCGGCAACAACAGCTTTAGCTGCCTTGGCTTTTTTTACAACAGGAATAACAACCGGTTCTGCAAATTCTTGTGCGAGCTCTTCTGCAGCTGCTACAATTTCTTCAGTAGCTACTTCGGCAACTACTTCGGCTACTTCTACTGTTTCTTCAACAGGAGCAGCAACTTCTTCAACAATTTCTGCTGGTTCTTCAACCGGAGCAACAACTTCTTCAACGATTTCTACCGTTTCTTCAACCGGAATAATAGCTTCTTCAACTACCTCAACCGATTCTTCAACTGAAGCAATTGCTTCTTCAATTGGGGCAACAGTTTCTTCAACTACTGCGTCTTGAACTTCAACAGTTTCCTGTTTTGCGAGTTCTTCTTGTGGCTCAAGGCCATCTGTGATGTTTTCTACCATTTAGTAATCAATTAATTAATGAGTTAGACTATATATTTATTTAATGCGCCGCAAAATTAAGACTATTCCTTTATAAAGCAAAGGTTTTTTATCGAATTTTCGAAAGCCTGGAGAAGTAACATTTAGGAAACATCGGCAGTCCTGTTCATTCATTATGATCGGATTAGTAGATAATGTGATATAAAATCTGAAATTCGCTCATTTTCTTATTTCTGTTAAGTAATAATCCTTATTTTTGGACACCCAATTCAAACAGGAAGTATTCTGTTTGGTTCTGGTTTTGTTGAAGTTAGGAATTAAAATTACACGAATGAAAGGAATTATTCTTGCAGGTGGATCAGGAACACGGTTGTATCCAATCACAAAAAGTATTTCGAAGCAAATCATTCCGATTTACGATAAACCGATGATTTATTACCCCTTGTCGGTTTTAATGCTGGCTGGTATTCATGAAATATTAATTATTTCAACCCCAAAAGATATTCATTTGTATCAGGATTTGCTGGAGGATGGCAGTCAGCTTGGATTAAAACTTGAGTACGCTATACAACCTTCGCCTGACGGATTAGCCCAGGCTTTTACTATTGGCGAACAGTTTATCGGTGACGATTCCGTTTGCATGGTATTGGGTGACAATATCTTTTATGGCTATAATTTCAGTGCCATTCTGGAAGAAGCAGCAGCTATCAAAGATGGCGCAATTGTTTTTGGTTACTATGTGAATGATCCGGAACGATACGGGGTTGCCGAGTTTGATGATACCGGTAAAGTATTGTCAATCGAAGAAAAACCTGAGCATCCGAAGTCAAATTATGCAGTTACCGGACTGTACTTTTACAGTAACGACGTGGTCCAGAAAGCTTTGGCTTTAAAGCCTTCGAAACGCGGTGAACTCGAAATTACTGATTTGAACCGATTATACCTGGAGGAAGGCCGTTTAAATATGAAACTGTTGGGTCGTGGTTTTGCATGGTTGGACACCGGTACGCATGAAAGCCTCATGCAGGCTTCCAATTTCATTCATACCATTGAAGAGCGTCAGGGTTTGAAAGTGTCATGTATTGAGGAAATTGCTTTTCTTCGCGGATATATCACAAAAGAGCAACTGCTCAAATTGGCTGAGCCATTGAGGAAAAATCAATACGGCGAATATTTGATCAATTTAGCCAACCGGAAAGTGATATCCTTTTAATGATAGCCCCCTCCAAACCTCCCCCGAAAGGGGAGGCTTAAAAAACGGTGTTTTAGCGGGTTCACCTAATTTAAGAATTGCTCGACTAAAGCTGCCCCAGAGGGGCAAAAGATTTGTAGAAAACAAGAATTGACAACAAGGAAACCGTCCGCGTAAGAAAGATTTTCAAGGCATTAACCTTCTTCCGGACGAAATTGGGATAGCCTAAAATTACTTATATGAAAGAGAAAAGAACCAAATGAAGATAATTGAAACACCAATCCCCGGACTTTTAATCCTAAAACCACGTGTTTTTTCTGATGACAGGGGCTATTTTTTTGAAAGTTATAATTCCAAAAAGTTTGAAGACTCTGGTATTTCCACCATTTTTATTCAGGACAATGAATCAAAATCGACATACGGGGTAATTCGCGGATTACATTATCAGCTTGAACCCTATTCGCAATGTAAACTCGTTCGGGTAATTCAGGGCAAAGTCTATGATGTGGCGGTTGACTGCAGAAAAGGTTCGCCAACTTTTGGCCAGTCTTTTGGTACTGAACTTAGTGCCGAAAACAAATTGCAGTTTTATATCCCGAAAGGATTCGCTCATGGATTTTCAGTTTTAAGCGAAACGGCCATTTTTTCCTACAAATGCGATTCGCTATACCATCCTTCAGCCGACCGGGGAATTTTCTACAATGATCCGGCTTTGGGTATTAATTGGGGAATCGATGCTTCCGAAGCAATTGTGTCGGGCAAAGACAAGGTACTTCCTTTATTTGCTGATGCTGAAATGAATTTCAAATTTGATGCGAATGATTAAAATATTGGTGACCGGTGCCAACGGACAGTTGGGTTCCGAAATCAGGAAAATTACCGGTTCGTTCAGCGAAATGGAATTTTCATTTACCGATGTTGATGAATTAGATATTACCAATTCAGGAAAAGTTGCCGGATTTATGGCTGAAAATAAACCTGAATTCCTGATTAACTGCGCGGCTTATACCAATGTTGACAAAGCTGAGACCGATGAATCAACTGCTACTTTGTTGAATGCCACCGCTGTCGGTATTCTGGCAGAACAATCAGCTAAAATAAACTGCAGAATAATCCATGTTTCAACGGATTATGTGTTTGATGGAAACGGGCCAAGACCATACCGTGAAGATAATCCGGTAAATCCTCAGTCAGTCTATGGAAAGACGAAGTTGGAAGGAGAACTTTTATGTCAGAAATACAATCCCGAAAATATAATCATCCGCACTTCGTGGCTGTATTCTGCTTTCGGAAATAATTTTGTGAAAACCATGGTTCGCCTTGGAAATGAACGGACTGAACTTGGCGTAATTACCGATCAGATTGGTACTCCAACTAATGCTGCCGATTTGGCGCAGGCAATTTTAATGATCATCTCATCTGTTGCGAAGGGTGAAAAACCTTTCGTTCCGGGTATTTACCATTATTCCAATGAAGGTGTAGCCAGCTGGTATGATTTTACCAAAGCCATTTTTGATATTGCCGGAATCAGTTGTTTTGTTAAGCCCATTGCTACCGAAGATTACCCTTCTCCGGTTCAACGGCCGGCATACAGTGTCATGAATAAGTCGAAAATTAAACTTATTTTTGGTTTACAAATTCCTCATTGGAGAGACAGTTTAAAAGAATATTTTCAGATAAAATAAGATAAATATGGCAACAAATCAGGAAGTTTTAGATCAGGTAAAACTGAAAGCAGCTGAATGGCTGACTGATGTTTATGATGAAGCAACAAAAGCCGATGTTCGGCGGATGCTCAATAATGCCGATTCAACTGAATTAGTTGATTCGTTTTATCGCGATCTCGAATTTGGTACCGGCGGATTGAGAGGAATTATGGGAGCCGGCACAAACCGGATGAATATTTATACGGTAGGTGCTGCCACCCAAGGCCTGAGCAATTATCTAAAGAAGGAATTCGGCAATCTTCCTGAAATTAAGGTGGCCATTGCTTACGATTGCCGCAACAATAGCCGGTTGTTTTCTGAAACCAGTGCCGGAATTTTTGCAGCCAATGGAATCAGAGTTTATATTTTCGAAGATTTGCGGCCAACTCCGGAATTGTCGTTTGCAGTTCGGGAATTGGCTTGCCAAAGTGGAATTATCCTCACTGCATCCCACAATCCGAAGGAATACAATGGATATAAAGCATATTGGAATGATGGTTCCCAAATCGTTTCGCCACACGATGAAAATATCATTGATGAGGTTTCGAAAGTTGCAGCTGCTGACATCAAATTCAATGGAGATCAGAATCTGATCACTGTTTTGGGAAGTGAGATGGATAATCTTTTCCTCGAAAAAGTCAAAACGGTCTCCATTTCACCTGAAGTCGTTCAGAGGCAAAAAGATTTAAAAATTGTCTATACGCCGATCCATGGAACCGGAGTTCGCATGATTCCTGCTGCGCTGC
>JBAWZG010000252.1:0-5526 GCA_037143155.1 Bacteroidia bacterium
GGCATAATTCTTAAAAACATACGCTTTCACTTTCAGGATATCTTTCAGAACATCTGCATCGTGTGTGAGATAGTAGTAAAACGACAGTCCGGTGAGGGCGCCGGCCAAATCCTGCGTGGTCACATGCAGACTGTCGGGACCAAATTCCATTTTATCGCCAGAACCCGTTGACCAGGAATAAATCAATCCGCTTTGATGGATTTGTTTCCGGATATAATCAACACCACATTTGGCATAGTAAAGATATTCGTCGTTTCCGGTAAGGTGATAGGCGACCCCATAGAAAAAGGTTTGCCGAGAGCGGGTGCGGATAAATTCCCGATTCAGACTATCGGTTTGGTCGATGATCCACGCATCCATTTTGCTGATATCCAACTCGGGACAATTGTTCAAGCTACTGTCGTTGCAGCGGTAGGTCGGGAAATTCCCTACCGGTACGCCCAATGCTGAAGGCATATTCCAGTATGGCAGCAAATCGTTCACCAAATGATCTTTCCAGCGCTGTCCATCAATTTTTTGACCGAATGAATGATTCAGAATGAAAAAAAGTATTACTGTGAATAGTAAACTACGCTTCATGATTTGCAGGATTTTTTATTCGTATAATTTGATATTGATTCATCATTTCTGGAATAATTATGTTCAATATTTTGTCTTTATTTTGCTTTTTTTTATAAAGCATATCTTCATCGATGGTATTAAAATCAAACATTCCGAAATGATGGCAAACAAGATTCGGAATACCAGCTTCAAGACAGATATCAATAGCTTCATCGATGGTGAAATTCCCGGGTACTCCGCGCTGTTTTCGGTAATAATCCCTACCACTGACCGGCAAAAAAGCCAGGTCTATTTGTGCATACTTAAGTTTTTCTACAAGTCCAAGGTATGGAACACAATCGCCGCTGTGATAGATGGCTGCGAAGTTTGTTTTCAGAATATACCCGAGATATAAATGATTGTTTTCTGAATCCATTTCAATTTGCTCATGTGCTGCAGGAATGGCTTGAACCGTTATGGTTTCACCGATTTTCAAACTTTCCCCTGCATTGATGGGCCTGATTAATTCTTTCGGGATAGCATAACCGATGACTCTCTGCACCCATACTTTCGGGATTAAGAACCGGCACTTTGGGCTTGCCTGATGGATTTGTTTTAAGGTTTCCGGATCCATGTGATCAGTATGTCGATGAGTACAAAATACCCAATCCATTTGGGTGAGATTTTCTGGCTGAACGGGTATTTCAATCATTCGTTTATGAGGGAACGTGGTACCTTTATATTTTTCGGCCAAAGAATCGGAAAGGTAAGGGTCAATTAACAGGCATGTTTCATTAATTTTAAATGCAAATCCAGCCTGCCCCAGCCAATAGAAAGATAAACCTTGCTCAGGCTGATTTAGAGAATCATGCAATGAAGTGGTGATATGTTTTGAATGGATTTGCATTTTATTATTTAAGTTTCGCCACAGATTCACAGATTTGACTTAATCGTATTTCTTTTTATCTGTGAATCTGTGGCATTGCTTTTTTAACTTTAATCCCTGCCCGAGGCAGGCGGCTGTTAATATCTGGTATTTTCTTCTTTTATCTTTTTACTCTCTTAGTATTTCCTGACAATTTCTAATGATGGTTTCCCAATCATCATTTTTAATATTTTCTTTTGTTGCCACCCAGGTTCCACCCACAGCTAATACTTGCTGAATGCTCAGGTATTCTTTTATGTTTTTCATGCTAATTCCACCAGTTGGAATGAATTCTACACCCGTGTGAGCATAAGGACCAATCAGACTTTTTAACATGCCAGTTCCCCCGGCGGCTTCGGCTGGAAAAAATTTTAATTTTGTTACACCTAATGAGAGCGCTTTTTCGATGTCGCTGGGGGTCATCACTCCAGGAGAAAAGGGAAAGTTGAGTTTCAGGGCTTCTTCAACCACAGCAGGGTTAAGCCCGGGAGCCAAACCAAATGTGGCTCCGCAATCGATGGCTCTTTTAAGATTATCGATTGTTAGGATTGTACCTGCACCTACCAATAATTCAGGTCGTTGCTTGCTTAATGTATCGATAACCTTTGCTGCTGCTGCGGTACGAAACGTAATTTCGGCAACCGGAAGCCCTCCTTCGATAAGTGCATCAGCTAAAGCGAGTGCCTTTGATTCTTCTTCAATGGCAATAACCGGCACCACTTTATATTTCTTAAAAGTTTGATATAATGTTTCTTTATTCATGGTTCTATGATTTATATGAACCTAAAGTTTTTAAAATATTATCAACTGCTTCATCCATGGCTTTGTCAACACTTTCAGTTGTGAAACCGCCAATATGAGGAGTACATATTACATTTTTATGTGCTATCAACCTTTTATCTCCGGGAGGTTCCTTAACAAAAGCATCCACGGCAAGGCCTGCAATTTTGTTGTTCTCCAATGCTTTAAGTATTTCGTCATCGTCAAACAATTCGCCACGGGCTGTATTGATTACGTAAACCCCATCCTTTAAAAGGGAGATAGTATTTTTGTTGAGAAGTGCTGTGCCATCTTCGCTGGGTGGACAATGCAAGCTAAGTATATCGGCGCTCTTCAATACGTTTTCAAATGTTATGTATTTAAAATCTCCGGAATAGGTAATAAAGTCATTCGCAAACGGATCGTAGGCAAATACCTTCATTCCCAATGCCAATCCCATTAATGCCACTTCTTTTCCTATTCTTCCACAGCCAACAATTCCAAGGGTTTTACCATAAATTTCAATCCCTTTTTTCCGTTCCCATTGTCCGCTTTTTAAATTCGCATCGCTAAATGGTATTGATCTGACAAGTGCAAAGATCAGCGATATTGCCAGTTCTGCCACACCCCGCGAGTTAGCACCGGGTGTTTTACAAACAGTAATATTCAATTGTTTTGCTGCATTCAAGTCAACATTATTGATACCAACACCATTTCGGCTTATCACCTTGAGGTTTGATGCAGTCTGCAACACTTTGGCTGATATTTTTTCAACCCCGGCCAAATAACCGATACAGTCAGGTAGCCGTCTCAAAAGTTCATATTCATCAGGTTGAACACCGGCGGTTGAGAATATAACTTCATACCCTTCTGAACGCAATTTTTCAAGTGAAGGATGACCTCCTTCTTTGGTTACCGAGCGTGGTGTTATTAATATCTTGTTCATAGTCAGTTTATTCTATTACTACGGAATTATTTTTATGAAATATCCTTTTTGGGAAGCCTTCGGTAACTATATCGCCATAATTATGACCTGCATCACCGGGATACACACAGAATGAAATCAGCGGTTCGTTACCGGTATTGATTGAACGATGCGCCCAAAATGGAGGAACATATACCATACGTCCGCGCTCCATCTTTTCTGCAACACATTTTCCATCTGCTGTTTTCATCATCATGTAACCTTTGCCACGCAGACAATAATAAATCTCAGCAGTTTGAACAACAGTATGGTAGTGCCCTTTGGTCATAAAAAACTCATCTCCTATTATTCCTGGTTGTAATTTGCTGATGCAATACGATAAATGTCCGTACTCTTCAGGAACCGGAACTTCAAAAACCTCATAATGAAGCGGATCGTTACCTTTATTAATGATTTTCTGTAATGCATTCTCGTTTGCATAATATCCTTTCATGTCGGAGGCATTCCGGATCAAATGATTTTCTGCATTTTCCATCACTCCAGTATCAGGATCAATGTTGACACTGAATGGCATTATAAATGAAGTAGTTGTTCCTATGCTCATTGTGAATGTTTTAACTGTTTTTTTGTCGCGTGCCGCTTGCGATATTGGATAATTCGTTAAAAAAAGCCCCCTGCGTTGGAATTTCGATGTGAAAAACCTCTGCAATAACCCGTGTCCAGCCATGTAAGAAATAAATCCAACCATCTTCGATCTGAAGTTTTTTTGCTTTTTGCTGATTTCTGGCCTGATCGAGAAAAACCAATTCGCCACGATAATTGAAATCCCAGACTATACAATTTTCTGGGTATTCGCAATCATCCGTAAAAGGAGATCCCTGTGTGTCTTTTCCAAGTCCTGTGGCATTAACAACCAATGAACCGGGTTTTAAACATCTCAGGATAGCATCGCTCTTTGAGGTGCTGCTGCCAACAACATGGTATTCAACCGGAATATCCAATCCGATTTTCTCATGGATTTCTTTCATTTCGTCGATTCTTCCGGAACTTCTGTTCACCACAATAATTTTGGAAGGTCTGTTCAATCCAAACTCTTTTTTTGAAAGGTGCCAGCTTAATGCCAGACCCGAACCTCCGGCACCAAGTATCAATACTTCAGCACCGGTTTTCTCCCAATAATTTTCCGGAAGAAAAGCCTGAAGTGCCAAACCACTGGTGATGGGGTCTTTCGCGTGTCCGACAAGTTTACCGTCAACCTTCGAAATACTGCTGATTTCGTGCATCAAACCAGCGTATTCATCCAGTTGCTCAAACTGATCGCGACAAGCTGCCAGCAAATCTATTTTGTGGGTCGTGACAAGTGCACCCAGAGAGTTTTTATCATTTTTAATGAAATCAACCGCTTCGCGGTATTTAGCTGGTTCATCGTGCATTTTAAAGTCAATTCCTTTAATTTCCACATCACCAAGTTGAAGGTATTTTGCCCATTCAGAAAAAACTTTCATAATTGACGACTTGGAGGTGGTGACTCCAATAAAATACATGGTTCGCTTTTGAGCTTCTATATACATATTTCAAATTCTCTTACTTTTGTGTTAATTCAGAAAATGGCTGATGGTTTTGATTTAGAAATGCAATAAACATTTTATTACCGCTCCACTTTTCACCAGACTGAAGGCTTCATCGATCTGACTGATCGGCAACTCGTGGGTCACAAATTCGCTCGCCGACAGTTTTCCTTCTTTGATCCATTCCGTCAGCAAAACCTGTGCTTCCTTTTCGCTCAAGCGGGTTGGCCACTGGTGAATGAACAGGTTGAAATTATAAGGACCGGTAGCTTTCTTCAGGAGTATTTCCTCATCGCCAATTACTCCGTAAACACAAACAGAACCACCCATTTTTATCATGGGAAGTGCTGCATTGATGATGGATGGCTTACCAACAGCATCAATAATTTTATCGAGCTTCAATTTGCTGTTTGAAATAAAACCGGAAAGCTCATCGGTAGCCGGATTAAACACTTCAGTGGCACCCATTTCCAGCGCTTTATTCCGTTTATCCTGAAGCGGATCAACCACGCCAATCCAATCAATTCCGAGCAATTTAGCGAATTTTACAAAACTCAGTCCCACCGGACCTGCTCCATAAATCAGGATTTTATCCCTTTCCGTAATGTTAAAATCTCCAAAAGCGCCCAGCACTTCGCGCCAGGTACAAAGCATAACTGCTTCGTTGACAGGAACTGCATTGTCGACAGGACGCTGGATTTCATACACTTCGAACCAGCCGTTTGCTTCGTTGGCGACACCATCGGCAACCATTGCATCGTGGTCGTTTGCCAGCGTATACTCGCTAAATCCGCCCCAGCCACTTTCGT
>JBAWZG010000253.1:0-5520 GCA_037143155.1 Bacteroidia bacterium
AGGGAAATTACAAAATTTCAATATTTCAGCCTAACTGGCAGGATGTTACCAGTTGTGAAGCTTACCTTGATGGAGTAATGACCGGATTTACATATGCAGGACCGAGAGGCGGAGGTTCAGGCGGTTTACAACAAATAGCTGAAGGTCATTTTAAAACCACCGCCGAACATACCATAACGCTAAGGAATATCACTTATGGCGGATTATGGTGGGATTATGTGAGATTTGAACCTATTAAATAAGTGTCATAGATTTCAGGAAGCGACTGACTGTTCACAAAGCGCGCAGCTTGTTCAGGTTAAAAAAAAGATAAATGAAGAAAATAGTAATTCCGCTTTTAATTCTTGCAGTTCTCATTCAAAATTTAAGTGCACAAAAGGTAATCAGACATTCTTTTGCATGCACCGATTATTCGCAAGGAATGGTTTTCATCATTTCTGAAGATGGGAAACCGGTCTGGCAATATCCTGCAGATCAATGCAATGATTTGTGGGTGCTGCCCAACGGCAATTTTCTGTTCAACACCGGTCATGGCGTGAAGGAGGTAACCCGGGATAAAAAGGTGGTTTTTAACTACGAATCGAAAAGTGAAATATTTGCTTGTCAGCGTTTAGCGAATGGAAACACTTTTATTGGGGAAAATAATTCGGGATTCCTGCTGGAAGTTGCTCCCGACGGTAAAATTGTGAAACAGCTAAAACTTCTTCCGGAAGGAGCTGACGGCGGACACGCCTATATGCGCAATGCCCGGAAACTCGAAAACGGCAATTATCTGGTGGCGCATTATGGGCTGGATAAAGTTTCGGAATACGATTCTGAATGGAAAGTAGTTCGCGAAATCCCGGTTAAAGGCGGCCCGCATTCAATGATTCGGCTTCCGAACGGAAATACCCTGATTGCCTGCAGCGACCATAACGGTGATCCTGGAATTGTTGAAATTGATCCATCGGACAAAGTCGTTTGGCAGTTGAAAAAGAACGAATTACCCGGCATTGAACTTAAATTCATGACCGGTATGGAAATCCTTCCGAATGGAAATTTTGTTTTCACAAACTGGGTCGGGCATAATCCACAGGGAAAAGTAACGCATGCATTCGAAATCACCCGCGACAAAAAACTGGTATGGATCTACAATGATCTATCCATCCTGAAAACCATGTCGAACATCCAGATTCTGGATCCAAAAGGAAATCCATTGAAAGGAAATGTTTTGCATTGACAAAAATTAAAACAGACAAAATCCTGACTTTTACATGAAAAAATTTGCAACCACTTTTCTAATCTGCTCGATATTGTTTTCCGGGAAAGGATTTTCTCAGGATCAATCGGCCAATTGGTCTGTTAAAACGGCACAGAGTTTTATGAGGCGGTTTCCAAATCCGGATACGATGTATTGTTGCGGAAATACCAATCACTTCAGTTGGCAGGCGGGTTACGTGATGTTCGCGATGGAGAAAATATGGAAATCAACCGGTGATCCAGCATACTTCAATTATATCAAACGATATGTCGATCAACAAGTCGATGAAAAGGGAAATATTCCCGGTTTTAAGGATAATGCGCTCGACAATTTCCTTCCGGGCTATTCCATTTTGCTGATGTACGAACAAACTCATCAGGAGAAATACAAGATCGCAGCTATGAAAATTCGTGCCGGGTTCGATAAATATCCTCGAAATTCGAACGGTTTATTCTGGCATGGCGTCTGGGCAACCAACCAGACCTGGGTGGATGGTTTGTTTATGGGACAAATATTCCTTGCCCGTTATGGGAAAACGATTGGCGACAGCGAATACGCTTATAACGAAGTGGTCAGACAAATAACTACGGTGGCCAGCGTTTGCCAAAAACCAAATGGCTTGTTGTGGCATGGCTGGGACGAAAGCAAAAAGGCAAGTTGGGCGAATAAAACCACAGGTTTGGCTCCTGAAGTATGGAGCGAAGGTCTGGGTTGGTATGCGGTGCTTCTGGCTGATGTTTTTGATTATTTGCCCAAAGAACATCCGGGGTACAAGCAGATTCTTGCCATTCATCAGAAACTTTGTAGAGGAATTAAGGAGAATCAGGATACAAAAACCGGAATGTGGTGTCAGGTGGTTGATAAACCCAGCGACCCCAGAAACTGGAACGAAACTTCAGGAACAGGAATGTACATTTATTTGTTGAAAAGATCGATCGAGAGAGGTTTAATTCCGGCTGAAGAATTTAATCCTGTTATCCAGAAAGCATACTCAGGCATGGTCAAAAAGGCCAAAACAAATGCACAGGGATTCATTGATTTGATTGATTGCAGCAGCATTGGAATTCAAAACAGTACCGAGGATTACTTTAATTCTCCAAGAGAGATGAGTCCGTTTGGGGCATTTGGTTCTTTCATCATTTCCACAAATAGTATCGAAAACACAAAGTAAAAGAAGATCGCATTGTCAATGAAAACATTAAAAACGATTACCATACTGGCAGTTCTCCTGTTTTCCATATTTGGACAGGCACAAACACCGATGAAATTTATTCATCCGGGTGGCGTTGTTGGCCAGACCGAACTCGATTTTGTAAAAGCAAAAATTCTGGCGAAACAACAGCCGTGGTATAAGGCTTTTCTGGCTGTAAAAGCAATGGCCAAACCCGGAACAAATGCCATGGAATACATCGATTCGCACGACGACAATGGCGATGCAGCCCTATCAAAAGATGATGCACTAAAAACTTATGCCAATGCTTTGACCTGGTATTTCACCGATCAGCAGATTTATGCCGAACAGGCCATTGCCTTACTAAATTCTTGGACGATATTAAAAGGTTTTAACAATGGTACCGATCAGGATAAATTACATGCAGGATGGATCGGAGCACTCTTTGGTCCGGCAGCTGAAATCATGCGCGATTATCCGGGATGGAAGCCAGAAGATAAGGCAAAGGTTCAGGAAATGTTTAAACGTGCGTACTATCCGCAGTTAAAAACTGCAAGTACCTGGAATGGAAATGTCGATTTAACCCAAATTGATGCCCTCATGAACATTGCCGTTTTCAACGAAGATGAGGTGGCTTTCAATCTTGGAATTAGCCGGCTTAAAAAGAGAAATCCGGCATATTTCTATTTGGCAAGCGATGTAGCCAGTTCCAGAAACTATGGAGGAAGCAGCTTTCCCGGTTCATGGTCAAGTCCTACTTTACTACTTGATGGTTTGACTCAGGAAACATGCCGCGACAATGATCACCATGCCCCGTATGGAATGGGATCTGCAATTCATGCGGCTGAAGTTGCCTGGAATCAAGGGGTAGATGTTTATACTGAGAATACCAAACGGTACACGTCAACCATGGAATTGATCGCCACCCAAATTCTGACCGGGGAGATGCAGGGGACTTGTGCAAACAACAAAACCAGTGTTGAGTACCTGGCTACCTGGGAAATTGGGTACAATCATTACCACAACCGTAAAGGAATTGCCCTGCCAAATACGGAGAAACTGATTAAAGATAAAATCAGAACTCAAGCTTCGTCATACCTGAATATTTTCTACGAAACACTGACTCATGCCGACATTGTATATCAAACGACGTCTGCGACGAATCCTGTTCAAAGTCCGGCAATTTGGGTATTTCCCAATCCGAGTGATGACGGACTTTTCCGAATCAATAAGGAAGTGAATTGGGAGGTTTACAACATTTCAGGTTACAAACTTAAATGTGGGAGAGGGAATACAATCGATTTTTCGAACCAGACCAATGGATTTTATATCCTGAAAACAGACAACCAGATAACTAAATTAATCATAGACTAATTCAATAACCGTAAATTCAATGAAAGTATTATTTATAGGTGGAACAGGAAATATCAGTAGTTCGGTGAGCCAACTGGCAATCGAAAAGGGAATTGACCTCTACCACCTGAATCGCGGAAACCGGCCATCGGTTGAAGGCGTGAAGGAAATCATTTCTGACATCCGGAATGTGGAGCAAACCCGGAAAGCGCTTGCCAACCACGAGTGGGATGTGGTGGTAAACTGGATTGCATTCACTCCGGAAGATGTTTCTCGCGATCTGGAACTTTTCGAAGGTAAAGTCGGGCAATACATTTTTATCAGTTCGGCTTCAGTATATCAAAAACCGCCGATAAATGCCATCATCACCGAATCCACCCCGCTGAAAAATCCTTATTGGCAATATTCCAGAGATAAAATTGCCTGCGAAGATCTCCTGACAAATCGATATCGTGAGCGCGATTTTCCGATGACCATTGTCCGTCCGTCGCACACCTATAATACGGTCATACCGGTAACATTGGGCGGTTGGGAGGAATTTACCGTGGTTGATCGTATCCGGAAAGGCTTGCCGATTGTGGTTCAGGGCGACGGAACTTCGTTGTGGACTGAAACTCACGCCGATGATTTTGCCAAAGGTTTTGTTGGCCTGATGGGAAACCAACATGCCATCGGTGAAGCATTTCACATTACTTCAGATGAAGTTCTTTCGTGGAACCAAATTTATCAATCGTTGGCCAATGCGGCCGGTTGCGAAGCAAAAATCGTCCATATTTCTTCCCAGGCGATTTGTGATTACGCCGACAAACACAACTTTCCTTCGGAAAGCGGAAACCTGTTGGGCGACAAATCGCATTGCGCCATTTTCGATAATTCAAAAATCAAAAGTTTTGTGCCAGATTACCTTGCAACTATCCCGTTTTCTGCTGGAATTAAGCGGACACTCGACTGGTTTGAAGCTGATCCTTCGAGAATGATTATTAAAGAAGAAACCAATCGTTTTCTGGAAGAGCTCATCAATAAATATGGCAACTAATTATAAGCAAAGAAGATGATAAAATCATTGCTCCTCAGTTTTTGTATGGTGTTTTCTGTAAGTCTTTCCTTTTCACAGAATCCGGTTGCTGAAAACGGACAATTGCAGGTCATTGGTCATCAGTTGTGTAATAAGAATGGAAAACCGCTTCAGTTGCGGGGAATGAGCATGTTCGGAATGATGCACATGCCAGAATGTGTGACCTGGCAAAGTTTCAAACTCCTGAAAGAAGAATGGAAGGCCAGTGTGATCAGGGTACCGGTTTATATGGCCAATTACAGCAATTCAAACAATTACAATCAAAATCCTGATTGGAACAATGCGCTCATCGACAGCACGATAAAATGGTCGGAAAGATTGGGTATTTATTGCATTATTGACTGGCACAACGACCGGTATGGAAGTCCGAATGATTCGAATCACAAAAAAGCTGACGCCTTTTTTAAGTTGATGTCAACCAAATATGCCGGAAAGAAGAACGTGATCTATGAACTGTTCAACGAACCTTACGGAGAAACTGTCACCTGGGATACCATAGCCAGCTATGCCAACCGGATTATGCCCATCATCCGGAAAAACGATCCGAAAGCCATCATTCTGGTCGGCTGTCCGGTTTGGGACCAAAAGCTTGAATCGATTGACACCAAAAAGCTGAACGATACCAGAAATGTGATGTACACCTTTCACTTTTATGCCAACTCTCACCAGTCGTTGTACCCG
>JBAWZG010000254.1:0-5437 GCA_037143155.1 Bacteroidia bacterium
CCAATTCCGCGTCCTTCCTGCATCATATAAACGATGACACCTTTTCCTTCCGCTTCAATTTTAATCATGGCATATTCCAGCTGGTCGCCGCATTCACAGCGCATCGACCCAAAAATATCTCCGGTCATGCACGAAGAATGAACCCTGACAATAACGGGTTCGTCGCGTTCCCATTCGCCTTTGATTAGGGCAATATGTTCAACGCCATTCGATACCTGGCGAAAAGGAATGATTTTGAAATTGCCGTGATGCGTCGGCAGACTCACCTCTTCTCCGCGTTCAATAAGGCTTTCGCTCTGCAAACGATAGGTTATCAGGTCTTTTATGGAAATAATCTTCAGGTTAAACCGTTGTGCAAGAACCAATAATTCAGGCAGGCGGGCCATGGTTCCGTCTTCATTCATGATTTCTATTAACACTCCGACAGGAGTCAGTCCGGCCAAACGTGCCAGATCTACCGAAGCTTCAGTATGACCCGAACGCCTGAGAACACCGCGGTTTTTGGCTTTCAACGGAAAGATATGACCCGGACGGCCCAATTCATCAGGCTTGGTATCCGGATTGGCCAAAGCATTCAATGTTTTTGCACGATCGCTTGCAGATATACCTGTGGTGCATCCATAGCCAAGTAAATCAACCGAAATGGTAAAAGGAGTTTCATGAGTTGATGTGTTTTTTCCGACCATCAGGTCCAGCTCAAGCTGATCGCAAATTTCTTCGCTGATCGGGGCGCAAACCAGGCCACGTCCATAGGTAGTCATAAAGTTTACCATTTCAGGAGTAACTTTTTCGGCAGCAGCTACAAAATCACCCTCATTCTCTCGATCTTCATCATCAACAACAATGATCATTTCGCCCCTTTTGATGGCTTCAATAGCTTCCGGTATGGTGTTCAATATAATATCGCTCATTTGGGTACTGTAAATTTCGAATAACGGCGCAAAACTAACGAAAAATATCGGTTTAACGGAGCGAAAGTGGTTTTATGCCCTTTGGGACTTCTCCCAGTTAACAGATTGTTTACCTTTCAGAAAACGCACCCAACCCCGCAGAGAGGCATAATTCATGGCAGTAAAATAGTACGGAATAAAAAGCAGCTTGAATCTGATTTTTCGCTGTTCGAGCATCCAGCCCAGCAAGGCAAGTAAGTACATGATTACCTGTAAATAAAAGAAGTATGAAAAGAAATTGAAAGCTCGGATTTCAGGTTCTTCCGGAAGAATTAAGAAATTAACAACTGGCAGGCAGAAAAGGGCAATTGGCGCAATGGTCCAGCGCAAAACCTTGTGTGAAATGTATTGGATTGATAACATACCGTGCATGAACGGATTCAGAAGTCCTTTGAGCCGCATGATGGTTTGAAGTCCTCCGGCAGCGATTCTAACTTTGCGCTTTAATTCTTCCGAAACACTGACTGAAGCTGTTTCAATGGCATAGGCATCAGGAGTGTAGACGATCCGAAAACCCTTTTCCGCAATTCGCAAAGAGATGATAAAATCATCCAGAATGGTATCATTCTCCACCTGACTGAATAGATTGGTACGAATGGCAAAAAGCTCGCCGACCGCACCAACTGCTGAATTCAAATCACTATCCATTCGTTTTATCCACGACTCGAACTTCCAGTAAAGATTTTCACCCGAACCGGCAGCATTATCGGAATCTTTGCTCATTACCCGCTTTTCACCGGCAATGCATCCCACTTTAGGGTCAGCAAATGTTTTCACAATAATCTTGACTGCATCGCGGCACAAAGTTGTATTGCTGTCCGAAAAAATTACAATCGGCGCATTTACGAACTGGATACCGCGGTTCATCGCATGAATCTTTCCTTTCCGCTCCGGAAGATGATGAACCTCCATATTGGGGTATTTTCTGAGGATTTCAGGAGTTCCATCATCCGAACCATCAGTAATCCAAAGAATCTGCATTTTGTCGGCCGGATAGTCCAGTTCCATCATATTTTTCACCTTCATGTCAACGTAATCCGCTTCATTGAAAGCAGTCACAAACATGCAGACCCAGGGAAACTCCTCAGCACCAATTTCCGGAAATGATTTTTTTGAATGGAACATTTTCCTGAAAAGGAGCAAAACAGCCACCAGTATGGCGTATCCGGCGAAGGTATAAAACACGATGAAGAACAATATCCAGAATAGAATTTCCAAGTCTATAAATGTTGTTTGTAAAATTCGATGAGTGCTCCGGCCTGCGACAAATTGTCGAATTTTTCCTGAATGAACCCAATGGCATTCCGGCCAATCCGATCAGAAAGTTCCCTGCTATGGATCAAGCGTGTAATGGCATCAGTAAACTGATCCACATTATTGGCTATGAGAATATTATTCCCGTCTTCGGTAGGAATTCCCTCCGTTCCAATGTCGGTGGTAACAATTGGTTTCCCGAGCGCCATGCCTTCAATAATCTTGATACGCATTCCACTTCCGGAGAAAAGCGGAACAACCATGATGGCCTTGGAGTTCATGAAATCGTAGGCATCATTAATTTCGCCAAGGTATTCAACGCCCTGGAGTTTGATGCGTCGTTCGAACCAGTCCGGAGCATTCCTTCCGGCCAGATAAAACTTCATCTCAGGGTTTTCTTCATGAATCTTTGCCCAACAATGTTCAAAAAACCAAATCAAGCCTTCCTGGTTTGGAGCCCAGTCGAGTGCTCCGATATGAAACAGCGATGGAAATTCCAACTTTTTAGCCGTAGGTACCAATGAGGCAAAATCAATACCGGTTTGCGAGGTATGGCGAGGTTTGACATTTCCAAGGGCATCCAGAATCAGACCGTCACGATCGGTGATAGGCACCAAAACATCGTATTTATTTAAGTAACTTATTTCGAAACGCTTGATTCTTTTTGATAGGTTACGGATGTAATTCGACCGCATTCCTTCGGACAAAGTCGCTGTTCGTTCCCATATTTCGTATTCAATGTTGTGAGCCCTATAGGCGATCAGAGCTTTGGAATATTTACGGATTGCCGGAATGTACGGACAAAGGTACAAACCTTCAAGCTGAATAACATCGAACTGTTTTTCTGTTAAAAGTTTGATGAGCTGAACACTGAACTCGTCGGAAATAAACCGTTGCGCATTGTATGGAAGTTTTGAGAACAGAAAGTTTAACGCCCCATCGAGCCAGTTAATAGAGGCAGGAACCTCAACCAGCCGAAAATCGGCTTTGCTCCGGATATTCGCCGGCATATCTTTAAACCGGATATGATGTTTGGAAGTATTCATGCTTAAAACGGTCACTTCGTGTCCCAGCATCGAAAACCCTTTGGTCATGTTCATGCAGGCAATGGCTCCTCCATCTTTTGATGGCCATGGCACTTTATTCATTAACTGGAGTATCCGCATCAGTTTAAATTTCAGGTTTTGATTTCTTGAAAAAACTCAGTTTGAAAAGTTTCTTGAAGAACAATTGATAACTTTCTATATTCATTACTCCTGAATCGGTAGCTGCCTTATAAGTTAACCAGATTCCAAGAGGCAAAAATACGGCCGAAGAAAACCACATTCCGCTGGACATCGACCAGGCATCTTCGCGGGCGAATTTTTCTCCGGTTATTAATAAGATATAATAAGCAATAAACATCAGGATAGAAACAACAACAGGCATTCCAAGCCCACCCTTTCGGATGATGGCGCCGAGCGGAGCTCCAATGAAAAAGAAGATTAAACAGGCAAACGGAAGAGTAAACTTACGATGCCATTCCATCACATAGGCATTTACCATTTTTTTGCGACTGTACATTTCTTCCAGTTGTTGACTGATTAATTGCGAGTTTCCCCTCACGCTTGAAACAGTCCGCCGATAGAGATCATCTTTTTCGAACGTGGTCATCGATTTTATGACCTGTGCCAGATCGACCAGTGTATCCGGTTTTATTTGCGGATTTCTCTTTAATGAATCGGGCGTCGACAACCAGTTGATTTGTTTGGATATATCGCTGATATAGTTTAGCGAGGTCACAAAACGCAATACACGTCTTTTATAATCAACAAATAACGAATCGCCCTGATTGGATAACTGACCAACATTCATCATTCGTGAGCCATGACTGAAAAGTTTTTCGTCGCTCCGGTTAAATTCGAAGTCAAGCATGCTAATGTTGATCACTTCCTTTTGAAATGTTTCTCTCCGGAAAGGGAAACGTCGCGCAGAACCTTGCCGCCGGTCGGCTTCTTCTGAATAGCTTTGTCCGTTATACAGGGTAATCGCCATGTATTTTTTATTTTCAGTCACCGCCATTTTTCCTGAATCGGCAATGGTCACCATCACATTTCCTTCATTACGCCTATGGTCATAGATCATCACATCGTACAGCATATTGTTTTTCTTGTTTTTGCGCTCCACTTTGATGCTGTAGTTGGGCATATCGCTGGCAAAAACACCTTCTTTGATGATCATTTCAGGTTTTTGCATTTTGACACTGTACATCAGCGAATAAAACTTCAGGTTTGTTTTCGGAAGGACATTGTTGGAGAAATAAAAAGCGACATAGGTCAGAATTATAGCAACAATCAGTAATGGACGCATAATCCGGAAGAGCGAAATTCCGGAAGCTTTCATCGCCACGAGCTCGTAATTCTCACCCAGATTTCCGAAAGTCATGATTGAAGCCAATAAGGTAGCCAATGGAAATGCAAGCGGAACAAGCCCAAAAGAGGCATAAAGCAGCAATTCGGAGACGATTTTCCAATCCAGACCTTTCCCAACCAAATCATCAATGTACTTCCACAGAAATTGCATCAGCAGAATAAATACACAGATAAAAAAGGTCATAAAAAAAGGACCAAGGAAACTTTTGATAATAAACTTATGCAGTCGCTTCATGCTTTGTGCTTCCGTAGTAAAACGATTACAAAACTAAATTATTTTGAAGGATTACAAAAGGATTATGAACCGAGCAGTTGACGTAATTTGAGGATTTGTGAATTCCAGAGTTCAGCAGTTTGTTTGGCTTCGTCCTCGTCAGCAAAATCAACAATCAGAAGTGAAACATCGTTGGTTAAATCATCCTGGGTGATAACAAATTCGAAATAAGCTTCCTCTCTTTCCAACTCATCATCAATCCATTCGTATCGAACGTTCTTATTTTCCTTATGATTCTTTTTTTCTGCTACCTGATCGCTATCTCCCCAAACAAAAGTGAATATATTTCCTTTCACCCGAACATCATCAGCAAACCATTCTGTCAGTCCCGAAGCCGTACTCAGCCTGTTAAAGAGCACTTTAGGTGAGCAATTCATCGGGTATTCCAATTGTAATTTCGTTTTTCCAGCCATCGGGTAATTGATTTTCTGCAATATAGACAAATAAACAAGAAAACACTATATACCTTGAAATGCAACGGGTGTTTTTTATATATCCGTAACATATCTTCAGGAAAGGATTTTATGGCTCTTTTATGTATTTATTGA
>JBAWZG010000255.1:0-5434 GCA_037143155.1 Bacteroidia bacterium
TGGGATCCTGAAACAAGCCTTCGACGTGAGCTCAGTCGAACGTTCAGGATGACTGGACTAATGACTTTTGAGACAATCTATAATAATTGTTTAGCTTCAATATTTTTAGCGAAAATTAAACGGTTTATGAATTCCTAATTGCCTCAACTTCTTCAATCGTTTTGGGTTTTTCTTTCCCAAGTCGTCGAAAACCTGTTTCGGTAACCAGAAAATCTTCCTCATTCCGAATTCCGCCAAAGTTCCTGAATTTTTCAATTTCAGTCCAGTTTAGAAATTCGTTGAATTTTCCTTCTGATTTCCATTTGTCGATTAATTCCGGTATAAAATAAATACCCGGTTCGATGGTGAAAACATGGCCTGGCTGAAGCTCTTTGGCTAAACGCAATGATTTTAAGCCAAATTGTGTGCTTTTGGGTTCACCGTTGTAGCCAACCCAAACTTCGCCCAAATCTTCCATGTCATGCACATCCAAACCCATCATATGACCGGTTCCGCATGGAAAGAACAAGGCATGAGCACCAGCGGCTACCGCTTCATTTGCATCTCCTTTCATAAGTCCCAATTCTTTCATCGAATTGATAATTGAAAGACAGGCAGCCAAATGAACTTCCCTGAATTTTACTCCCGGAGCAATGGTCTGAATAGCTGCTTCGTGTGCCTTGTAGCTTGCCAGATAGATTGTTTTCTGAATCTCAGTGAATTTTTTGCTTACCGGGAAAGTACTTGACAGATCACCTGCATAACGCATTTTTGATTCTGCTCCTGCATCCAAAAGGAACATATCGCCCGCTTTCAGCACATTATGGTGCGAATGATTGTGAAGCGTCTGCCCGTTAATGGTGGCAATAATTGGAAATGAAATCGTACAATTCTGTGCCAAAGCAATTTCATATACCCGAGCTGAAATTTGTGCCTCAGTTATTCCGGGTCGGGCCATTTTCATCGCTGCAACATGCATGTCAACCGATAAATCAACTGCTTTTTCGATTTCTGAAATTTCTTCCACCGATTTGATTTCACGCTGACTTACCACCGCTTTGACCAGTGAAACAGATGCTTTGTGATTGATCTGGTCCGGCGAAAGCTGAAGAAACTGCTGAAGTTTCAGCCTATTCTCAGGTCGGTAAGGAGGCAGAAAATGAATTTCTCTGCCTTTATTTTGTGCTTCACTCAGGAACGTATCCATACCTGAAAGTGGCTGCGCTTCAGAAATACCTGAATGAAGTGCCCGTTCCAGAATGGTTGGCTGCGGTCCCATCCAGACAATGTCGTCGATGGTATAATCGTTGCCAAAAATTATATGACGCTGATTGTCAGCATCGATTATTGCCGAAAGCGACGGAAAGTCAATACCAAAATAATAAAGAAACGTGCTGTCCTGCCTGAAATGAAAGGTGTTGTCGGTATAATTCATGGGGGATTCATCATTACCTAACAACAGGATTACTCCTGAACCAATCTTCTCACAAAGAATCTTTCTTCTTTGACTATAAACTTCAGCTATAAACATAGGTTTTCCCCCATTTTAGTTTGAAATATTATTCCTGATCGGGCAAAAAGTTAGGATACATATAACTCTTTGGTGATACAAAATTTTCCTTAATAATGCGGATTGACGTCCAACGAAGGAAATTAAACACAGAACCTGCCTTGTCGTTTGTACCCGAACCCCGAGCTCCGCCAAATTGCTGCTGACCAACGGTTGCGCCGGTTGGCTTGTCGTTGATGTAAAAATTACCTGCAGCATTTTCGAGGCGTTTGGTCATTTTCTCAATGTTGTAACGATCCTGTGAAAAGATTGTAACGGTTAACGCATAGGCTGAGGTTTTATCCAGAATATCCAGTGTCTTGTCCAGGTCTTCATCAGCGTAAACAAATATAGTCAGAACCGGTCCAAAAAGTTCTTCGACAATGGTAATATAATCCGGTTTTGACCTGCGATTTGACCTACCGGAAATGAAAAAACCCCTACAACTCTTTTGCTGCGGGGGTTTCATTTTGTTACAGGGTGCCCAGAACAGGACTCGAACCTGCACAAGCTTACGCTCACTAGTCCCTGAAACTAGCGTGTCTACCAATTTCACCATCTGGGCATTCACTTTTCGTTTAAAGCGGAGCAAATATAGAAATTTTTAGTCTTGGCGGATGAATTTTCAAACTTAAAATTTAAAATAAATGCAATTGGTTTGGCCTTCGGCATATTAGCAATTTCTCTGAGCAGATTATACTCATCCAGCCGATGTTTATCGGCAATAATCAGGCATTGGTCGTTTTATTTTATTCTTGCTTTCCTGAAATTCAGATATTGCGGCTTCAAGAACTTAAAGCCATGTTAAAAAATTATACCGATCAATATTCCCTGATTTGGAATTCCTGTTCAAATCAGATGCCTGAATTTTCAAAGTTGTATTCCAAATCAGAGAAGATTTCCAAAGAAGTCATCCTCGATCAGTTTCTTCAATCGATTAAATCTTTCCGGAAACTACGGATGAGAAAAATATCGATGACTGAGCACGATGAACGTTTGTTTTTCGAAAACACCCGTTCATTTTTGCACGATGGACTTGACTTTACAGAAGGTCAGCTTGAAATGATGTTTTCTGATGAGCTCATTGAGGTAACCCGAAGATTTGTCCGGCAAGCCCGCAGGTTCGATCCGGAATTGTCATTTCATGATATCTTTCAGGCCTGCCGGAATGTCTGGATTATGAATGGCTTGCAGCTGATCATGGGTATTCCCATACAGCTTACTCCTTCAATTTTTGCCTACAGTTTGTTGTATCCATATACCGACAATCTGATTGATGATCCGCAGATTTCGGACTTTGAAAAAATGATTTTCAGCGAACGTTTCCGGAACCGGCTTTCAGGCCTGAAAACTGAAGCTTCAACGAAAACCGAAAGTGCAATTTTTCGCCTCGTTGAAATGATCGAAGATCAATATTCCCGGATCGATTTTCTGGAAGTTTTTGAAAGTTTACTTTGCATACATGAAGCCCAAACCAACAGTTTGAAACTTATCCATTCGGAGAATTCAATTTCTGAAATGGAAACTTTGAGCATTTGCCTTGAGAAAGGTGGCGCTTCTGTGCTGGCCGACGGTTATCTGGTTGCCGGAAAATTAACCGATGAGCAGAAGTATTTCTTATTTGGTTACGGAGCCTATCTTCAGCTTCTGGATGATATTCAGGATCTTGAAGAAGATGGTCAGGCCGGACTGATGACCATTTTTTCGTATGTTTCTTCCAGAACTACTTTGGATGAAAAGCTGAACAAAACATATTGGTTTGGCGAGCAGGTGATGAAAAGTCTGGATTCTTTTAATGGCCGGCACATTGAATTGTTTAAATCGTTGATGCGAAGAAGTATGGATCTTTTTATAACTGAAGCTATTGCCCAGAATCCGGAAGCTTACAGCCCGAAATATGTTTCTGATTTTGAATCCGCAGCACCCTTTCATTTTTCGTATATCCGGAAGCGAAAAGAGCAATTTACTCCGTACAATGGATTTCTCCTGACTGCAATTGAAGAAATAGCCTTTGCCGAAAGTTCCCGGACTGAAAGATCCAAAGTACTATAGGCCAAATATGTAAAGTTAAAGGTCTGATCATTTTATTCTTTCCGAATTTCTGATTTTGAGGTACGTGTTTTACATTATTTCTTCGTCTAATGCATAGCTTTGATGCATTAGAACAAAACAAACCACTAAATCTGAACTGATGAAAAAACTATCCCGGAATTTACTCCTTGTGATTTTTAGCCTGATGTTGCTCATTCAATGTACATCGAAAAAAGAGAATGCACGTTCAATCCTGAATTTTGGTAAAGATTGGAAATTTCAGTTGGGTGATATTTCCGGAGCTGAAGCAACAAAGTTTGATGATTCGGCATGGCGAAAATTGAATGTTCCTCACGACTGGAGCATCGAAGGTGAGTTTAGTGACAAAAACCCGGCAACACCCGGTGGTGGCGCATTACCTGGAGGAATAGGCTGGTACAGGAAATCGTTTAAAGTAACTGCTGACGATCTTAAAGGCAGTATTTTCATCGATTTCGATGGTGTTTACCAGAACAGTGAAGTCTGGATCAACGGACATTCGGTTGGAAAACGCTTTTATGGCTACAGCTCTTTCAGGTACGAATTGACCCCATTTCTGGTGGCCGGTGATAACCTGATTGCTGTAAAGGTTGATAATTCTACTCAACCCAATTCTCGGTGGTATTCCGGCTCCGGAATCTACCGGAATGTCTGGCTTGTAACCACAGGAAAAACATACATCGATCATTGGGGAACATTTGTAACTACTCCGGAAGTTTCAGATGCGATGGCTAAAGTGAAATTTGTTGCTCTGGTGGAGAATAAGTGGGATCCCGGACAAAAATTGGTTGTTAAAACCGACATTATCGATCCTTCAGGAAAAGAAGTTTCTTCCGGGAAAATGGAAACTGAAGGTACAAAAGATTCGGTTGTGAGTGCCATTTTCAATTTTGAACTTAAAAATCCGGTTTTATGGAATCTCGATTCTCCGAAAATGTATTCTGCAGTTTCCCAGGTTTATGTTGACGGTAATCTGGTTGATAATTATACCACTCTTTTTGGAATCCGCAGTTTTAAATTCGATGCAGAAAAAGGGTTTTCGCTGAATGGCAAAAACATTAAAATAAACGGCGTTTGCAACCATCACGATTTGGGTTGCCTTGGTTCCGCTATCAATAAACGGGCTCTCGAACGTCAGCTGGAAATTCTTAAGGGAATGGGCTGTAATGCGATCCGCACTTCGCACAATCCTCCTGCACCTGAATTGCTCGATTTGGCCGACCAGATGGGAATGCTTATCATGGACGAAGCCTATGACATGTGGAAAAAACCTAAAAATAAGTTTGATCACAGCACGGTTTGGGACGAAACACATAAAAAAGACCTTCAGGATATGATTTTGCGTGACCGTAATCACCCGAGCGTAATCATCTGGAGTATTGGGAACGAAATTCCTGAACAAGGAGACAGCACCGGAACGGTTATCGCTAAAGAACTGGCTGCCTATGTTCGTGAATTAGATACCACACGTCCGATTACTTCAGCCTGTGACCATCCGAATGTGCAAAATTTCATCATTCGTTCCGGAGCTCTGGACCTGATCGGCTATAATTACCATCAGAAAGAATACGCTGCTTTCCCTCAGACATTTCCGGGTCAGAAATTTATTTCAACCGAAAGTGTTTCAGCACTGATGACCCGCGGAGTTTATGATATGCCTTCTGAAGAAATACGCCGCTGGCCGGTACAAAAAGACTGGAAAGGCAAAATGCCGAATGCAGATAATACCTGTTCTTCGTACGATAATGTTTCGGCTCCGTGGGGATCGACGCACGAAGAAACCTGGAAAGTGATTAAAAAACATGATTTCATGTCAGGCCAATTCATTTGGACAGG
>JBAWZG010000256.1:0-5326 GCA_037143155.1 Bacteroidia bacterium
GGCATTTGCAATGTGTTGCCTTTTACCTGCATGCCCGGAACTTTGATTATTTCCATTTCGGGCGCCTTCCGGAAAGATCACAACAACATTCCCTGGGTCGATCATGCGTATGATGGTCAGGATGATGCCTCAATTGACACCCGTCTGCAGGCATTTATGTACCAGGTCAGGGAATATCAGCAGCGAGAAAATAAGCGGAGTATGGTTCCCTTTCTATTCTAAAAAAATAACTTCATCCGAATAAATCAGCACCTTACTTCGTAAAAAAAGTAAGCACAGTATTATTGAATAACTCGGGATGCTGCTGGCAAACGCCATGATTGGAATCGGGGAAAATACAAAGCGAGGCTGATGGAATTGATTGATAGATTTTTAGTGTATGTTCAGCCTTAATCATGTCGTGGTCGCCAGCCATAACTAAAACCGGACAATGGATTTGTTTCAGGCTTTCATAAGGTATGTTGGGTTGATCAATCATCATTTGAACCAAGGCTACGGCGACCTTTGATGCCTTTTCCTGTTTTGCTACAAATTCCTTCATTCCAAGAATATCCGCATTGGTAACTGCAGACGAGTCGGGAACGGTGTTCGCTCCGGAAATTGCCAGTTTATTTACTTTTCCAGGACAGTTCATCGCCATCAGTATCCCATCGATTCCGCCATCGCTCCAACCCAAAACATTGGCTGATTTAATCTGTAACTGATCCATTAAAGCACAAAAATCAGAAGCCATCAGTTCGTAGGAAATAGTTTCGGGTGAACCGCCGGATTTACCCTGCAGGCGGCTGTCGATAGCGATTACCTGGTAGTGCTTTTCGAAAAATGGAATCTGGTTGCTAAATACATTGATTGAGCCGCCATTCCCGTGTAGCATAATCAGCGGTTCACCACTTCCGTATGTTTCGTAATACAGTTGTATTCCATTCACCAATGCATAATGGCCTGCCTGTGGATTATTTCCGTATTCAACAGAAACGGATTGGGCAAAAATGCTGCTTGCAGAAAAAATCAAGCAAATTAGAATGTATAAAAACTTTTTCATTGAATTAGTTTATTTACTTACTGCAGTAAAAATCCGTGTATTCTGAAAAGTGGCCTGTTCCACTGTGTTTTTGTCGTGTGAACAGATAAAAAGCCCAACCATAATTTCTTCAGGAAAATCAAAATCGGGCACTTCGACTGTCCAGAAAGGATTACCAATTTTGGAAATTGATAAGTTATAACTCCGGCCCCTGCGTTCAAGTTGCAAAATATCGGCATTTACGATCGGTATTTTGATTTCCTCGATGTTGGTATTGTTCTGTTTGCGGTATTGAAAACAAGTTAATCCGTCGCCATGCACTGTCAGGCAGACCATTGCGGCGCTGGTATCTGCATTTGTCCGGATCATCCAGCCTGATTTTCGGTGAGGATTACCGCCTTGACCTACCAAACTGGGTTGGGTGGTAACCAGAAAATCGCCATTCAACTTTTTATACAGAAAATGCAGTTCGTCTTTTTTGAACCAGATGTTTTCGCCAGCCCCCGCCATCTGGTATGTTTGCGAGAACTTGTCAAAAGTTGCCATACCTTTATGCAACACTTTGCCAATGTCAATGTGGTTCTCAAAAATTCCAACCTGGGTTTGGGCTTTGGTACCGATAAATACAAACAGCAATGAAGTAATCATGAGTAGTCTCAATATTTTCATCTTCAACTGAATTTAGGTTATTTGGTCATCTATTTAAGCTTCTGAATCTTTTCTGAAATTGAACCACGTTCAGTAATCCGGATCATCCTTAGCGCAAATATAGCAATCATGCCGGGTTTTAAAATGAGACTAACTTTATTTGCAACTTTCATATCCCTTTCTGCAATCAACGATTCAAATTCGCTTTCAGGCGCCAGAGCCAGTTGAGTTGCAAATTTCCAGGCCCCGTCACGCGCCAGTTTCATGCTGAAATCGACCAGAAAATCATCAATTTTTCCGGTCCACTTTAAAATGTATTTCAAAGCCGGCCAAATGGCAGACAAGTCGCCTTCAACCTCATGAACCAATCCGGATAAGATTTCATTGATTTTATTGAAGTCATTTTGCAGGTCAGTCAGGTTTTTGCCTTGCGATATTTCTGCTGCTGCAACTCCGAGATCCAGGTTAATGTGGGCATTCATGCCCATCAGCAGATGCTGCAAAACAATGGGCCAATAGCTCGAAGTCAGATCAAATGTCGCCTTCCACGATGTTGTTGTCATTTCATCCAGGCGATAGGCATAATAAGCTTCGAGATACCTTTTTGCGAAAGCTACATCTAATTGCTCCATTCGCGGACCATCGTCAAAAAAGCCTGATGCTATTCCTTCCTTAACTTTGAAGGTAACCTTTTGGTAAAGGGCAGCAAAGTAGCCCATGGGTTCATTATTCCTTTCTGAATCGAGTATAATGCGTTCCAAAAGGACAATAATTTCGTCGATTGTTTTGATTTGCTTCAAATCATTTACCATTGCCATTTACTTAAATTTTTCTCACAAAGCTCCAATTTGACTGACTTCGATGCTTATAAAAACAAAATTCAAAAGCGGTCAACTTTTTTTCAGGTCAACCGCTCCGTCAAATTATTCTGCTTTTTTAAGCCAGTTTCAATTTTTCGATATCAAACTTTTTCATTTGCAAAAAAGCCTTGACTACCCTCTCCGACCGGGATGGATCGCTCATTAATTTTCCCAGAATCGTCGGAACGATTTGCCATGAAACTCCAAACTGATCTTTCAGCCAGCCACAACGTTCTGCTTCAGAAACTGCAGAAAGCTTTTCCCAGTAATAGTCAATCTCTTCCTGAGTTTCACAGTCAACGACAAATGAAACAGCCTCGTTAAAACTGAAGGAATGCGGCAACGAACTGTCCATTGCCATAAAAATCCGTTCTCCCAGCCTGAATTGTGCATGTTTCACAGTTCCTTCAACATCCGGATCACTGGCAGAATACCTCATGATTCCAACAACCGATGAGTTTTCAAAAACAGAGGTATAAAATTGTATGGCCTGTTCGGCCTTTCCGGCTTGTGAATTTGCGAACATGAGGGTTGGTGAGAATTTCTGACCCACATCTTCCATCTTGCCAACCGACAACTGCCAGCTAACGCCAAACTTGTCCTGTATCCAGCCATACTTTTCGCTCCAATCATATTTGTTAAGGGGCATCAGTACCGAACCGCCATCCAGCAATTTTTTCCAGGCTTTATCAACCTCTTCCACGGTTTCGCAGGCCACATAGAACGAAACTGAAGGATTAAGCGTGAAATGTGGTCCGCCATTCAGGAGCATGAATTTCTGCCCCGCAGATTCAAACATTACCACCATTGGATTTTCAGCTGTAATTACCGAACCCGGAAAAACGGAACAGTAAAAATCTGCCGCTTCTTTTGCCTTTCCGTTGAACCAAAGGCAAGGATAAATTGGATGAGTCATATTCTGTCAATTGATGGTTTCAACATACTTTTTAAAATTGTCTAAAATGGCCTGCCAGCCACCCTGTTGCAGTTCAACTGAATTTTCGCTTTCGGCTTCAAAGGTTTCAACAACTTCGGTCACGCCATTGCCTGATTTAAAAATGACTTTCATTTTCCGTTCATCTCCAAGGGTTATCTCCAAGACTTGCTGAACAATTACCTTGTCGTAAATTCCCCAAAAGTCGAAACCGAAACTGCCGTCTTTTGCCTCCATGCGGTAGTTAAACTGAGCTCCCGCTTCCAGATTATTTTCAGCATTTGTAGTATGCCAGTCGTCTGAAGCTGTGTTCCAGCATAAAATATCTTCGGGACTTGTCCAGCATTTCCATACCAGGTCGACCGGCGCATTGATTGTCGTCCGAACTGTAATCATTGTTTTATCAGTGGGTTCCATCATGTGTTTTATTTTTCAGTACAATTAAACATCCATTGCACTCCAAACTGGTCAGTGCAACTTCCATAATAAGCTCCCCAAAACATATCCTGAAGATCTTGAGTTATGGTGCCTCCTGAAGCCAATGCATCGAATAGTCTTTTGGTTTCAGCACGGGTGTCGGGTTCCAGATTGAGGTGGACATTATTCCCGAAATTCACTGAAAATCCCATGGATTCCGGAGCATCGGTGCCCATCAACAGATAGCCGCCAAGAATTGGCAGTTCGATGTGCATCACGAGATTTTTTTCAGTTTCAGCTAATGGCGGCATACCTTCGGCTGCAGAAATATCACCAAAACGGGCGATTCCGTTGCCACCAAATTCTCCACCGAAAACTGATTTATAGAAGTTAAATGCTTCCTCGGTATGATGAGGAAAATTGAGATATGTGCTAACCCGTGCCATGATCGTCTGTTTTTAAGAGATTAGACTTTCATAACAAAGTGCCCAAAGATTTGTTTGAACAGACGTTTAGCAAATACATTCAGGGGCAGATTGCGTCCGCCAGTTGGCGGATGTCAAGCTGAAAAGCATCCTGAGAGTACAGATGTAAACCGAAAACCACCCCGAGTAATCGGGGCCAAGCTTGCGGCTATCTGATTTTGTGGGGGCGTAATTCATTCAACATTAGACATCTATTGAAATTCGAACTTTTCCACCCAGTCCTTTTTCAACTATGTCAAAAAGTGTACTCAATGTTATATTGCTTCCATCATTCTCAACGCGAGAAATATAGGTTCTTTTTTTGTCTATGATTTGTCCTAATTCCTCTTGAGTCATATGGCGAGATTCCCTTGCTTTTTTTAATAAAAGTCCGATTTTAAAAGATTCAGCTTCTCTCTCAAGATTGTCGCGTCTTTCTGTACCTTTTTCGCCGTAAACCTGATCTTTGATTTGTGACCAAGTTGTAATGTCTTTGCTGTTATTTTCCGCTTTCATAATACTCTTTCATTAAATTTATTGCTTTCTCAATTTCGTTTTTCGGCGTTTTCTGTGTCTTTTTCTGAAATCCATTTAAAAGGATTACTAATTTCCCTTTGTCGAAAAAACAGAAAACACGCCAAATGTCTGACCCAAGTTGAATTCTTGCTTCGTAGAGTCCATTTGTCCCTGATAAAAGTTTCAAATAAGTTGTCGGTATTCTCTCCTAAGTCTCGATGGCCTCAATGATTTTGAAGATCTTGTTCTGAACCTTAATTGGTTGCTTTGTCAAGAAATCTACAAAATAGTTTTTGTACGCAATTACTTCTCGAATTTTCTCCATGTGTCATTAAAATAAAACCAAAGGTAACTTTAAAGTTACAATTCTCCAAATCGAAATGGATGTGTCGGGGCACTTATTATGCGCCATAACGTAGGAAGCTACACGCTGGGGCGGATTGCGGGTCCCGAGTACTCGGGATCA
>JBAWZG010000257.1:0-5301 GCA_037143155.1 Bacteroidia bacterium
CTAATTCTACTCATCCGGATTTTGCTCTATGGTTGGCAATGGTCAATAGCTATTGTACTCCATTGTTTTCCAATACATCATATATTGTGTATTGAATAAAATTTGCTATATTTGAATCATTAAGTGTAATTTTATCATGATAAAATAGCAATAGTTGATATGTATATCCGTAAATTGTCTATAGAAGATGAGAATAATGACAGTGTCTTTTTATGGGGAGCACGTCAGGTTGGTAAAACAACTTTACTTGAACAAATCTATCCGCAAGCCAGATACTACGATTTATTACAAGCAAAAGAATTTGAACGCTTTCTGCGCAGGCCTTCACTGCTAAGCGAGGAATTGGAATCAATGAAAGAAGGTGATCTGGTAATTATTGATGAGATACAAAAAGTTCCTCAACTTCTGGATGAGATACATGCAATGATTCATAAAAAAAAGATTCGCTTTATCTTGAGTGGGTCGAGTCCCCGTAAATTAATCAGAAGCGGAGCTAATTTATTAGGCGGAAGAGCTTTGAAAAAGATACTATATCCATTAGTCAGCTCCGAAATTCCTGATTTTGATCTGGTAAAAGCAGTGAATAATGGAATGATCCCCAGACATTATATGATTAGTAACCCATGGGAACGATTTCGTGCCTATATTGGTGTGTATTTGAATGAGGAAATCAGGGAAGAAGCTTTGTCCAGAAATTTAAAATCATTTTCCCGTTTTCTGGAAGTTGCCGCAATGAGTAATTGTGAAATGATTGTTTATAATAACATTGAACAGGATTGCGGCATCGATCACCGGACGGTAAAAGACTATTTTGAAATTTTGAAGGATACTTTGATCGGGTATCTTATTCCAGGCTTTACTGCTACCGTAAAGCGAAGGGCAATTCTGGCGCCCAAATTTTATTTTTTTGATGTGGGTATTGCCAATTATTTGTTGAACCGTAAAAATATACTTCCCGGAACAGAAATTTTTGGTCATTCATTTGAGCATTTAATCATTCAGGAATTAATTGCCTATTTAGGTTATACACAGTCAATTGAAAATATCACCTATTGGAGAACAAGTTCAGGATACGAGGTGGATGCGATTATTGGGAATGGACGTATTGCGATTGAAATAAAATCAACCGACGAAGTAAAATCACGTCATCTTAAGGGATTGAAAGCATTTACAGAAGATTTTCCGCAAGCCAGAGCCATTGTAGTTTCATTAGATAAATATGCAAGAATAATGAATGGGGTGGAAATTATTCCAGCAGAGCAGTTTCTAAAGGCTTTGTGGAATTCTGAGATTATTTAGTTGTTAGCAAACTGAGATTTTGATTGGATTAGATCTGGCGAAACTCTGATTTATATCCCTTTTCTTTGTCCTTTTTTCTGATATATTTGCCGGATGAAAAAATTAACACAAAATAAAGCACATGATTAAAAAGCTTCAACGCATTGCTATACTGTCACTACTGACAGTCGTTTTAGGCATTCCGGTTTCGCTGGCCTGTACCAATTTTCTGATTACAAAAGGCGCAACAGTCGATGGTTCAACCATGATTACCTATGCAGCCGATTCGCATACCTTATATGGTGAGTTGTATTACCAGCCAGCTCAGGATTACGCTGCCGGTGCTTTACGCGACATTTACGAGTGGGATACCGGTAAATTTATGGGACGCATACCTCAGGGTGCGCACACCTACAGTGTCGTTGGAAACATGAACGAAAACCAGGTTGCTATTGGCGAAACGACCTATGGCGGACGCGAAATTCTATTCAAGCAGGCTGGTGCTATCATGGATTATGGAAGTCTTATTTATATAGCCTTGCAACGCTCCAAATCTGCCCGCGAAGCTATAGGTGTAATGACTGATCTGGTTGAAAAATACGGATACGCCAGTGAAGGCGAATCATTTTCGATTTCTGATCCGAACGAAGTGTGGATCATGGAAATGATCGGCAAAGGTGAAGGTGAAAAAGGAGCAGTCTGGGTTGCACAGCGCGTTCCCGATGGTTACATCTGTGGACATGCCAACCAGGCACGTATTACTACTTTCCCAATGAATGATGAAGCCAATTGTTTGTTTGCCAAAGACGTGATCTCCTTTGCCCGCGAAAAAGGTTGGTTCGATGGGAAAAATAAAGATTTCAGTTTTTCTGATATTTATGCGCCGGTTGATTTCAGTGGTGCCCGTTTTAGCGATGCCCGCGTATATTCAGGTTTCAATAAAGTTTATTCAGGAATGAAACAATACGAAGATTACATTCTCGGAAATGTAAAACATGACGGTGAAAATAAATTCCCATCCAACCGGATGCCGCTTTGGGTAAAACCGGATAAGAAACTTACTGTTCAGGATGTAATGGGAATGATGCGCGATCATTATGAAGGAACTCCACTGGATATGACCAAGGATATTGGTGGCGGTCCGTTTAAATTACCATACCGTTGGAGACCATTATCCTGGAAGATTGATTCGGTCAGCTATGTTAACGAAAGGGCTATTTCGACCCAGCAAACCGGTTTCTCTTTTGTTGCGCAGTCGCGTTCGTGGTTACCTAATCCAATTGGGGGAATCATTTGGTTTGGCGTTGACGACACGTACAGTACTTGCTATGTTCCAATGTATTGCGGGATTACCGAAACTCCGCTATGTTTTAAGGTTGGAAACGGCGATATGCTCACTTTTTCTGAAACTTCAGCCTTTTGGACATTTAACATGGTTTCCAATTTTACTTATCTGCGTTACGATGCCATGATTCCTGATGTTTTGAAGGTTCAGAAGAACCTGGAAAATAAATTTGTGGCCTACACGCCAAGTGTTGATCTTGCTGCACAGAATCTCTGGAACAGTGGCAAAAAGCAGGAAGCTCTTCAGTTTTTAACAGACTATTCAGTGAGTCAGGCTAATGGAATGACTCAGGAATGGAAGAAGTTATCCCAATTTCTAATCGTGAAATTCATGGATGGAAATATCAAAAAAGAAAAGAACGGAGTTTTTGAACACACTGAAACCGGAATGTCGCCAATGCCTAATCAGCCAGGGTATCCTGATTGGTGGAAGAAAGTGATTGTTGAAGGTACCGGCGATCATTTGAAGATGGTTGGTGCGCCAAGCCATTGAGGAAGTTATGAGTTATAAATTATGAGTTTGTTTGCATCTGACAACATTAATCTTTGGAAGGCTGTTTGTGAAACGAATATTTTTATTATTTTTGCGCCACATTTCAGCAATCTCTTACTCATTGATTTGATGTAATATTGCCACTAAAACTTAAGAAAATGGATTTAATTAAAGTAGCACAAAACGCGTTTCTTGTTGAAACGAAAGAACAACCGCAATTTAAAGCCGGTGATACCATCACCGTTCATTACAAGATTCGTGAGGGTAACAAAGAACGTATCCAGAATTATCGTGGTGTTGTTATTCAGGTAAAAGGATCAGATGTGACCAAAACATTCACTGTTCGCAAAATGTCGGGAAGCATCGGTGTTGAACGAATTTTTCCTCTTTTTTCACCATTCATCGATCTGATTGAAGTGAACAAAAAAGGTCGTGTACGCCGGGCGAAATTGTATTATTTACGTGCTCTTACAGGCAAAAAGGCCCGTATCAAAGAAAAACGTATCTAAGAAAAATATTTTCTTGTGCAAATAGGTTGGTCCGAAAGTTCCAGCCTCTTTTTTTGATCTAAATCGTGGGTTGTTTTGCGTTTCTTTCGCCAAAAATAGTACTTCCGATCCGGACCATTGTGCTTCCTTCTTCAACAGCAATCCGATAATCGCCCGACATTCCCATCGAGATCTCTTTAAAGTCAGCATTTCCAGCAAAGCATTCTAATTTCAGTTTTTCAAAAATTTCTCTGAGGTGTGCAAATTCCTTTCTGATTTGGGTTTCCTTGTCGGTATAAGTGGCCATTCCCATCACTCCTGAAATTGCTACATTTACCAATGATTTGAAATCGGAGGAATTCATCATTTCCAGAGCTTCTTCCAACGAAAATCCAAATTTAGTTTCCTCTTCAGCAATATGGAATTGTATCAGGCAGGGAATAATCCGGCTTGCTTTCTTTGCTTCAGCATCAATAGTTTTCAGAAGTTTGAACGAATCAACGCCATGAATAAGCTGAACAAAAGCTGCGATGTATTTTACTTTGTTGGTTTGTAAATGGCCAATGAAGTGCCAATCAATATGTTTGGGAAGTTCCTCCTGTTTCCATACCAACTCCTGAACTTTGTTCTCGCCAAAAATCCGCTGTCCGCACTGATAGGCTTCCATCAGGAGTTCGGAAGGCTTGGTTTTTGAAACCGCTACCAGCCCGACATTTGCTGGCAAACCAGCCTTAATCAATGCAATATTTTCTGCTATGCTCATCAATCAAAAATAATATAAAATTGGATATCTTTGAACCTCACGATGAATGAAAGAAGGCAATATACAATTGATCGGATGAACGAACTTGGAGCGATAGGCCAGCCGTTTATTTTTGTCATTGACTTCGATTTCGAAAAACCATTGATTTTTGATCCTGACAATTCTACTTCAATTCTTTGGAAAACACCCCAAACAAGCAACTTCGAACCCATATCATTCGCAAAAAATGAATTCACCTGGAAGATTGTTCCCGTTGGAATGGATCGGTACGGCAAAGCGTTTGAACGCGTGCAGCAATATATTCACAATGGCGATACGTATTTGCTGAACCTGACCATGCCAACTGGTGTTAATACCAATATTTCTCCAGAAGAAATTTTCCATCGAAGTGATACTTCCTATAAAATATGGCTGAAAAATCAGTTTGTCTGTTTTTCTCCTGAAACGTTTGTGCGGATAAATGAAGGTGTAATTTCATCGTATCCGATGAAAGGAACCATAGATGCAAGTATCGAAAATGCTGAACTGCTTTTACTACATGATGAGAAGGAAGTTGCCGAACATCATACCATGGTTGATCTGATTCGGAATGACCTGAGTATGGTTGCCTCTGAAGTACAGGTAGAAAGGTTGATGTATATTGACAGAATCGTAACGAATCAGGGTGAATTACTTCAGATGAGTTCGCAGATTTCAGGAAAACTTCCGGAGAACTATCAAAATTCAATTGGAACAATTTTGGCAAAATTACTTCCGGCAGGATCGATTTGCGGTGCGCCAAAACCGAAAACGCTGGAAATTATCCAAAAGGTAGAATCCTATGATCGAGGATACTATACCGGAATTTTCGGTGTTTTCGATGGGAAAAATCTGGATAGTTGCGTTCTGATCAGATATTTGGAACAGGATGGCGATCAATTGACTTTTAAAAGCGG
>JBAWZG010000258.1:0-5284 GCA_037143155.1 Bacteroidia bacterium
TTCATCACCGGAATCACATCTTTATAATCCTGGTACAAATCGAATTTCTTCAGTTCCAGGTCTGTTTCCCCATCCGGAAGATCGTCGTACGAAAATACAAAGCTATTCAAATCTGATGATCCGATGCTTAAACGGATATAGCTGACGCCAATATTCTTTTCATCTGTGGCAAAAAGCTCCTGTATCAGCTTTTTTCGTTCAGCAGGTGTCATTTTCATCATCAGTTCAGCACTTCCACCAGTCAGGGCAAAGCCAAAACCATCAATCGATTGCAACTTTTGGGTATCGTCGACGATAATCTTACCTCCCCAGCCTCTTTCTTTATTACTGAAAGAAACAGTTTCTGACTGCTTTTCGAACAATGCAGATCGGTCAGGATTGGTTACCCATGCCTCAATTTTTACGGGTTCAGGATTTTGGGCAAAAAGTGATGTGGCAGCAAACAGAGTGCTGAATAACAGGGTTTTTAGAATTGATTTTTTCATGTGTTTATAATTTAGCCCCCTCCAAACCTCCCCCGAAGGGTGAGGCTTTAAAAAAGCAATGTCATCATTTTTGGGTTTAATATCATCGTCCTGTGTGTCATTATTTTGTCTTGGACGTTTCATATTTAATATCTTTTATGTTTTTATAAGATCAACTCCCTTCCCCAAAATTGGGAAGGGAGTTTCGGCATGAAATTCGGAAAATATATTCCAAAATGAGCATGCCTCAGAACTTGCAGGATAAAAAGTCCCCCTTTGGGGGATTTAGGGGGCCTATTTCTCCCACAAATCCTGAATACCGCCGTGTCCACGTGCTTTTACAGGTGCCTGTTCGACTGGTTTAACTTTTCCCAGATGAATATCCTGCAGGCGTTTGGCTGTTTCTGTCATGGCTTCGACCATGTGCTGATAGGGTCGATCGGTTACGTCAACCAATCCGCAGTTGTAATCTTCGCCGTCGCGTCGTCCGGTCAAATCCTGATCCGACCACTGAAACCAGGCCGTACCAATCAATCCCGGATGTGAATAGGCCCGTTCGGTATAATACCGGTAAGCCACTCCCCGCTCCTGCTGCGAATTCACCTGCCACAGCGATTGTGCCATTCCGCGGTCAACCGTTCCGAAATGAAATTCACCAATGATCATTGGCAAACCGGTTCCCTCCATGATCTGGTCCATAAACTCCTTTTTCGGATATAAATCGTAGCAGTTGAAACTGAACACATCAAATACATCCTTGCAGATCAACTGAACTTCCTTTTCCGGAACATGCCCGAAACGCATTCCCAGGTTCAGGTGATTCGGGTCGTAGCGTTTTACTGCATCATCAACCGTTTTCAGAAATATCCGGAAAGTATCGTAAATAAACTGCTTTCTGCGTTCAGGAGTATCGCCGGCAGCCAGGTATTTTTTCAACGCTGCTTTGATTGGCTGATCTTTTCCATCCAGAATCATACTGCAAAGCCGTGATTCCTGCTCCAGCCACGAAGGTTCGTTGCCCACAAAATAGCCAATGAGCCATGGATTTTCGCGATTTGGTCCGACGAAATCCTTGCACGATGAATCAACTTTAGGCGCAAACTTCGGATCATAAACATCAGGCAAACCCATCAGGCCGTTTTCAATGCCAATCCCGCGCAATTGAAGCATAAACGCTTTCCGGTTTAATTTCATCACATCTGGGCTCGACCAGTTGGCAATGGTATTCAAACCCCATTGATCCATTCGCCGGATGATCATGTTCTTTGATTTTTCAGGATAAGCATCGCCATATCTCCTGAAAAGATTCCAGGTTCCAAAAGATGCCGAATTTGGTTTTTCAGGATTGAAGCCAATTCCTGCCGGCGGCAATTCCTTATACATGTTTCTACGTTTGTCCAGATTGAAAGCACTTCCTCCACCGCCGGGACTCACACAATCCACACCCACCGATAGAAACAGATATCCTTCCGGATCGACAAACCACCATTTTCCGTCGATTTTTTCGGTCCGGAAGAAACCTGTTGCTTTGACTTTTGCGCTGAGATAGCCGCCATATTTGGAATAGCCATACTGGTTTGGAAAGTTTAGCTTGTCTTCCCTTATGGCGGTTGAATTATTGATTTTCGTATAATAGCTTGTAGTAATGACGGTTTTCGCGTTTTCCTTTTCTTCCTCAGCCCATTCTTTTTGGAGTTGATCCAGTGACTTGATTTTTCCTTCATAATCACCCAGGTTCCATTGGCCAAATTCATCGACAACGGGAACTGTTCCCAGATACATATCGCCGGGATCTTCAACCGAAAGTGAAATTGAACGGATTTCAATCACAGGATTGTTGATAGGAACATTCATGCGGACTCCGATCGAATCGACACCACGCAACGGCCCGCGTTTCCCACCCAAATTGATCCATCCGATGTATCGCGCCTGATTGTAAGTTGCTGCCAAATCAAGTGCTGCACCGGGCAATTCCCTGAAAAATTTTAAAGGGATAGCTAATTTGTTCCAGCCATTCGCGCAATAGCTCATCACCCGTAGTTCGTTGTAACCGGTTTCGGTGGTAAATCCAAGCTGAAACCTTTGCGGAGTGGATGATTTAAATTCGAGAACCACAAAGTTGTACCCGTCCCAGTTGGTCGGAACTCCACTGGAAATATCCTTAATGGCGAATTTCTTGCCGGAAACTTCCTTATTGCTGTCAAACTGAATTTTGACTGTTTTCTGCGCACCACACTGCATGATCGTCAATAAACCGACGGCAGTAATCACCAGTAATTTTGACACGATTTTGTGTTTCATTATTGTTAGCATAAATTATTTTGAAAAACCGTATTCGCTTAAGGTCTTTTCAGCGACTTTACGAAAGAAAACCGCATCCAGACTGTCGATGTTTGTTAGCTCAACCGTTTCGCCATCAATATCTTTGATTTGATACCACTCCGGAATTTTAGCCGGAACTTCGCCTGTCAGCACACCCACAAAGACATAAGCAGATAGAATTGCGCCCAGATTTGAAGGATGACTGCCATCGGGATTATACAGTTCAATGGTTGGACGGAGTTTTTTGGCCAGCTCCCAGGCTTCGCCAACCGGAACCAAAACAGCACCATTCTCCCTGGCCATTTCGGTATAAGCTTTTGTAATCTCGTCCTGATATTGCGGAACTTTTTCGCGTGCCCAGGTCATATACAAATAAGGTTTTGCTCCTGATTTTTTAATCAATCCACAAAGCAATTTCGCATATCTGATGGTACTGTCAGGCTGATTTATGGTTCCCATGCTGTTTTCCTGAAGAATAACCGCATCAAAATGACCTTTCGAGATGATTTCCTTCGTTTTCAGTCCGCGTTTGCTGAACCAGTGTTCGCTCAGGAATGCGCCGCCAACCGTCGATTTCCGGGTAATTAATTTTGTTTTTGTACTGTCGGACATAATAGAAACCAACTGCGGAAGATTCATTACATAAGTGTAACTGTTTCCGACGAAAAGCACTTTGAGCGTGTCTTTTTTTGCCTGTGCCTGAACTGAACTTCCGGAGAAAATTGCCAGCAAAAGAGCCAGCAGAATTTGAATTATTTTTCTCATTGTTAGATTGTAGTTTAGTATGAATATCCGCTAATCATTGAATTTTAAAATTGCTTTTATGCTTTGCCGTTGACTTCAGTCAACGGGTGAAAGATGGATAATGGATCCTGGCTTTAGCCCAACATCCTTTGGCTAAAGCCTAAACCACCTTTCCAATCTGCCCGTCAGCTAAAGCAGACGGCAAAGGATATTAAGCTAATATCTGGTATGCTTTTATTATCATTTCACATTGGTTTTATACAGTGATGTTTTGCCTGTTATAAAAAGTGTTTTGCCATCTTTTCCGCTAAAGACGATGCTGGTTGGGCGTTCGGGAACATGGATCGTTCCGGTCTGTTTTCCATCCTGACCGAAAACAACCAGTTCACCATCGGCAACATAGACATTTCCTAAATGATCGGGCACTGAAGTGAATTCGCCTTTCTCAGCAAAGTAAGTCAGGTTCGAAAGATATCCTTTGGAATCAACATCACATTTCACTGTGCGTTTGTCATATTCGTCGGCTGCAAAAAATGGTTTTCCGGGGAAAGCTTCAGCCAGCGCACAGGAACGGGCCAAATCGTAGCAAACCGGAATGATGGTTTTTCCATCGGGAGCAACCCAACATTCTTCGTTTCGGACCACCGATATGGTATTGAAATCATGACCATCGCGCCAGCGGTTTGAAGGATAAAGTGCTTTGTAAATATTTTCAACCGACCCCATTGGCGCTTTTTTCAGGAGTTGAATGGTTTCTTCAGGATGGTTGGGATTCATGGAATAAACGAGCGTTCCAAAGCCTGAATTTCCCCAGCCACTAAACGAAGTTCCGCTGGCATCGGCTGGATTGGTGAATTTTTCCGGAACACCGTTCACCAAAAATCCGGGTTGCGGATTGTAGCGGAAAACGACCAGCAGATTGTCTTTCGAATCGCAGGCCAACGAAAGTGGTTCCCAAGGAAAATCGGCTAACATACTCAATGACTGGGTTTCGGCTGACCATTTGTAAACGCGCTTCATACGTTGTTCGGCAAAGTAAACATTTCCTTTTGAGTCGCTGCAGGAGCCCAGTGCAAACTCAAATCCTTTTCCCAAAAGCTGTACCGGATCTGAAGTTTTGGTTGCTAATTTCGGAGTATTTCCGGAGATGAATAAACGGGCAAACTCAACGGGACGAACTTCGGTATTCGTATTGATGTCGTAAAGAGGATTATCGGTTGTATATTTGATCTGGCTGTAATTGTGAACATTCAGGAATTCGAGGTTTGAACAATCCCAGGTCCGAACCGAATACGGATAAGGAACTTTTACCCGGATGACGCGGAACATATATAGATTGGCAAAAGTCATGTCACTGCATTTTTCTACTTCCAGCGGCTGACATTCGCTACTTTCGCGGCTCTCCTCTTCCAGTTGCAACGCGTAAACTTTCCAGTTCGACACATTTTTGAAACGCACTTCGTTACGCACATGATGCTCGACCGACATCGCGTAAATTCGCCCGCAGGTGCTGGTGTTCGAAGCATAAAAACCATTTGTGGCATAGGTACTTGCCGACCAGATATTTTTAATGATTCCACCGCCGTTGTTGGTCACCCACAAACTCCAGTATTGCGTATCCCAAACCTGTTCGTTTCCGCTTTTGGGACGGGGATCCTGAGTCTGCTGGTGTTCTTCCCATTTCCATGGCACTTTTGGGCCGGGGCGCATGGTTCCGTGACCGCCGATCAGTTTGACATCGTCGATCATCGATT
>JBAWZG010000259.1:0-5268 GCA_037143155.1 Bacteroidia bacterium
CCGGCACTCCAGAAAATGATACTCGGGTGATTCCGGTCGCGCAGCACCATTTTTTCGGCACGTTCCACATACGATTTGGTCCAGAGCGGATCGTTCGAAATAAACTCGGTCGCATGAGCTTCGTCTCCGGTTTCATCCACAATATAGATTCCCAGTTCGTCGGCCAGTTTCAGGTATTCTTTCACCGGCGGATAATGACAGGTCCGAACGCAGTTAATATTGAACTGTTTCATCAGATAAAAATCTTTCCGGATAGTTTCCACATCCATGGTGTGCCCCAGATCGGGGTGCTGCATGTGGCTGTTCACGCCGTTAAGTTTCACCGGAACGCCATTCACGTAATAAGCCTGATGTTTGACTTCTACTTTTTTGAAACCAATCCGGTCGGCCAGGGCTTCGGTGGTTTTTCCTGAAGGATCGACCAATTCGAATCCGATATGGTATAAATTGGGCTTTTCATCCGACCATTTCTGTGGCGATTTCACCGGCGCATTCAGGCGAATTTTTGTTTTCTCGCCTGCCCCGAGTGAAATTTTTTCTGAACTTAGGTTCTCCAAAACTGCCTGATTGTTTTGATCCAGCAAAGTCACTTTTACCTGAAAATCTTTGATGGAAGCCGGCGAATAATTTTGAACTTCAGCTTCCAATTTCAGGGTTGCATCTTCGTATTTCTCATCCAGATCGGTGCTGACATAATAATCGCGAATGTGCACTTTGGGAGTAGCCATCAGATAAACACTCCGGAAAATGCCAGACAGACGCCACATGTCCTGATCTTCGTTGTAAGTTCCGTCGGAATACATGAAGACCATCACCGAAACGGTATTCTTTCCCGGTTTCACCAATTTGGTCACGTCAAATTCGGCAGGTTCGTTGGCACCCTGATTGTATCCGACTTCCTGACCATTCACCCAAACAAAGTATGCTGAAGCGACGCCTTCGAAGTGCAGAAAAAGCTGTTTTTCTTTAAATCCGGAAGGAACATTAAACGTTCTTCGGTAGGACCCAACAGGATTGTAATCGCGTGGAACTTTAGGCGGATCGGCTTTGAAAGGCTGAGACACATTCCGGAAGATTTTCTCGCCAAATCCCTGCATCTGCCACATTCCTGGAACCGTAATTTCAGACATTCCTTTTTCATTGAATCCCGTTTTAAAAAATTCTTTGTTGATGCCGTCAGGATTGACGGTATACAGGAATTTCCATTTTCCATCGAGCGGAAGATAGCCCGATGACTGCGCCGGAATACTTTCAATTGCTGTTTTTAGATTCGAATAGGGCAGGAGTGGAACATGTCCATCTTCCTGGTTCAGCCCGATCATCTGCGGGTTTTCGATGTAATAGTAAATGTTTTCGAGGAAAGGCTTTTGTTGGGCAATCAAAGATTGAATGCTGAAAACCAGCAGAATAGTGAGTGAAAGGCATTTGAATCGGTTCATGGAAATTTGTTAAGTGTCAGGAATACAATTATAAGAAAATATGACATGATTGCAAATAGGCAAAGACACAATGAATTATGGCTATACTCATTCGACTCATGTCTGTTCTTTAGGAAGAAAGAATATAAGATGTTTTTTAGAATGTCAAATTCCTGAGATATTGAGCACTTGATTTTAGGCATTCAATGCCATTCTTTTCGCCATCTTTTTCTACGATATAATGGCGTATTCCCTGATCACATGCTTCGCGGAAGATTGGGCGAAAATCAATAATTCCCGAACCCGGACAGGCAAACGATTTTTCAGGAGTGGTATCCATGTCTTTCACGTGCAGTATTTTTATCCGGTCCGGATATTTTTTCAGACATTCCAATGGATCGCCGCCACCCTTTTTCACCCAGTAAATATCGAGTTCGGTTTTCACGGTCTGCGGATCTGTATTTTTCATCAGGATGTCGAATGGTAATCCTTCAGAGGTGGTTTTTTCGAACTCCCAGTTGTGGTTGTGCCAGCAGAATTTGATTCCTCCTTTTTTGGAGGCTGCACCCAATTTATTCAGGTTGTCGGCTGCTGTTTTGGCTTCGTCGGCAGTAATATTTTTGGCATCAGAAAGCCATGGCCAGTAACAAACCCAATATTCTTTGCCGGTTTCAAGCGCCTCTGCAATTTTTTTATCGGTATCTTTCAGCATATCGGCCATTGCCGATCCACCTGCAAATGGATTAATTCCGAGTGTTTTGCAAACTGACTTAAACTCTGAGGCAGAATTTCCCAGATAGTCACCAAATTCCATTTCGGAATAACCTTGTTTGGCGAGTTTTTCCAGTGTTCCTTTCCAGTCATCTTTTAAGAAATTATCCACAATTCCGGAAATGAAACCGATCTTTTCCAGTTGTATTTGTTTTCTTTCAGCAGACCAGACGGGAATTCCAGCCGATAAACCTAAGGCTGAAAGACCTATTGTGGTGATAAATTGACGGCGGTTCGTATTCATAGTTTTTAGATTTAAAGCCCCTCTCCAACCTCTCCCCCAAAGGGAGAGGCTTAGGCGACAGCGGTTCTGAGATTTTTTGGATAGATGCAGATCTTTTAATGTGCTATTTAAGCCCCCTCTTTCGGAGGGGGTTTTGGGGAGGCTATTATACTTTAGGCAATTCCCATGGTTTCCGGTATTCAGGAACGATGTACTGATTGGCTTTTTCGGAATTGGAGAAACGGCCTTTGGACTCGTCCCAGAGCAAAAGGTTTTCGCCTGAGCGAACTGCTATGTTTGCGCAGTGAGCAGTAACAGCAACGGCACGACCGATTTCAGGAGTACATACTGGTTTTTGCCGCGACTTAATGCAGTCGATAAAATTCCGGGCATGTTCCTGATGGTTTTCTCCGCCTTTATTTGATTCTTCAGCTTCAATTTTGGCTTTTTTCTCTTCGTCATCCCATTGTGGGATTATTTTATACCCACCCCGGTCGGCAACAATGGTTCCCAGATCTCCAATAAATTCAATTCCATAGGATTTATTCCAAGGGCCATTTTGGATTCCTGCAGTGTGCTGCCAGGTGACCTGATAATCTCCAAACTCGAAAATCACCGACATCGTGTCATAAGTTTCGTGGTTGTGGTCAGAAAATGAGAGATTGGCTCCTGTTGCGAGTATTTTTTCTGGTGGGGTAGTGATGTCTTTTGCCCAAAGCGCCATGTCAATCAAATGAACTCCCCAGTCGGTTACCAATCCGCCGCCATAATTCCAGAACATGCGCCATGAACCATGAAAACGGGTTGAATTAAAACTTCGTGAAGGAGCGGGTCCAAGCCACATTTCAAAATCAACTCCTGCCGGAACAGCACTGTCGGTAACCATTGGCAGACCGATTCCATAATTGAAATTTCCCCAGATGTTGGTTTTTCGCAGTTTCCCAATTCTACCGGCCTTAATCATTTGATTTATATTATTCCAATGGGCACCGCTGCGTTGTTGCTGGCCAACCTGAACCACCCGGTTATATCGATTGGCAGCTTTAACCATCAGGTTACATTCTTCGATGCTGTTGGCCATTGGTTTTTCAACGTAAACGTCAAGTCCTGCCTCGCATGCATTTACCATCGGCAGACAATGCCAGTGGTCTGGTGTCCCAATAACCACGGCATGTAAATCTTTATTTTCGAGAAGCTTCCTGAAGTCCCCATACAATTTGGGTGTCTGTTTGTAGGTTTTCTGTATTTCGGCGGCCCGATCGTTCAATATATTTTGGTCAATGTCGCACAAGCCGATGCAGTTAACTCCCGGAATATTCAGGTGATTCTTCAAATCGCCAAATCCCATGTTTTTGCAGCCAATAAGTGCGATATTAATTTGGTCACTCGGAGCAACCATTTTTTGTGCAGCATGTAGTCCATTAGGCAAACTGCTTAAAATTCCGAGTCCTGCAGTTGCAGTCAACGAATTCTGGATAAATGATCTTCGGTTGGTACTCATTGTTTATCAGGTTAGTTGGTTAAAATAACTACCTTAAAGATACAATGAAATTTCAGACCGAACGATCTTGCCGGCAAAAAAACAAAAAGGTTATTTGAACATCAGATTCCGACTCCTTCTGTTGATTTCTCAAGTTCGGCAGCTTGCTGTAAAAATTGGTCCACAGTTAATTCCTTGAAGTAGATAAGCCCGTGGGTAGCCCGGACCAGTGGCCTTTCGTGCTGATAGAAGTAGTTTTTACCAAGTAAAAGTTGGATTTGTTTCAGTTGTTCAACCCAAACCCGTTGCGTGAGCTGACTGAATTTTCCATCGAGCTGATAACTTGGGAACGAAGCATTGACCTGACTCAGGTAGCAATCGGTAAACGACGAGTCTAATATTGCCAGTGCATTCAGGGAAACCGGAGCTATAACTTCGGTATCGGCGGGATGATAGCGGAACCAAACATTTCGGTAGCCAATTACGCGCAGTTTCGAAAGATCTTCCTCTTTTTTCCATTCCTTCACTGCGGCAGCAATGGCTTTCAGAACTTTATAATGCGTATCCGGGCCACTTCCTTCCGGATCCATGGCCAGGCTGATTACCGTTGGTTTGTATTTTCTGAATTCTTCCAGAACTGGCAGAATGTCACGTTGCTCATCTGGATTTTCGGTAAATGTATCGCCCTGGTAAAAACCGAGCCGGAGATGGTGAACATTTTTTACCGGAACACCGAAATGAGCCCATACCAGTTCTTCTTCCATTTCGCGGATCATTCCTTTCAGCTTCTGTATTCTGGGTGGATTTTTGCTTCCATCATAACTATTACGGAGATTATCCAAAACTTCGATGATTGATGAAATCAGATGAGCTTTATCTTTGATTTCCCAAATTTCAACGATGGCACGAACCACCCGGTGGCAAACACCACGACGTTTTTCTGCAGCATCATTGGCTGCTACACTATCGAGATAATGGTAAATGTCTTTGTCCCACTTTAATTTATAACCTTCCTCGAAGAAATCAGGAAAATTGATCATTTCAATTTTGTTTTCACTGATCAGGTTAAGCGTTTCAGAGAGCAGATCGATTACATACTGATTAATTACGGCTGTAAATCCTGAAGTCAGTACCGAAAAATGAAATTCGTTGCTGGCATCGCGCAGTTGCCGGTTGGTATGGGGCATTATGCCGAGCATAATGTCATCATGATGTGGCCCGGTATGGTAAAAAACCTGGTTTGATTCGCGTTCCATTCCCTTGTTGAACTTTGCCGTAATGGAGTCGATCACCGATTGAACAGTTGTCTCACTCAGGTTAGGAATTAAACGGCAATACCGGTCAGATTTTAGATCTTCGAGGCTTATCCGGTGGCC
>JBAWZG010000260.1:0-5267 GCA_037143155.1 Bacteroidia bacterium
AGAGATTATGAATTTATCATTGGGGCAAGGATTAAAAACGAATCGGAAGAATTAAAAAAACAAATACTCTTGTTGAAGTTAAAAGATGGAGAAAGTGTAGTATTAAAAAAGGGCACAAACCAACGAATAATAATTAGCTACTCAGAACAAAGAGCCAAGAAGGACGCCTATAATAGAAAAACAGGGATAGAAAAGCTTGAAAAGAATTTAGATGCTGGCAAACTCACCAAGAAGCACATCAATAATAAAGGATACAACAAGTACTTAACCTTGAAAGGTGAAATTGAAATAACCATAGATTATCAAAAGTATGAAGACGATGCCAAATGGGATGGATTAAAAGGCTATTTGACCAACACGGATTTCCCAAAAGAAGATATTATTGCTCATTATAAAAAACTTTGGAATGTTGAAAAAACATTCAGAATATCAAAAACAGATTTAAAGATACGACCGATCTATCATCATTTGAAAAGAAGGATAGAATCACACATTTGCATTGCTTTTGCTGCATGTGTATTGTATAAAGAACTTGAAAGGCAATTAAAGGAGAAAAAATCTGAACTTAGCCCTGAAAAAGCAATAGATATTTTGAAAACAATTTATTCAATAACCATCACTACTCCATACTCAAATACAAGCTATACAAGGATTTTAATTAAAAACGAAGAGCAAGTTCAACTACTCAAAATGTTTGATGTTGAATTAGGGTGTCCCAGTGCGTAAAACAGGAAGAAATTGAAATATACTGATTTGCTTATAAATATATTTAGAAAAACAAACAGAAAAGCTAATTGGAGGTAAATATAGCCCGAAAAGGGGGTAAAATTCTCTTCGCAGATAAAAATGTAGTGTTAGCAGATGTCAGGGTTGTATTAGCAGAAGTGGAGGTAGTGTCCGCAGGTGGTAAAACAATGTTAGCAGATGATGAAGTTGTATCCGCAGAGGTCAGGGTTCATTCCGCAGATGATAAAATTCCCTCAGCAGATAAAGGGGGTCTATCCGCAGATGTCGAAGTTCTCTCCGCAGGTGTCGGAGTTCAGTCCGCAGATGTCGGGGTTCAGTCCGCAGCCAAAATTGTTCAAAAATTTTGGCTGCTAACTAAAGATTTTCAGCTAATAAGCGATTTTTGACTTTTGCGGATAATAATTGCTTTATATCTAACAATGTTTATATATAAAATCAGAAAATTCCATTGTCAACTCACATCCTTTTTTATATGACAAATCTATCTGAAAGATTAAAAAGTAAAATTCCGACAGATGCGAAGGTTGCATTTTTATTAAATGAGAAGAAACAAGGAATATACAAAGCCAACCTATCGGTGCTAAAGGCAAACCGATCGATGCTAAAGGCAAACCGATCGATGCTAAAGGAGAACCGATCGGTACTAAAGGCAAACCGATCGGTGCTAAAGGAGGAACGATCGGTGCTAAAGGAAGAACGGCTTTTATTGAAAAAAATACTCTGAAAAAAATCTATCTCGATGTTCTCCAGGTCATCAAATAGGCTGATTTAAAATACTTCAGCCATTTGCTATCGGCCATATAATTTAAAGTCATCAGAGTTGGATTTCCTTTTGGATTTTGTTTGAAATCGCGCATGGCCATTTTAACTGCTAACTGCTGTTGTATTCCTTTTGAGGATTTTTGTGGATATGAAATTTTTTCAAGAGTTTTCAGGCAGACAAGGGCATCTTCATATTTGTTTTTCGAAGCAAGGTAATCGAAGGATTTCAGGATAAATAAGGTGTCATTAGAAACGGAAATCATATCAACCAATCCTGGGTGTATCATGCCTGTGTTGATCAGTTGGTTTTGCAGATAATAGTTTTCGCCTTCGTTATAATAATAAAAATAATCAGCGTAGTTTTTTGATTGGTAGGCTTGTTGCGATTTTTGCATCAGCTTTTGGTAGGCAGCATTTTTCTGAACCATTTTCTTGTCCGACATTGCCTTATCGGCATCGATATGGCATTCCGGATATTTTTCTGAAATATTTATACCTACTGCAAGTTGTTCATCGGCAAGCAGGAAATTCTGACGAATTATATTGTAATTGGCAGCAGTATAAATACTATCGAAACGGCTTTTTTGTTGCACACATTTTGTAGAAAATATGCGTTCAGTCAATTCAGCAGCTTTGGCGTTTATTTCATTATCATTATTTAAAAGATGTAAAGCCTGACTTTTATGGATAGAATTCATTGCAGCATTTGCAGAATCTATCTGTAAAAGATTAATAAAACTTTCAACAGATTGCAATTTTGCCATAATAATAGGTTTCCCGGTAACTTTAATAAGCGAATCGAGTTTTTTATCTTTTTTTAAATAAAACTTTTGTTCCAGCGATTTGGCCTCATCAAAGTATCGCAAAGCCAATGGATATTCCTGAATGCTGCAATACATCATTCCCTGATGGATATTGTCTTTATACGCCACGGTTTTAATTTTTACAAACAATGTATCTACAGCATAGGATACTGCAACTTCCTTTTCATTTTTTGATTGAAAATCTACTGCTTCATTTAAAGTTTGTTCAGAAAGATGTTCCTGTCCTGACAACAATTGTTCCTGACTCTTTTTAATCAAACTTTTATAAATGCCATTTTTTGCTTTCGAAACACTATTTAAATAAGCAACAGGAAGTACTAATTGATTGCTATCGCTCACTTTCCTGACTTTTTCCAGAAAAAACAAAGCTTTACTGAAATTATGCTGAGCATTCAGGGTATCACTTTTGGTAATATAAACGGATAAGAGTTTTTCGAGTTTTAGCTTGGCTTCTGCATTGCTGATAATATCAGCAGGGTTTAACTTCTGATATTTCATTGCTTCCTGAATGTAAATTTCAGCCAGATCAAGTTTTCCGTTTTCCATGGCTCTTTGCGAAACACTTAAATAAGACTGGTAGATGCCGAATTTAGCACTTGCAAGGCCTTTCACTTGCTTGTCAGCACAATTATAGCCCGGCAAATCGGAACAAAATTTGATACAATGTTCAAATAATTCTATGGCTTCATTGAATTTTTCAACCCTAACATATTCTTGGCCCACCGATATCATTTTGTTGTAAACAGTATCAGCAAAAAGCAAAACCTGTTTTTGTAAGACCCCATCGGGATTCAGTTTTTGAAGAATATGAGTTATTACATTAGAAGTATTAAACAGACTGTCGCGACGATACCACAGCTTAGCCAATTCGAATTGAGTAGGAGCGAAGTTGGGATTATACAATGCCGAACTATTAAAACTGGTTTGAGCTTTTGCAATGTCGCCTTTTTGAAGTGATTGAATTCCTTTTTGATAATAGATTTTATCCAGATTGCTAATTTTGTCATTCATTTGCTTGCGCAATAAGAAAAGTGAATCTGAAAAGGAGTTTATTTTATCAATGAGTTTCACAGGGTCGTTATCCGAAAGCTTAAGTTTTCCGGGAAAATCCATTTGATAAAGTTTCTCGAAGGCTTTTTCTACATCTTTTAATTTGATATCATACACAATAATCATATCGGTATTGCCAAAATCGATGGTGCGCAGTTGTTGCATATAGCTTTCGATGAGCGGTCCTGAAAGGAAATAATCATCAATCTGTTTCAGTTTGGCTGTAAATCTTTCGATAGAATTATTGTCGAATTCAAATTTCAGGTTGCTGACTTCAATCTTGTATTTCTTCAATTTACAGGTATCCGTAAATGAAAATGAAGCTGCTTTATTGTATCCTGATTGCAAAGGTGCAGCAACAATATCCTGATTAATTAAGGGTGTTGATTGGATTCCGTATATCTGCACATGCATTGAACAAAAATTGGGAATAAGCGCTTCGTTAATAGAAAAACCCCTATAAAATGCATCTCCTTTACAAGTGAAATCTGTAAACTCTATGGTAGCAATGTAATGATTTGCCGATTCTTCAATTATTCTGTAAACTTTATTGAAGTTGTAATTATACTGAGTAAATTCTATTTTCTTTTGTGCGCAACGTGCAATCTCTCCGATAAAATAATTGGTGTTTACTTGTGGCCCTTCGGGAGTTTTTATAAATGAAACAGGCAAATCAGCCTTTTCTTCAGTTTGATAAACCACGTTAATCTGGCCCTTGCTGACACAAAAAACATGAATCAAAATAATTAAAAACAAAAATCGGCGCACTACGGTCATATTATTTACAAAGGTTGTAATAACATGCTTATGAAATAAAGAATTTGAAAAAAACTATTAACATTCTTATGTTAAAAGCTTCGATGGGCATTGAAACAACCTGATAATTTTAAGTCAGATTGCTTAAAAGCCTGATACAATCTTTGGCTTCTTTTACATCATGAACTCTTAAAATGTTTGCTTTGGCCAATAATGCCAAGGTATTAAGTGCTATGGTACCGTTCAAAGCCTTTTCAGGAGTTGATTGTAGTGTTTTCCATATCATCGATTTGCGTGAGATGCCTATCAATAATGGATTGTCAAAGGTTTGAAAAATATTCAGGTCTTCCATCAAACTGAAATTATGTTCTGTGGTTTTTCCAAAGCCAAAACCGGGATCAATTATGATATCAGAAAGTCCCAAACTGTGTAAATGATTTATTCTTTCGGAGAAAAATGCAATGATTTCTTTCAACACATTATTATATGAAGGGCTCAGATGCATGGTTTCCGGAATTCCTTTGATATGCATTAAAATATACGGGACTTTTAGTCGGGCCATAGTTTCAAACATTCTTGAATCAATGGTGCCGCCTGAAATGTCGTTGATGATGGCTGCACCGGAATCAATAGATTGAGAAGCAACCGAAGCATGATAGGTGTCAACTGAGATTACGGTTTCAGGAAAATGTTTTAATATAGATTTCAGAACTTTTGTGATTTGTTTGCTTTCTTCAATTTTATCCGAAAGTTTTGATCCAGGACGTGTTGATACACATCCAATGTCAATAATATCAGCTCCTTCTGTAAGCATTAATTCGGTTTGATCCAGCCATTCTTTTTCGGTGTTGTAGCGACTTCCATCGTAAAATGAATCTTTGGTTTCGTTCAAAATTCCCATCACCAAAGGATTTTCCAGAGACAAGAGTTTGCCACGACAATTCAGTAACTTCTTTTTCGAAGACCTGCAATCTTGTTTTTTTACTATATTTGCGTCCAATATTTTTTTTACAAAATTAAGATTTTTACATGGACCAAACCAAAAAACAATATTTTGATGTAGTTGCCCTTTGTCGCGAGCTGTTTGTTAAAAAGATGAAAGATTACGGAACTGCCTGGCGCATATTA
>JBAWZG010000261.1:0-5243 GCA_037143155.1 Bacteroidia bacterium
ACCCAGATCAGGTTATGCAGTCCGTTGACATTCACCATGCGGTCGAACATGACTTGCCAGAGCTTTTTACAAGGTGCCGCACCCTTGGCTCCCCACCAGAACCAACCACCGGCAGCTTCGTGCAGTGGACGCCAGATTACCGGGATTTTGGCATTCTGAAACCGTTTGAGCTGGCCTGATGTGTAATCGATATCGCTGATCATGGCTTTGTATTCGGCCGATGTTTCATCAAATATCTTCGTAATATCGAACTTCGTATCTGTGGTATAAAATGCTTCGGTTAAACGTGAAGGATCGCGCCAGTGCCATTGAAAATTTACAATCCCGTTTTTGTCGAACCATGCCTTTCCCTGGTTGAATGGCTGATTTTCGTCGTACCAGCTCGTGTATCCGCGGTTGCAGAAAAGGTAATCGAGCCCAACCAGGGCAGGACTTTTCCCGGTGTTGGTTTTCAACCAGTCAGCTTCTTCCACATTGGATACTCCTGAAATGATTTTTTTATTGTAATGGTCATACAAAAACTGGTAAAGCCGGACCGTTTCGTCGGTCGGATTTGGAGTCACCAGAGTGGTGTTGGTGTTGAAACGGGTTGTCGGATCAACTTTCTCGAATTCGATGTAATCAATGCTGATCCAGCCCCATGAATTGGTTATTTGAACGATGTGGGCACCGGCGGCAAGTTTAAGAAAACTCACCACTTTTAATTTGATGTAGTTTTTGTTCAGTTCGGTGGTAAACGTAATGGCCGATCCGTCAACTACCAGATTGTTGGCCTTGAAGCCGCTGGGTGATGCCACCTGAATGTAAATATTGTAGGTTGCCTCTTCGGTGAAATTCAGGTTAAAGGTCAGATTTCCGGCATTTTGTGCAACATAATAGCCTCCTGAAGCAGCACTGCTTGCCTGTTTGCTTGCGCCACCGGCAAGGATTGCCGTTTCGGCCTCGAACTTCTGACAAATCCCGGTTAAAGTTGTAGCTAAAAGTATAATCAGTGCTGAAAGTGTTTTTTTCATTGTAAGGTCTATTGGATATCCTGAAATCAGGATTTGTGATTAGTCGGATTATTGAAATGGTTACAGTTTAAAAATTTTAACAGTTTTTTCATGGCCTTCTTTAATCAGGTACATTCCTGAAGGAAGGTCAGTCATCGGAATGGTAATGCTGTTGAGTTTGGGAAATATCTCCCTGACCTTTATTCCAAGTTGATTATAAACCGTGATGGTCTGGAGCAATTTGCCGGACTCCACCCGAATAAAATCCCTGCAAAAGCCCGGATACACCTTGAAATCGCTTGTTTTAACCGGTGCGCTGTATGTCGTGGTATCCGGTGTTGTGTACGTTCTCAGATTTGGCATTTCATCCAATGTGATGACATAATCGCTGGCAAACATTTTTTTCCAAAGGTCAAGCGAATTGTAGGTGCTGCTCCGGACAAAATCGCCGTACCAGGGCATAAAATATGACCAGGCAGCTCCGTCTTTTATCAGATTGTCGGCATCTGGAATCGAACCGCATTCACTGATTGTTACCATCTTTTTCCCTCCGTAACGGGCTGTCATGCTGCTAAACTCGGATAGTTGAGAACCATGGTCACCGGTTTTGTAAATATCCCGTCCAACAATATCCACATATTCGTCGCCCGGATACCAGGCATCGTCGTTGGGTTCGCGGGTCCACACCCAAATCAGGTTATGCAATCCGTGGAAATTCACCATACGGTCGAACATGATCTGGTATAACTTTTTACACGGCGCAGCGCCTTTGGCTCCCCACCAGAACCATCCACCGGCAGCTTCGTGCAAAGGCCGCCAGATTACTGCAACCTTATTGTCCTGTAATTTCTTTAGCAATCCGGCCGTATAATCGATGTCTTTGAGCATCGCCTTGTATTCAGCGGAAGTTTCATCTAAAATTTTTGAAATATCGAAGTTGGTATCCTTGGTGTAGAATGCCTCCGTTTTTCGCGACGGATCACGCCAATGCCAGCACATGGCCGGTATTCCGTTTCTGTTGTAATACTTTAAGGCATCGTTTCCGGGTTCCAAATCGTTGTACCAGCTATACGCCCGGTTGCAATGCATGAAATCGACACCAACCAATGCCGGTTCTTTGCCTGTGTTGGTTTTTAACCAGTTCACTTCATCCATACTGCCAAGGGTCATTACTCCTGAAATGATTTTTTGCCCGTAATTATCGTACAGAAAATTGTAAAGCCGGATCGCTTCATCGGTTGGATTGGGCGTGACCAATGTTTTATTGATCCTGGCTTTTGGCGAAGTATCGACTATTTCGAATTCAAGGTAGTCGATGTTGATCGAACCATAAGGTTTTGTGATTAGAACCTTGTGTTGCCCGGCTGAGAACTTCAGATTCTCCGCTACTTTTAGACGATAAAAATTAGTCCCCTGAGCGATTGAAAATGCATAGGATGTGCCGTCAAGTGATAAATTGTCAGCCGCATTTACCGAAGATGATGAGACCTGGATGTAAAGATTGTATGTGGAAGCAGTTGCAAGTGTTAAGGTGAATGACACGAGACCGCTGTTCTGCGCTATATAATAACCACCTGAACTTGTAGTGCTTTCAACTTTTACGGCTCCGCTGTAGAGCGTTGCCGTTTCCGCTTCAAATTTCTGGGCAAAACTGCTCAATGATGCCAGAATAAATGTCATCATCAGAAAAATCGCAGACTTCATCAGGACCGAATGATGCATTGAATGAATGGAGAATTGACGGTCTAAATTTACAGATTTTCTCATTTTCAAACTTTGCTGATTATTTCAATGAGGAAATATTCCGGAAAACGGCAATGGCTGTTCCTTTGGCGTTGTGCGAGGTAACTGCCAGTCCCAGATAAACTTTCGAAGCCAATGGCATAGTAAACCGGGTGTATTCTGTCCATGTTTTTCCATCCGGACTGGTTAAGCCGGTAAACTCATTTCCAGTGCGTTTCAGCCTGATCCATGTATTCGGATAGCTAACCGGAAACGCAGGAGTTCCATCAAATCTGGCCGGATAGATCGCTTTCATCTCACCAGCTTTTTCCATCCGGTACTGAAACTCGAATCCTCCATTATTTTTGTTCCGGGGATTGTTGTTCGGGAAAACCTGGAAGAAGATGTGACGGCTGTTATCGGTGAGTTCTTCGCGGGCCATCAATCCGGCTTTGGTATACAGGTTCGCCGCGGTAAGGCTTTCAATCCGGGCAACCAAGTCGAAATCACCGGTTTGCTCAATATATGAAAAGCGGAATTCGTCGCGGACTCCCCAAACATCAGCTCCTCCGGCAGTAATCCTGATGCCGTCTTTCATCAGTTCAGTTGATCCCGAAATTGCAGGATTTCCTATATCGGAACTCTTGAATTTTTTGCTTGAAATTGCTTTTTCTTTAGCCGAAAGAGACAAGCCTGCTGCAAAGAGAAGGATGAATAGAATGAAAATGTTTTTGTTTAGCATGGTGTTTTAGATTATTATTTTTTGTTTAAAGGTATTACCAAACCGGTTGGAACTTTGACCGTCCATCGCCCTGGTGTACTGCATTGCTGACTTTGATTACCCGGTAATTGGAATATGGTATTTGTGAGATTCCACCTACCTCGCGCAATTTTCCTTCCCATGATTTTCCGGGGTGACCCCATAATCCTTCAGCATAAATTGCCTGTCCCTGGGCGATATCAACCAATACCATTCCGTATTTCTGCAGTGCCTTGCACAGAATGATTTCCTCTTTAGTCAAAGAAAATTTTGCCAGATCAAGCTTTGGATCCAGCTGAATGGTTGAACCTTCAGGAATTCCGCCTTCGGTAAAACCATCAGTCCAGGTTGCCGGATATACAAATTCCTTGTAAGCGCAAAAGCGGGATGCAGCGGCAATTTTATGCCTGATTTCGCCTTCCAGTACTTCATCATAAAGAATTAATCCGGCAACGGCAGGGACTCCTGCAGCACGGCTCGGACCATAGAAATGAACACTTTCGCCATCTTTCATGCCCAATTCTTCAGTATTGAAAACTCCGGAACCATTGAGTGCATATTTCATACCGGTTGCCGACTTCCAGTTTCCGGCTGAATCTTTAGACAAGGCCCACATATCCCAAACCAATTTTCGTTCCCGGTCAACAACGGCCATATGTGAATCGGATTGCGGATCTGGTGAAGCTGTTTTCGGAATCGGGACACTGTCAAATCCCTTTCCATGACCGAAATGCGCTTTGGTCGTATGCCAGTGAATCTGGTCTTTTGGAGTCAGGTAGAGTAATCCAATTTTGCTTAATGGAGTGTTTCGGCTAACTTCATAAACCGGAATGGTCCATTTTTCAATATTCAATTTAAAGTTTATTCCGGAAGGTTCCGTTTCCCACATTTTTATCCAGGCTTCGGTTCTGGGGTCAGTTTCTGCATTGGCAGGTAGGGGCTGATTCCAGAAACTGGAATCGTTGAAGAACCGCAGTGTGGTTGATTTTGAAATATCTGAAGCAGTTTCCTTACTGCTGTTTTTTTTGTTTACAGAAGTGTTGCAATTGGTCAGCGTCGAAGTTATAAGCAGAATTAACAGATAGTTCCGGATTTTCATTTTTTGATTGCTGGTTTATTTGAGTACAATTTTTTTTGTAATCCGATCCGCTCCTGAATCGAGTATCAACAGATAATTATCTTTTGCCAGTTTGGACACATCAAAATTAAGCTGATGCGTGCCTTCCGCAGCTTTTCCATTTAAAAGTTCCTTTACCGATTGACCCATCACATTGCATAAACTCAGTCGAACGGTTGCAGAATCTTTGAGCGAAAAAGTGACTGTTATTTGATCTTTGGCCGGATTGGGAAAACATTCCAGTATTTGCTCCGGATTCAGGATTGGCTTTGTTGCAAGTGCCAGGGTATCCAGATTGAAACGGATAAACGATTCATTGGCTGGCCGGTTCAGGAGCAGCCATCCGTCGGGCGTTTTGGTCATTGGAATGGATTTTCCGGTAGTTTCCGAAAATGCATGACCCAGTTTCCATGACATGAGTGCAGGATTCAACTGGATCGTTTTCTGCGTTCCGATAAAAGCCAAATGGATTCCTTTTGCATCGTTCCGCAGAAATACAGTGCCGCTTGTTTTTACTCCTTTATAGGTTTTTTCAATACCATAAGGGTTGATAAACAGGCGATTTTCAATATTGGCGACTGCCAGATTCGAGCCTGAATCGACTATCCGGAATACTTCCTGCCCGTTGCCGTCCGAAGCATAAAATCCTTTG
>JBAWZG010000262.1:0-5207 GCA_037143155.1 Bacteroidia bacterium
GAAATGATTTCGGAAGTCAAATTCTCCGGAACAACGTACAACGAATTGCCCTATAAATTTGAAGCCGGAACGCCCAATATCAGTGGAGTGATTGCCTTCGGTTCTGCAATTGACTACCTTGAAAACCATGGAATTGAGAATGCTGCTGCTTGGGAAAACGAACTTTTGAGTTATGCAACTTCGGAATTGATGAAAGTTTCAGGATTGAGAATTTATGGAACTCAAGCCGAAAAATCAGGAGTCATTTCATTCAATGTGGAAGGAGTTCATTTCTTCGATTTGGGAACCATGCTCGACAAATTTGGAGTTGCGGTTCGCACCGGGCATCACTGTGCCGATCCGCTGATGGACCATTACGGAATTCAGGGAACAGTTCGCGCTTCGTTTGCATTTTACAATACCAAAGAAGAAATTGATGTATTTGTGGAGGCACTGAAAAAAGTAATCAGCATGTTTTAGCCTGTTATTTCTTTCGGTTCAGTCAAGTCCATCAAGATAGAGATCAGTGTCACAATTTTCATTCATCCGATAAGATTTTCGTATTTTCGAAACTAAATTAATCCTTACCTAACCCGTCAAATGAAAAAGTCATTATTTTTTTTAATGGTAGTAGGTTTTCCCTATATAGCAATCGCACAGGAGGCAAAAACCGATCGCAGCAAGTATCCTCCGATGGTAACGTTTACCGCACAGCAGGATCACGATAACATGATGAAGCAATTGGGCATAACAGAATTGAGGCCGGGCCCAAGCGGTAATGATGCTGACCCGAACCATGCCAATACGGATGAATCATTGGCCAATCCTTGTCCTCAATTGCCTGATATTCTCACAACAAAAAGTGGTAAAAAAGTAACCACAGCAGACATCTGGTGGAAACAGCGCCGCCCCGAAATTGTCGAAGATGTTGAACGGGAAGTCTACGGCCGACTACCCAAAAATATACCCTCTGTAAAATGGACAGCAAAAATCACGGATCGGGAATTTGTCGGTTGGACTCCGGTTATCGCCAAACAATTGATTGGCCATGTGGATAACAGTGAATATCCATTGATTGACGTAGATATTAAAATGACAGTGGTTCTGCCCACCAATGTAAAAGGTCCTGTTCCGGTGTTGATGATGTTTGGCTGGCCTTCATTGCCTGCACCAGCTCAGCCAGCACCTGAGGACATGGAAAAATTGAATTCTGCATTTAAAGAAATGATGATCAAAAGCAACCCGGAAATGAAGGATATTTTTGATCGTTATCCTGCTTATATGCCGGTTACCCGATTAGCAGGCCCAAATTTCTTTGCACCGAAACCTGAAGGCGATCCTTCTCCGACTGAACAATTGCTGGCTGCTGGATGGGGTTATGCAACCATTGACCCAAACAGCATTCAGGCAGATAATGGTGCCGGCATCACCAGAGGAATTATTGGATTGGTCAATAAAGGTCAAGCACGTAAGCCTGATGACTGGGGTGCTCTTCGTGCCTGGGCATGGGGTGCAGCACGCGGATTGGATTACCTCGAAACGGATTCGTTGGTTGATGCTAAAAAAGTAGGCATTGAAGGTGTCTCGCGATATGGAAAAGCGGCGTTGGTCACATTGGCTTTTGAACCGCGGTTTGCTGTAGGCTTGATCGGTTCTTCAGGAAAGGGCGGAGCCACACTTCATCGCCGTAATTTCGGAGAAGCAGTGGAAAGCCTTACCGGTGGAGAATATTACTGGATGGCCGGAAATTACATGAAATATGGCGCTTCAACAGCAAGTTTTGGAACAAAAACAGGTTGCGATCTGCCTGTTGATTCGCATGATCTGATTGCCCTTTGTGCGCCGCGTTTCACATTTATAAGTTATGGTATTCCTGAAAAAGGTGATGCCAAATGGCTCGATCAGCAGGGAAGCTACATGGCTACCATCGCAGCCGGTTCTGTATTTAAGTTGTTAGGTGTTAAGGATCTTGGTGTTTCCAATGATTACCTGACCGAAAAGATGCCTCCTTTTAATTCAGGTTTACTCGAAGGTGAACTGGCCTGGCGTCAGCATGATGGCGGACATACTGATGCTCCGAACTTTAAATATTTTATTCCCTGGGCTGGTAAGTTATTGAAGTATGAGAAGATACCGATCCGGAGGTAAAACAAAAATGATCAGTTTGAAATCAGAAATGTTATTTCAAGTTGATCATTTTAAAGGGACGTGCTGATTACTTTGACAAGTCATACAGGGATTCCATCCTTTAAAATAGGGATGGAATCCTTTGTCTCACCACTCTGTGCATCTCACCATCTTGATATTCCTAATTGGAATTTCAAAATTTCAATTTTTTATTTATCTCAAATCCAATGCATTTCCGAAGGAGAATTATGAAAATATCGCATTTTGCAACTACTTGATATGAAACATAAAATTGGAGGTCGCAATTTGTGACCTCCAATTTTCAAAGAGAATATTTCCTCTTTCCTTTTTTATGATGACTATTGACTAATAATTCTCAGCTTCGATTTCAAAATAAGCCTGCGGATGTTCGCAAACCGGGCATTTCATAGGTGCTTTCAACCCTTCGTGTAAAAATCCGCAAACCCTGCATTTCCATACAACTTTCCCTTCACGTTCAAATACTTTTCCGTTTTCCAGGTTTTGGTATAATTTCCTGTAGCGTTCTTCATGTGCTTTCTCAATTTTGGCAATTGATCTGAAAAGTAAGGCAATCCGGCCAAAGCCTTCTTCTTCGGCAATCCGGCCAAATTCAGGATACAATTCGGTCCACTCCTCGTTTTCACCGTCGGCGGCTGCTTTCAGGTTTTCGAGCGTGGTGCCGATTTTTCCGGCAGGATAAGTGGCAGTAATTTCTACCATTCTACCTTCGAGGTGTTTGAAAAACTGCTTGGCATGCGAACGTTCGTTCACAGCAGTTTCAAAGAAAAGAGCAGCAATTTGTTCCAGCCCCTCTTTGATGGCTACTTTGGCGAAAAATTCATAACGGTTTCGGGCCTGCGATTCTCCGGCAAAGGCTTTGAGTAAATTTTTTTCGGTTTGTGATCCGGCTAATGATTCCATGGTTAAACATTTTTATTTATAACTGAACTGTCATATAAAATTACGAATTTATAGGGTTTGAAAAGGAAATTCGTGTAATTTAGATTCATTAAAAAGTAAATTCAGCTTTTACCCGGATAAGAATTAAGTTTCGGTGGTATATATCAAGTATTGTTGAAATTTGTTAAGCTTTCATCAGGATGAGCAAGGTCGTTAAATTAATTTTTGAATGAGAACAAAAAATAACGACATTTGCATCCTTTAAGCTTGAATTGATGACGATAAACGAAATACAGCACGACATAGTAGAAGAGTTTTCGGTTTACGAAGATTGGATGGACAAATACGGTTACCTGATTGAACTGGGCAACGATTTAAAAGACCTTGATCCGAAAGAGAAAACGGATGAATATTTGATTCGGGGTTGTCAGTCAAGGGTTTGGTTGGTGTCTGATTTTGTTGACGGAAAAGTTGTCTTCAGGGCTGAGAGCGATGCCATTATTGTAAAAGGAATGGTGGCTTTATTACTTCGGGTAGTTTCAGGAAGAACCCCGGCCGAAATTATTGAAAATGAATTATTTTTTGTTGACGAAATTGGTCTGAAACAACACCTTTCACCTACACGATCGAACGGATTGCTGTCTATGATCAAACAAATTAAACTCTATGCTGTTGCATATAAAAGAATTTCAGAAAAAGGAGATTGAGTAATGGATACCAGAATTGATTTGATAATTGAACACCTGAAGGACGTTTATGATCCGGAGATTCCTGTGAATATCTACGATTTGGGATTGATATACAATGTGGATGTTGACGAAACAAACAAGGCGAATATTATTATGACTTTGACTTCTCCCGGATGTCCGGTTGCGGATATGCTGGTTGAAGATGTCCGTCAGGCCGCTTTGTCAGTTGAAAATGTGGCGGAAGTCGATGTGGAACTGACTTTTGACCCGGCATGGGACAAGTCGATGATGAGCGAGGAAGCCCGTTTGGAACTTGGGTTCTTCTGATTTGAAAATTTGAAAATGAGGGAATTTGAAAATACAAAAAAGCGGTTATCTATTTACAGATAACCGCTTTTTTGAGTAATACTATTTCTTGTCTTTCAGGTTGATCACCAAATTTAGCTCATCCAATTGTACCGGCGAAATGGTTGAAGGACTGTCCATCATTACGTCGCGTCCCGAATTGTTTTTCGGAAAGGCAATGGTGTCGCGGATGCTTTCCAGACCGGCAAACATCGAAGTCAGACGGTCGAATCCGAAAGCAATTCCTGCGTGAGGCGGTGCACCGAATTTAAAAGCATTCATCAGGAAGCCAAACTGATATTCGGCTTGTTCCGGAGTGAATCCAAGCAGACCAAACATCCGGGCCTGAAGGGCTTTGTCGAAGATCCGGACCGAACCTCCGCCAATTTCAACTCCGTTGATCACCAAATCGTACGCATTGGCACGAACAGCACCCGGGTTGGTTTCGAGCAGCGGAAAATCTTCAGGTTTTGGTGAAGTAAACGGATGGTGCATGGCATAAAAACGACTGGTGTCTTCGTCCCATTCGAGCAACGGAAAGTCAACCACCCACAGCGGCTGGAACACATTTTTATCGCGCAACCCAAGCTGATTGGACATCTCCAGACGCATGTCGCCGATAGCTTTGAGCATTTTTTCTTTTGCGCCCGAAAGCAGTAAAATCAAATCGCCTGATTTTGCACCAAATAAATCAGCCCATTTTTGAAGCTCTTCCGGAGAATAAAATTTATCGACCGATGATTTGATCGTTCCGTCGGTATTGCATTTCATGTAAACCAAACCTTTGGCGCCAATCTGCGGACGTTTGACCCATTCGGTAAGTGCATCCAACTGTTTGCGGGTATATTCAGAGCAACCTTCGGCACAAATTCCACCGATAAACTCAGCATCGTCGAACACCGAAAACCCTTTTCCTTTCACAAGAGAAGTCAGGTCTTTGATTTTCATTCCAAAACGGATATCCGGTTTGTCGGAACCGTAACTTTCCATGGCTTCAGCATAGGACATTCGGGGGAATTCGGTAATGTCGATTCCCTTGATTTCCTTGAAAAGATATTTGGTCAAACCTTCGAACATATTCAGGATATCTTCCTGCTCAACGAACGACATTTCGCAGTCGATCTGGGTAAATTCGGGCTGACGGTC
>JBAWZG010000263.1:0-5190 GCA_037143155.1 Bacteroidia bacterium
GGTTCATCATCAATGGCAATGCATCGTATGTTCATAACGGAATTGTAAGGTTAACTTCGAACTCATGCTCTTTGTCGGATATGTCCAACTTGTAATTCTTTTCGTACAGTAAATTCAGGCTTTTCTGAATGTTCTCAAGCCCAATCCCCGAATATTCATCAAACTGATTGGCGACGGTTTTATGTTTGCTGTTTTTGATAGTACATACCAGTGAATTTTCATTGATTTGCATTTCAAGATAAATATATGATTTCAATGGATAACTTACGCCATGTTTAAATGCATTTTCGAGCAACGAAATAAACAACATGGGTGGAATTTTAATGTCCGGAATCTGATCCGGAATCTGTATTTTAATTTTCACTTCATCCGAATGCCTGAGCTGCATCAAAGACACAAAGCTGTTGATGAATTCAATTTCTTTTCTCAGTTCAATGGTATTTTGAGCGGAATCGTATAGCAGATAGCGCATAAGTGTTGACAACCGTTCGATGGCATCCTGAGCCTTTTCCGTATCCATTTCAATTAGTGAATGAATGTTGTTCAGTGTATTCATAAAAAAGTGCGGACTAACCTGGTGCCGCAACAAAGCCAGGTTGGTTATAAGCTGCTCTTTCTCGACATCTTTTCTCAGTTTTTGTTCGATACGCCATTTGTATTCGAGTTCAATGGCGGTACTACTTCCAATGATGAGTAAAGCGGTAATCAGATTATTCAGAATGGTACCCAGAAAGGGCAGAAGGTTATGTGTCTGATCTGACTGAATATCAGGCTGAGGAACTCCCATTCCTGGTGGCTGTGGGGGTCCTGTTGGATGGACGATTAAACTGACAACAGCTACAGCAAACATCAAAGCAGTAACTATGACAAAATATTGAGATCGTTTATCATTAAAGAGTAATCGTGGTACAAGCACCATTAAATTGATCAGGAAAAGAAGCAGGAGCAAGAAAAGATTAGTCCAATCCCCAATCATTCTGTTCCAACCATTCGGACTGACATCCTGCATGTATCTAAAATAGGGTGATACCAGCACAAGTACCCAGATTATTGAATACAACAGGAGAAACGATTTTTTTGTCTTAAACATGGTTTTCTAATTCAGTTTTTTATAGGCATTAAAATAGGATGAACTATAGATCAGTTTAAAATTTTCAGGAGCCGGACGGCCCACTGGTGGCGGTCCATTCATTCCGATCCCCGGCTTTCTTAACGGTCTTCTGCCAAATGGCCCTTGATCGTCTTCGTTTTTTTGTTGCAGAAAAATCACATTCCTGTACTTATCCAGCCCAATTTTGTCCATCACCCTGTCTTGTCCAACTTTGACATTTAATGCCCAGGCTGTCCAGAATTCCAGACCGTGCCTTGCAATAATAATACTGTTTTCCTTATTTACAGCAACATACTTGTTGATATTTTGTAGATCATGAAATGCCTGATTGTCGATACAGGGCTTCTTTTCTTCAGAAAAATACATGAAAATTGAACAGATTGTTAGCAAAACGAGCAAAATTGAAAAAGGGAATGCCAGTTTTTGATTCATCCGGATTAAATAGGAGATCAACAAGAGCTGCGGAATAAACAGTAAAACATTAAATCTTTGAAAATACTGCTGATCATATACCGGGAATGCAAAAAATGCAAGTAAAACGATTAAGGTAAGCAACATATATTCAGAGACTTTATCTAATTTGCTTTTAAACCTCCGGAATTGAAAAATACCAAAACCTGCAAGGAAATAAGAGAACAGGACATTCAGCAGAAGTGGCAATGGCAAAGGATCTTGCAACCATGCAGTCCTTTCAAAAATGACCTTCCAGAAGGTTAGTAATCGGAAAGCACGGTTAAAATCGAACAGTGCGATTATTCCAAAACCAACGAAAAAGAGGATGACGGAAGGAAGAATTGCCTTTTTTCGATAGATAATGAAAAGTGAACCGATTAAAAAAGCCAAACAAAAAGCAAAAACGCCAAAGTGAGAAAGTGCAATGATAGCCAATGAAAATCCAACAGCCATTAAATTCCTTCTGACCGGATTGATTAAATAATCCTCCCAAAAAAGAATGAAAATAAATGCAAGAGGAATGGCAAAAGCATTCTTTTGTAAGTCACCAAGGATAAAAAATGGGGTGAATGAGAGAACGGCGCAAAATAGAATAGCCGTCGCTGCAGGAATAGAAATTGATCGCTCTTTCCGGGTTGTTATTTTGTACAATGGAATGGCCAGCAAGGGCAAAGCAGCACTATCAATAATCTTGATGACAGAAATAATGATTCCGTCGGTGGTGGTGAACCCCAAAAGTGAAATGACTTTCACGATGAAGGCGCAAAAATAAAAATAGAGCGGTACGTCATTAAAACTGAGGAATCCGGTGTTTAAGACATTCCTTACCTGCACTGGATAATAACCTCCATCAACTCCCAAGATCAAGTCATGGGAGAAACTGACATATAGCCTTAAACTGATCGCTGTCAGGGTAATCAGTGCAAATGCAAGAACTCTGATTGAGAATGATTTTTCATTCCGACTTTCGGGAATTGAAATGCCCGATTGAAGAAAAAATTGATTCCTGAACAGTTGATTTTTCATCCTTCAGTAAAACTAAAACTGTATTTTATAAACAAAATTCGGGAAGAAACCCAGCTGATAAGTGGTATTGATTGACTTGCTCCGGTCGTCGTAGTTTTGTGAGAAAACGTTTTTGTGATTGGTCACATTCTGGAAATCCAACGAAAACGATTGAGATAATTTTTTCTTCCTGCTGTTTAAAGTATAGCTTGCTTTTAAATCCAACCGGAAATAGTTGGGATAAAAGGCAGAGTAGGCATCGGTCGATAATTGCTCATGTCCAGTTGCGTTGGAAGCCGCCAAATCGATTGGGGCGTAAGCTCTGCCCCCTGCATAGGTATATTTCAGATCGGTCGACAATTTGTTTTGCTTTTCGCTTCCAACTTTCCATTCTTTTCCGCCCAGAATATTGAAAACATATTTTCCGTTGAATGCCGTGTTTCGTTCGATTCCATCGCTTCCCTTGTATTTTGAGCTGTAAACAGACGAAGTAAACAATCCATAATATCCGTCACTGAAAAATTTCTCGATGGTCAGTTCTGCGCCATAGTTTGTGCCGGTTCCACTGTTTATCAGGTTATCCTCCAAATCGGTTTTAAAGCTTGCCCCGGTATTCAGCATAGAATAACTGCTCGAAAATGTGTTTACCGGAACATTGTAGAGCGATTGATAATAGACTTCAGTTTTCAACCGCCAGTCATGGAAAGGTTGCAAGTCGTATCCCAAAACAAAATGGTGGCTTTTTGTAAAATCCAGACTCTTGTTGTTGTAGCTTGTTGAGCCATCGGAATTTTGCGATTGAAGAAAATAGACGTTGATCGGTTGCATCTGAGAATGAAGACCATAGCCAAAACTGAGTGAACTTTTGCCATTGATGTCGTATTTCAGACCCAAACGTGGTTCAACAGAAACAGAATTATTCAGAAAAAACAGTTGTGAATGTATGCCAGCGTTGAGTGTCAGCTTATCGCTAAAACTATATTTGATGTGTGCGCAGGCTTGTGCCAGGTTGGTATAGCTGTTGTAATCCCAAACTTGCTTCCAATCCGATTGGATATCCCTTTTTTCCCGGTAATACAGGTTCAACCCAATCAACTCATCCTGAATACCTATTTTCAGAAATAGTTTGGAGTTTATTTTGGAATTAAAACTGGTTGAAAAATTGTATCCTGTTTTGGCTACGTTATTTTCTTGTTCTGTGAAAGAGGTGCTTGTCAACCGGTCGAAACCATAATTGGTCTGGTCGGTCTTTGAATAGTTAATACCAATGTTGGAGCTAAAGTATGATTTGCTGTTCAGTTGCTTGAAATGCTTTAACCCGATGATACCAATCTGACTGCTCAAATCATGCCCGCCTCCGTTTCCATACAAAGAACCTGAACTTCCACCATCAATACTGATGCTGCTTGTTGCCAATATTCCAAATAAGGTAAACCTGCCCAGTTTGGTATTGCTGCTGTTCACATTAAACGACAAATCCTGGTAAGAAGGCAAAGCTGTTGTGCCAATATTAACACCCATGGCCTGGGCAACGCCAGCCAACGCATAGCGGTATCCCACCAGATACGACGAACCTTTTTCCTTATTGATTGGCCCTTCAGTAGTAGCTTCCAAACCGGTAATCAGGCCTGCCTGAAGCGTGGTTTCCCTTTTTTGCGTATTTCCGGTTAGAAAACCCAGATCGAAAACCCCGGCCGTTGCATTGCCATATTCAGCCGGAAAGGCCGAAGTTAGGAAGTCGGAACTCTTAAGTAAATTGGTATTTAAGGCACTAACTGCACCACCGGTAGTTCCAACTGATGCAAAATGATTTGGATTGGTCACGTTCATCCCGTTGATGCGCCATAAAACGCCTACCGGAGAATTACCCCGAATCACGATGTCATTTCGGCTGTCATCCGGTGCACTCACTCCGGCAAAATTGGCTGCCAGTCGTGCCGGATCGCTCCGCCCACCGGCATATCGGTTCACTTCTTCCGTAGAAAAAGTACGGGCACTGATAGAAGCTAATTTGTTTATTGTTTTGTCTTTTGTAGTGGCAGTTATAACAACCTCATTTAAATTGGTCACATTCTCTTCCATCTCAATATCCAAAATCGTTTCTTTTCCTGAAGTTACTACCACGTTGGATACCAGAACATCCTTGTAACCCAGGTAGGATATTTTAAGTTCATACCTGTCGGGTGAAAGATCCGAAAGCGTATAATTCCCTTTGCTGTCAGATGTGGCACCTTTATTACCTACCCTGTTGATGATCTGAACAGCAGCACCCGGAAGGGTGGTCTGTGATAGTTTGTCGGTGATTACGCCTCTGATTTTTTGCCTGTTGTTTTGGGCAAAAGAGATTTGGGTGATGAATAGGATGATTATAAAAGTGTATTTTTTCATTGTTCCAATTTATTTAATTGTTCTCACCAATCTCACATAGTTCAACACCCTTTCTTCTCCTTCACCCGTTCCAACGGTCTTCTTGTCGAAACGCACAGCGCCGGCACCGTGAAGGTCTTCGCCGCTTCCATTTTCCGCCCGGCCAAAAGCCACATACCATGCATTGGAATATGTACCTGTTGGATTTGAAATTGCCGATGTACTTGTCCAGTAATAGGGATAGTCGGCCTTTC
>JBAWZG010000264.1:0-5165 GCA_037143155.1 Bacteroidia bacterium
TAATTTATTCAATATCAGTTTGTATTCCGGAAAATCGATTTCGTAATAACCCAGGTACTGAAGAATATAAACGGCCCTGTTCATACTTTCAGGACTAACAAAAGCACCATTTATTACCAATGAAAGATTCTCAAATAGACGGGTCAAAAAAGGCCAGAAAAGGATCAACCCGGCATTGCTGATTCTGACCTCAATTCCATCATCTCCCTCAGACAAAATGTTGTTTTCATTATGGCCGATTTCTTTTCTTTTCCTGTGGTCAGCCGGTTCAACATTTATTAATTGAATCAAGGCCTTAGGAAATGCGATCCGAGGATTTTCTTTTGTGGATTGAGCAAGCTGGTAAACCGTTTTAAAGGTATCGTCCCAGTTCATTGTTGAATGCATCGTTTTCAAATACTTCAGAAATTCACCATGAAACTCGTTGTTCACTTTCGTTATTTCAGGCCCATAATAATCAACTGAAAATTCGTAAACTGTTTTTCTCCATTGAGCCGGATTTATATTTCGAAAATAAAAATAGGGTGAAAGCAATATATACTCCTCTATTTGACTGGCAATTTGAGGATCAACTTTGTGCCAATGGGCCAGAATTTCCTCATCGTTTTTAAAATACAGTTCCTTGAACAAGGAATCAGATTTTCTGGAATCTTTTTCAATAAATTGTTCTGTAGTTGATTTGACCCTACTTTTATTCTGATGAACGATCTTTTTCCATTCTGTATATAAAAGCGAATGGGTAGATAATATCTGATCAAATTCATTGAATACAGATTGGGATATATTAGGAATCAACAGTTCGAAAATATGCTCTTCTCTTTCCATCCGAAGGAATAATTCTTCAAACGTTTTGGAGTATAATTGGCTGCTTCGATGTAATCCGGCGATCAATTCCGGAAACGACAATTTCCCGGCCCACCATGGGAAGAATCCATTTTGTCCATAAAACCTGAGGACAGAAAAGCCATGATTCATTTCTTGCATTAAATTCTGATGATCTGTCTCATCCACTGCTTTTAATTCGGATTCACTTTTTTTCGAAACCTGCCACCATTCAACCAGTTCCTTGAGCTCCTTCGGGCCTGAAGAATTCATTTTGTCCACAATCGGATAGAACATTTCTGTCTCATTTATTGCGTTCAACTTTTGCATCAAATGGTTAAAAAATGCCGATGCAAAAGCTTTTCGAACGAATTCCTTTTCTTCCTGAAAAATCAGTATTCCAAAACCTAAAACAAGCGATTTCCAGAATTTCCGGTCGATTTTACCAGACAATGAACCGGGAGAAAAGGATAGAAGCTGATGGAACCATTTTTGTACCGTCTTATTCCCAAAGCTCAGAATTGTAGGTATTTCTGAGTCTTTTGCATCTGAAATAAATTTTTCAAATAACGCTTCATCGCTCGTGATCAGGGTAAGAAATGCCTTTAATTTTTCAGAATCACCGGAGCCAAAGTCTTCAAAAGTCTTGCTCCAGTCCGACTCCGGATCTGCCAATCTCGCTGAAATGATATCCGTATGTTGCTGAAATTTTTCGATTTCACGCCGGAGTTCTGCCCTTGATAACAAAGATTTCTCTACAGTTTTCCATTGGCTGGAAGCCAAATAGAATTTGAACAAAGTGTAAATTTGAAGCAGATCATCCCGATTTTCCTGAAGTACATCCAAAAAGGCTTTTTGGTCTGCCCGAAGGTAAAAAGTAAATTTTTTTATCAGTCGCTGAATCTCTGCTCCTATTGGCTGAATCCCCGATCCGGTTAGATGCAGTCTGCCAAAAAGCAATTTATAATCTCTGCCGATCATTTTCTTATACTCAGCATCAGAGTTTGCTTTGTTTGGCAGATTACCAGTTTCCAAGCTGTCACCTGATTTTGGAGACAGAAAATGCATTAATTTTTCTGAATCTGAGGAATCTCCGGCCAACTCAGAATTCAGGTTTTCCAAAATAGAAAACAGGTAATCATCGGATAAACTTCCACCTTTGCTTGCAGCAAGTGCAGTAATGAATAGCTGATTCCTGTATGTTTGTGATTGTATCAGACTGTCAGAATTGAAATTAAACTGTTGTTTTATCTCCTCCAGCATTTTAGATAGCATGACAAATTCATCACGGAAAAAATGAACCGAATACGCTTCCAAATCGTCCAATGATCTGCTGCCAATCAAAACATATAACCGATTGATTAAAACTTCCGCATCGTCATTCCTGCGAAATTGGGTTGCCAGGAAATCGTCTTTTTGCCGAATCAAATCTCTGAAAAGCGTTTGAACATCGCTCCAATTCAAATCAGAAAATGCATCGGGTAAATGCCCTGAATCCAGATAAAAGCCAATAATTTTCCTTCTGTAGATTGCAATATATTCTTCAGAAATTGTGCTGTCTTTTGGAGAATCAGCCTCAGTTAACTGATGATTTTGGTCTTTTGAAAGTACTTTCTGGATACCGGAGATTTCAGGATATTTCCGTTCCCCATTAATCAACGAGAGCATCTTTTTTAAATCGATATCCTTCTGCGTTTGGATAAAACTTTTAAATGCCGATGTGTTAACGGTTTTCGAATCTTCAAGTCCGGCTGAATAAATTAAAAACAATACATATTCTTCTTTGACAAGTCTCCTGATTGCCTTCTCATTCAGATACATAACCGTGAACAAAACGAAATCATTTGCTGAAATACCCTTTTGCCCGGATATCCCACGGGCAGATCGATTTGCTACTTCAGAGGTAAACGATGTAATCAGGTTTATCAGTTCATAGATGTTCTTTTCATAGAATAACTCCAGAAGCAGAATGACTCCGTTCCGGCTAAGTCTTTCAATTAGAATCGCTCTTTTTTCTTTATCATGGATGGCTTGAATTATCGCGTCCTTCAGCAATTGCGGTTCTAACGATTTAAATTCATTGCTCCCACTGTTTAATATTTCGATTAACCGTTCAATTTGTAATCCTTGCTTGACGCCTTCAGTCAGAGGCTTGCCTTCCTTTTCCTGCCATTCAGAAAGGTTTTCCCGGATTAAAATAATGGCAGCTGAATTGCCTGTATTTTTTTTGAACGCCTGATGCAAGACTTGGGGATCAACTTTAAAAGCAAGGATGAACTCCTTCAAAATACTACCTGAGAATTTCTTCCGATTGAAAACTGGACCCGCTTCATTCAGCAAATATTTCAGGATGAAATAATTAATTGTTCGAAGGACTTCGTCTCCGCCAATTCGGTTTAAATTTCTTTCATTCCATTCAGAAGTGAGGATTTTCCTGAAATTTACAATCCACCGACTGTTGTCCGGATCAAGTTCAAATAAGATTAAATCAAACGTTTCAGGACTAAATCCATAGGCAATCCTTCTGATTGAAGAATCATAATCGGCACATCTTCTAATCAGTTCTATCAGTTCTTTTTGATTTTGATGGAATGCCTTCGTTACCAGTTCGGCGATTGTAAATGCCTGGTCCATCCCGTAAGGAAAATATCCTTTTTGAAGAAATAATTCGATCGATCCGATTAAATAGTTATCGGATTTTTTCCTTTCAAAGGAAGTATTCGGGTAGAGTGATTTTTTTTCAATTCCGAACCTGCCTTGAAGTGCCGATTCCAACGAAGTGCCGATTCTACCTGCAATCTTCCCGGAGATTTCTTTTTCATCAATTCTTCCGAGGTTTATTTCCAGTTTTGCCAACTCGATCAGCACTCCTTCAGGAATGCTATTGGAAATAGCTTTTTCAAGTTCAGGTAAAATATGTGAGTTAAAAATTGATTCAATCAAAATATTGCACCTCGTGGCAGATTCTTTACTCCCATATTCAAAATTAAAGGAAGAGCTGTGGATAATATTTTGACTGGATTTTACCATTATTTACCTTTTTTGATTTCAATAATCTGCTGATAAACTTTAAAAGCTGCCGACTTCATTTTTATTGAATGAGCCTTGGAACTTTTCATTTCAGATTTTAGATTTTGCCATTCATGATATTTATGTTCGAATACTCTCATTTCATTGGCATTCAACCAAAATATTTCATTGCTGATATGAGCAGGTAATCTTTCCCGGATTAAATCTGTGATATAATCTTTAAACCGATCGCTCTGAAATCTCACCGGCCAATCCGGCATCAGAATAGAAATATTCAGGTTGAAAAAGTCTTCATTGATAATTTTTCCTGTAGGAAGGCGCCTTTGAAAAACAAGACGTCTTTGACCATAATTCCCATTGATATCATGCAGACTCCCTTTTAACCGTATTTTTTCCATCTCCTCATATCGCAACCTGCCATCACCATTTTCGGAACTATTAAAAAGCCGGATTAAACTCTTGGTCTTTTTTAGAAGATCCGCTTTACTAATATCAAGTTCTCCTTCTTTGCATGATACGATGATGTTCCCAGCTTTGTCTTTAATGATCCAATTTCCATCACCCGGAGAATACGCACTTTCATCCTCTCCAAGCTCATAAAATTTGTTCAGACTTTCATTTCGTTCTTTCTCTGAACCACACCAGGATTCTTTCAGGATAGTTTGAAACATTGGGTTACCATATTCATCCAGAAAGCTATATCCATACTTGCTTTCATCCAGGAAATCGTATAACAAAATATGATCGACCAGATAGAGTCCTTCCGATTGCGTGTTCTTTTCAATGAAATAGTCCATGATCCGGAAAATATTCTGAACAGCCTCTTTTTCGGTGGAACATTCAAACAAGCTAACCCATCTGTTTCTTTCTTTTTGAAATATCACCTGAATTTTATCCGATGGATGTTCCTGAATGGACAATCTGTAGTTTTTATAATCCAGAGTTTCTTTGAATAACGTTTTCAGACCTATTTCTCCGAACGTTGCATTGGGCAGTTCTTCATTTATTTCTTGATGAGAACCGTCAATTTCATCTCTTCTCAGATGTCTGTATTTCTTATCTAACGCCTGAATGTCGTTTACCTGATCTTCTTTGAGCTTTTTTAATTTTAATCCTGTGAAATCCGGAATCAGAGAAATTCCTCTGGCAGGGATACCCGTTTTTGCCATGATCATTTGCTCTAATCCTGAAGGTTTTCTGAAGGATTTCTGATTTTTATCTTTGGAATTGAACGGAAGGAATGATTCCCCTTTCGCGCGGTTGTAGCTAAGTTTCTTCAAATGCAATAAAAATTCTGATTTTTGCTCAAGCAG
>JBAWZG010000265.1:0-5087 GCA_037143155.1 Bacteroidia bacterium
TTGCTCTCCCCGAAGTCTTTCATTCACGTGACAATTGGAATACAGGCCATCACCGGTATTCAGGAGTTTAATTCTAAAAAAAGAATTCAAGGAAATTTAAATAGATAGGGATGATTCGATCGCATTGGATTTCAATGGAGCATGCGGTGGAAAAATCAAATAAAAGGCTGCCATTTCAGGTGATAAGCCAACTTATCAAAAGAAATTGCATCTGACTGTTTTTTAACTACTTAACAAATTTTTGATGATTTGAATGATGAGTATTAAGCAAAGTAATACTACTGCTACCCCCATCGCCGGAAAGAGTAGCCACAAACTGGAGTCAATTATTGCCATTTTCAAATAAGCAATATTGATTAAAACACCCGGAAAATTTCAGGAAGAAATTCTCTTCAACATTGAATATTCGCTACAGAGGTGATTATCTGATCGGAATATGGAACTTCATTATCAAATATAAAAAATAATTCACAAATTCAAGTCGAACTTGATATATATCAGCAATTAAGCAAGCTTCAACCTTTAGTGTATTTGAATTGTAAAATAGCTCAATTGTCATCTTATAAAATCATTTGGTTCGAGACATAAATTATGAAAGCTTTTTAAAATGTATTTATTGAAAGAAGACCAAAAACAGATTCAAATTTCTAACTCAAAGGAACATCGGGTCTGTTTTGGTAAACTTAAAACCATACCGTACCCCAAATTTGTAACTAATAATTCGATTAATCATCCTATAATGCTTATAAAAGACGAACCAATTATCAAACCCTGCTTTTGAATGACTGAATATTTGTTTATAAAGTGTAAAGCAGAGACTGGCTGTGGAGAAATGAACAATTTCCCCGGATACCATTTCATATTCCTGAGAAAAGAAGAGCCAATCAAGGACTATCCGTTCGGTTGATATGGAACCACTTTTCATCAAAAAAGCAGGACAGCAATAGTACTGCCCTGCTTCCGGAGATTTGCAAAATGCGCCTTACGATTAATGCACATGACTAATTTACAAAATATTTGCTAATATTGTATGTAAAATAATCAAAATAAATCACTAACTTTCACAAAGTTGTTTCAGTGTAAATCGAACGAAGGATTTCTTCTATAAATCCTTAAATACAAAATATATACCTGGCGTAAAATATTTTTTCCACTGAAACCTTTTTGGAAATACGAATGTATTAGTGATTACTTGCTTTATTCATCGGAGCCGGAAAATTGGAGAGATTGGGATAAAAAGCAATATTGAAGATTGTCAACGATTAGCCCTATTTATGCCACAGATTCACAGATTATTAACTACTATGTTTTTTGTAAAAAAAACAACATTTTCATTAGATATCTTTGAATTCAAGGCACTTAAAAATTTTGAGAAATTTTATTCAATCTGTGAATCTATGGCATTGATATAAATTTTGACAAAATCCCAAAGGCTAAATAGTTACAAATATTGAGATCAATTGGAGTCAATTCTTAATTCTATGGCTATGAAAACGCTTTTTATCTTTCTGATTTCCATTTGTTGCTTTTCTTTTTGTCCCTCAACAGAAGTAGCAATAAATGTCACGAGTAACGGGTTTTATGTTTCCGTTAAAGACCTGACTGACCGCACTTACCATGAATACATTGTTGAAACTAAAGACTCTGTGAAGATGATCTTTAATAAATACTTTCAAACTGAACTTGCATTGGGTGAAGTGGATTATCCGATTTCAATTTATAACGGGAAACGCGATTTTTATATCGCCAGGGTATATGTTTATGAAAAATCAAATGGGAAAAAGGATTTCAAGCACCTGAACTATCCAAATGTATATGACAAAAATTCAAAGGCGAATAAACGCTCACCGGTACCACCTGCAATTTTTAAATAATCACGACCAATAAAAAAAATAAAAAAGGTGTGTCTGTATAACGAAATCGCTTCAGACACACCTTTTTTATGCTATTTTCTCCTGAAATTTAATCGCGGCTGGCCAACTTGGAAAGCAGGCGAAGTAATTCGAGATACAGCCAGATCAGGGTAACCATCAGGCCAAAAGCGCCATACCATTCCATGTATTTTGGTGCACGGGCATTCGATCCCTGAACAATCATATCGAAATCGAGAATCAGGTTGAGCGCTGCAATGACAACCACTACCAAACTGAAACCAATGCTCATCATGCTGTTTCCCTGCATAAATCCAAAATTGACACCAAACATACTGGCAATAAAATTTACAAAATAAACCAGTGCGATACCACCTGTCGCTGCGAAAATAACTTTCCTGAATTTTTCTGTCGCCCGGATGGTTCCTGAACGGTAGAGCAAAAGCATGATGAAGAAAACGCCAAATGTTAGCGAAACAGCACGCATCACCAATCCGGGATACATCGCTTCGAACATGGCCGAAATTGCTCCAAGGAAAAGTCCTTCAAAAACTGCGTAAATCGGTGCAGTCATTGCAGCACGGCGAGGGCTGAAAGTTGTAATGAGAGCCATGATGAATCCTCCGATTAAACCACCAATCATCCAGCCCATCACTCCCGGGGGAATTGCGCCCGGAACTGCAGGATCAATGTCGCCACCAAAAAATTTACGCCAGGTAAAAGTGGCTGCAAAAAGCACAATCAGAAACATTAATCCAGTCTTGTTGATCGTTCCGTTTATGGTCATCACTCCATCGTCAGTGCTGGTGGCTGACTGATTAAATATGTTCTTCCCGAATACCGGGTTCGATGATTTTGCTAAATCCATGGTATAAAGTTTTAAATTAATATTCCGTATTTATAAGTGTTTGCAAAAATATTTCAATAAGCCAGCTTTCCCAAAAATGGTAATACTTACATGTTATTTCGCTCCGCTGGAGCTTGATTCCTTTGTCTAAGGAGATTCTCTACAAATATATCGCGACTCTGTCGCCTTAGCAATAGCTGCGGAGCAGCGATATATTTTAGTCAAAATAGCACAAAAAAACTCCGGAAGCTACAGAGTAGCGAAATACCTTTATTCATTTCAAGACAGCGACAAATAATTGTCTATAAAAACTGTACCAAAAATAGTCATGAATTTGAAATCAACAGTGAATGTTAAGTATTCTTAACAAATGATTCCTGTACATAGTCACTTCTAAGTTCAGTTAAAATCAAATCTGCCAGCTGGCTACTTTCTTCTGAATCAATATCTTTCAGACTTTCTGCAAACAAAACAGCTTCCTCATTCATGATTTTGCTTTTCATTCCAAGCTGAACAAATGAACGGTAAAAAACCTGTTTCAGGTTCGGGTCTTTGGCCAAAGGTGACAAAACGTCGAAAAACGGGTCAAAAAGTTCGTCGATGACAGACTTTTCGGTGATTGCAAGCCGTCCCATCAGGTGCAAACCGGCAAAACGAACCAGATGTTTCTTTCCACGACACCATTCCAGCGATTTGATGAATGCAAATTTTGTTTTGCACCACAAAAAAGTGTTCAATGATTCAGCGATTTCGGTAGTCTCAAGAGTTTTTGTCCAGTAGTCCATCTGTTCTTCGGTAACTTCTGCCGGAACATCGAGCATGGCAGCCAGAATCATGGTTTCGCGCCATTGTTTGTTCCATAGTTTCATCGCCAACAGGTGATTCTTCTCATATTGAGCAGCAATTTCGCGCAACGAGATGATGGAAGCACCCCAGTTTACCTTGTAATTCAACCCGAGCTGCTTCATCTGGTCAACCGTTTCGCCACTTTTGGCCTGACGTATTTTGGTCAGGATCTGACGAAATTCATGTTCACGCTGAGGGTCATCAATGATAAAATCCATTTTGAAAGCCAATAAAAAGTAATGAGTAAAAAGTAAATAAGTACCTGTTTATTTACCTAAACACTTGAATCTTAGGCGATATCCTTTGCCGTTGACTTCAGTCAACGGGCAAATAGAAGATAAGAAATTTTGGCTTTAGCCCTATCGACTGTGGCTAAAGCCATTAACAACACTCATCAACCGATCCGTCAGCTGAAGCTGACGGCAAAGGATAACACAGGTAGCAACCGGACACATAAAAAGAAAAAACCAAACGATTAATAATTATATCTTCTTTCATTCAATAAATCAGAAATTCGGTCACAATAAATATTCCCGACAAAAGTACAGAATAAAGCAGGTGCTGCTTCAGGTTCAGATAATCGCTTATCCGGAAACCGTAAGTTTTCCTGACTAAAACAACCAATACTATTTTTTCGAGCAGGTAAGCACAAACCGTTCCGAAGGCTACTCCAGCTACACCCCAAAACTGAACAAACCACAAACTAAGCGCCACATTCACAACTATTTCAAGAAACGAGGTCCAAAGAATCGCCTGATTTTTCTGCAGTCCAATCAGGATGGTTTGCGGGAACAAAAGCCGGCTTACAATCAGCAACAAATAAATATTAAATATAGTCGCACTTCCGGAGAAGTTCACATTAAAAACCACCGGAAACGCCCAATGTGAAACCAGCATCAATACTCCGGACAATGGAAATAACCAGTTTCCAAGCTGTTGCGAATTTTGCCGGATCTTCTCCAAATTAGATTTCAGGTTGGAACGGCTGGCAAATCCGGGCAACATGGATGCACTAAAAGCATTGGCAAGTAGCAAGACCAGTGGAAACTCGCGGGCGCCATACCTGAAAATGGCAAAAGTCGCATCGTCGAAATAACTGGTGATGATGAACCCGTCGATGTATTGTCCCGATCCGCTCAATAACATGGAAAAGATCAGCGGCCAGGCGCTTTTCAGATGTTTTTTTATGAATCTAAAATCAAAGTTTGGTAAGGAATTCCTCAGTAATAAAACCAACAACCAAACCATCCGGAAGACTGAACTGAATACCAATCCTGCCAGACTGTATTCGATGCTCAATCCAAAAACCGGAGGAAGTACAACCAGCAAAAACAAAAGCGCGTAGGATATCGCTCCATAGACCAGCATCTGTTTCCCCTGATTCTGAATCAGATAAATGTATTCCACCAAACCGACCGGCGATGAAATCAGGATATAAACCAGAAGATAATTCAGGAATGGAATTCCGGTTCCTTTCAAAAGTGTTCCGGAAATGGAATGTTCAAAAAGCAAAACAAAGAGCG
>JBAWZG010000266.1:0-5056 GCA_037143155.1 Bacteroidia bacterium
TTGAATGTTCCTAAGTATTTTCCCGGTCACATCAAAAATCCGGAGGGTTTCTTTTCCGCTAAATTCAGGAAGAATCACTCGAATCTTTTGGGTGGAGTAGTCAGGAATAATCTGAATTTCTTTCATTTCTGAACGGGTTGAAACCTGGCTTACCAGGTCGGCTTTGGCAATCAGCCATTTATCCGGATCGAATTCAATTTTATCAAATGGCTGGTCTGAAATTGTAAATTCCTGATTTTGCATGGTATTGTACAAACGTAAATCCGTGTATTTACCGTTCTTCCATATTCTGACCGGGACATGCATTTCGAAAAAGTTAACCGAAGCGTTTGATGGGGTTTGACTTATCCGGAGTTTTTGTTTCCCCAAATCAGCATAGTCAGTAAAATAAGTTAGCCTATAAGTCGGAAAGCCTTCACCATAATACCAGTCCTTGAAAAACTCAGTAAAGCTGGTGTCTGCAGCAGCTTCCATATGGCTCACAAACTCTGCCTGACTTGCAAATTTACTGGCTATTGCCGGATCAGCTAAATAATCGTTCAGTCCCTGAAAAAATTGTTTATCTCCCATTTCCCATCGCAGCATGTGCAGCAAATAGGCTCCTTTCGAATAGGTCAACCGGCTGCTGAAAATCCGACCCACATCGGTTGTATCGGCCACATAAACCGAACCTCCGGGCGAGGAAGTGATTTTTACAACCTGATTATTTTTCCAGATCGGCCAATAGTAACCATTCTGAAGATTCTCGTAAACCAATCCGGTCAGATAGGTTGCGAAACCCTCATTGAGCCAGATGTCGTGCCAACTGGCCAGTGTGACATAATCGCCAAACCACTGATGGGCCATTTCGTGTGCCACCAGTTCATAATCAAGGGTGGTCATAAAACTCATGGTTTGATGTTCCATTCCGCCTCCCCATCCAAATTGCGCATGGCCATATTTCTCATTGGCAAACGGATAGGTGATAAATTTTTCGTTGTAAAACTGCATGATGCTCTTGACTTCGGCTGATTTGGTTTTGGCCGTTTCAAGGTATTCCGGATAGACATAGTTTAGGATTTCAATTTTCTTCCCATCAGGTATATCCAGAAAGTCGGAATACGTTTCATAGTTGGTAACCGCAATGCCAACTAAATAAGTTGCAATCGGGTGCCTGTGTTTCCAGTGCGCTGTCCGGCTTACTCCAGAAATTTCGTCGCTGATTAGCTTTCCGTTGCTGGCGGCTTTGTATTGAACCGGACAGGTGATAAAAACATCCAGTGAATCGATCTTGTCAGCCAGACTTTCCTTACACGGCCACCATTCTTTCGCCCCGTAGGGTTCAGATAAAGTCCAGAGAATCGGAGCTGGCGAGTTTTTATGCGTGGTGACAACAAATGATCCAAATCCGGTTTCAGGAGGCCTTCCGTGGTAAAAAACCTCCACTGGACTGATGCTGTTTTTTGGCATCGGCATCAGTAGGTTAATATTGAGTTTGTCGGCGGAATGCTGAAAAGTTGTGTTTACATTGTTGTATTTGACCGAATCGACTGAGAGTGAGTCGGTCAGATCGAATCGAATCTGAGTATCGGTATTTTCCAGATATTTGACCAGTGAATATACCGAACCGGCAATGTAATTCACCGCAGGATCGACTTTGAAATTTAGTCGCTGATATACCAAATCGTAAGTTGCAAATCCGATCGATTCGGTAAAAGATGCCGATTTCTGATGGCTCTGAATTTCGCCAAATGCTATTTTGTCGTTGAAATCAGGATCAGGTGCCTGAGCATGGGCATATTGATAAGCAATAACCAAAAACAGGAATATCAATTTCTTCATTCTAATTCAAACGTTACTTTGAGTAAATTTCATACGAAGATAGAGAATAATAATCCCGATTTTAAGAAGAACAATTACTGAAGTGAATTCAGGAATGAATTGAATCAATTCCGGAAATGTTTCCTACCTTCAACTAAAATTTAACAATCCGATAAATGGCCAAAAAGAAAAAGCATAAAATTGCCAAACTGGTTGAATCATTCAATAAGCCAAAGCTTAAAAATGCTATCCTACCTCTGTTTTACGATCATCCTGAACGAACCTACAACTACAAACAAATAGCCGAACTTCTTCATATTCACGATCAGGAAATTACCAAACTGGTCTTTGTTGTTCTGGAAGAACTGACCGAAAACGGGAATCTTGAAAGTGTTCAACGGGGAAAATACAAACTGAAATCGCGTGGCGGCACAATCACCGGAAAGGTTGATATCAAGCGTGAAGGATTTGGTTATGTGGTATCGGAAGAAGTTGAAAAACCGGTTTTGGTGTCGAGTCAAAACCTGAATCATGCCATGGACGGCGATAGGGTCAAGGTGAGTTTGTATGCCATGCGCAAAAATCAGCCGCCCGAAGGCGAAGTTGTTGAAATTCTGGAACGGGCAAAAACTACTTTTGTAGGCACAATTTCCAAATCTCAGAACTTTTCATTTTTTATTCCTTCCGGAAAAGTCGGGTTCGACTTGTTTATTCCGAATGAAAAGCTAAAAGGTGCAAAAGACGGGCAGAAAGCCATTGCCCGGATCATCGAATGGCCGGCAAAAGCTAAAAATCCGTTTGGCGAAATCATTGAAGTTCTGGGCGATGTGGGCGACAACAATGCCGAAATGCATGCCATACTCGCAGAATATGACCTGCCTTTGCGATTTCCGGAGAATGTATTGAAAGCCGCAGAGAAAATTCCGGAAGTGATTCCGGAAGAAGAAATTGCACGTCGCCGCGATATGCGCGGAGTGACTACGATTACCATTGATCCGCACGATGCCAAAGACTTCGACGATGCGCTTTCGATTCGTAAACTCGATAATGGAAATTGGGAAGTTGGCGTTCATATTGCCGATGTCTCTCATTACGTGAAACCTGGGAGTGTGCTTGATGAAGAAGCCTATGATCGGGCCACTTCGGTGTATTTAGTCGACCGTGTGGTTCCAATGCTTCCCGAGAAACTGTCGAATGGCGTTTGTTCCTTGCGCCCCAATGAAGATAAACTTTGTTTTTCGGCAATCTTTCAGCTGAATGAGCATTCCGAAATTCAGAAACAATGGTTTGGGCGAACGGTGATTCATTCGGACAAGCGTTTTGCCTACGAAGATGCCCAGGCGATCATCGAAACCGGCGAAGGCGAATTCAAAGATGAAGTGCTGAATTTGTACCGACTTTCGGTAAAACTTCGTGAAACACGCTTTAAAAAAGGTTCACTTGCATTCGAGCGGATTGAGGTAAAATTCAATCTCGACGAGCATGGTAAACCACTTTCGGTCTATTTCAAGGAAGCCAAAGAAAGTAATCAGCTGGTTGAAGAATTTATGTTACTTGCCAATAAACGGGTTGCCGAATTTATTGGTAATCCGGAAGATCAAAAAACTCCGCGAACATTTGTTTACCGCATACACGATAAGCCCGATCCGGATAAACTGGTTAATTTCAACCATTTCATCCATAAATTTGGATACGGATTGTTGCTCGGGTCACCCGGACAGATTACCAGCTCGATGAATCAGCTGATGACCAATGTCCGTGGTAAAAAAGAACAAAACGTGATCGAAACCCTCGCCATCCGAACCATGGCGAAAGCGGTGTATTCCACCCGGAACATCGGGCATTACGGACTTTCGTTCGAATATTACACACATTTTACTTCTCCGATCAGGCGCTATCCCGATGTGATGGTTCACCGTCTGCTCGAACGATACCTGGATGGAGGCAAAACAGCGAATGCCCTGAAATACGAAGACATGTGCAAACACTCTTCCGACAAGGAAAACAAGGCTGCAAGCGCCGAACGGTCTTCTGTCAAGTACAAACAGGTTGAATATATGCAGGACAAAATAGGACAGGAGTTTGCCGGAGTTATTTCCGGAGTAACCGATTGGGGAATTTATGTGGAGCTTGAAAACAAGTGCGAAGGAATGGTTTCGGTGAATACGCTCGATGATGATTTTTACATTTTTGACGAAAAAAATTACTGCCTTGTTGGCCGCCATTCGCACCGGACTTACCAGCTTGGAGATGATGTCAGAGTAGAGATTTCGAGAACCAATCTGGAGAAAAAACAACTCGATTTCCGACTTATTCAAGCGAAATCAAGAAATTCAGAAATGGAGATTTCTCCTGTCCGGTATAAAAAAAAGGGAAGGAGATAATCTGACTTAGAAAATGAACAGTTCCTTTGTACCCGGGAGGGAGTCTGTTTATTCTTGAAAATTATTTTTATCTTTGTTACATATTGCAAAAAACCAAGGAATATGACAATGAACTTTGATAACGCGGCGAACAAAAAAGATGCAAACCGCGAAAGTATCCTGAAAATTGCACAGGAAATATTCAGCAAATACGGATACAAAAAAACAACGCTCGATGACATCGCAAATGCCGTTCGTAAAGGAAAAAGTTCACTTTATTATTATTTTACAAGCAAGGAAGATCTTTTTCAGGCAGTGATTCAGAAAGAAGTGGACCTGCTCCGGAAAGAACTCGAAATTGTGGTGAACCGCAATACTGATCCGGTGGATAAACTGCGGGATTATATCCTGACCAAACTGACTACCTTCCGTGGAATGGCCAATTTTTACAATGCGCTCGAAAATGACGTGACTGCCATTGAATTTATCGAAAATATTAAAACCCGCCATCAACAGGAAGAAATCAGGATGATTAAACGAATCCTGATCGAAGGCGTCCGCAAAAGCATTTTCGAAGTGTACGACCTGACACTGGCAGCCATCGGGATCACTACTGCCATCAAAGGACTTGAAATGCCTCTGGCAGCGGGCGAATACAGTAAAGTTAACCTCGAACAAAGTGTCGACAATATCGTGAAGATTCTGTGTTACGGAGTGATGAAGAGATAGAAAGAGAAACAGGAAAAAGGAAATATAAAAAACCGGCGCTTTGGCCGGTTTTTTTGTTTGGGAAATAGCGTCAAGGAAACCTTTCAGGTATTGAATGCATGCTACCGGTTATCCACTTTCTCCGGATACAAGTCGTGGTTCATCATCCGGTATTCGGCCATCTG
>JBAWZG010000267.1:0-5016 GCA_037143155.1 Bacteroidia bacterium
TCCAAATGGCAAGCAGCTGTTCTTTGACGATCAGGTATTCTAAAACCACGGCATCCTTCATTTTCAAAAGTATGCCTTCTTTTAAAGTAAGGTTGTTCAAAATGGCAACCTGGATTGATCTTGTCTGGGCTGCAATGTAAACCCCGATGGCACCGGTGAGCGCGATAAGTCCGATACGGTATTTGTCAATCCATTCGGGAAGTACTTTCAACCATGCCACAAGATTGACAACCGCACCGACCATTGATTTCAGAAACTCTGTAACTCCCGGCAAGGTGATCAACCGATAAAACTCCTTCCCAAGTTTATCAAGGGTGGCACCCAGGGTGGTGTTCTTATCATTGAATTGCCTGAGAATTTCATCGGTATTCTGTAATGATTTTCCTGCCAGCAGAACTTTCTGCTGAAGCATGTCAGTATTGTTGCCCAGTTTGGCAAAGACTTCCGAGGCTCCGGCTCCGGAAATTTCCAGTTCCCGGATCAGTTTTCCTAATATTGTGGCACCCTCTCCGCCTCTCTTCGATCCTTCAACAACTTTCACGAAAGCGCCGTAGAGGTCGGTATTTACCAGCGTGGTAAAGTCGTTTAACGGGATTCCGGCCACCTTTGCGAAGTCGGCGGTGTTGTATGTCATCTTCATGAGGATCTTCGTCATTGCCGTTCCGCCCCTTTCGGTGGAAACTGCAAGCTCCTGGAGTGTGGCAGAAATGCCCATCACTTCAGCCGAAGATAATCCAAGTGACATGCCTACCCCGCCGATCCTGTTTGAAAGATCGACCAGAACCGGTGCCGTGGCGAATCCGTCTGCTCCCAGCACATTGATGGCATTTCCCAATCGAAGCATATCATCGGAAACTGCGGAAGTCTTCATGTCTGTCAGGACATTCCTGAGGGTTCCCATCTGAGTGGCAACTTCGCTGGCCCCTCCCTGGATTTCAGCGCCAAGAGCGACATTGAGTTTGTCAATGGAATCTACAAACGGGAGGATATCCTTCTGAGCAATGCCGAGCTGACCTGCGACGATAGCCATTTCGCGAAGATCACTCCGGGAAGTCCGGGTGTCGATTTTGCCCAGTTCTGTATTCAGCTTCTTTACTTCATCAACCGTCAGTTTGGTTGTTTTGCGGATATCTGCAAGCGAATCTTCCAGTTTTGCATTGCCTTTGATGATACCGACAACGGCAGCGCCGAAGCCGATGATCCCAACGGTAATCATTTGAAGCACCTGTTGGTACTTGTTGGCCTGGTCGGCAAGCTTTGAAAAGGCGCCTCCGGTTTGATTGATTTCGCCACGGAGGTCTTTTAGCCTGCCATTCACTTTCTGAAACTCCCTCTCCTTTTCGCCAAATTCCTTGGAATTTACATTCAATTGGCGCAGTTCAGCATTCAATTTCCTGGCTTCTGCCTCCAACTGTTTGAGTGTTGCATTGGCTTTTTCACCGTTGAATATGACGGTGGCGGTGGATGTCTCGTTTTTAGCCATTGTTTATTGATTTATCGGATACATTCTCGGTGATTGCTATCACACCTCTTTGGCCATACTCTTTGGCAAATATTTCGCTAAGCTTCATGACTTCGGCATGAAATGTCTTGGAATACCATTTCTTTGGTCTCCTTCGGTTTCCAAGCATTTTCCCGGAAAGTCGGCGTGATGTGGCAGATTCCTTCACATCACCGATCTTGACACCTTTGCCGACACCCATATCGACAAATCGACCATAATACTCAAAAAGCAGGGTGATCTTCAGCACGTTTCCCTGTGCTGATGCCAGAACATTGTATTGAAAGCTTTGGAGAAGTGCACCGGAATTGCCCACCTTGTTGATGGCGAGTTTCTTTTTCCACTTGATAATGGTGATCTTAGCCCAGGCTTGGGCTATTTCACGCTCGGAAAGTTTGGATTGGGAGGTTTGCATTGAGCAAAGAAAGGCACAATGCTCTGCCTGATAAAGGACACAAAAAAAGCCAGTCAAAGACTGGCTATAATGTATAAGGTTTCGTTGGTTTTTTTTTATTTCTACTTCAGCCAAAATCATTTTTTGTTGAAATATTTTTGTATCAACCCCAGTAATTCCTCCTTGTTTATCGGTTTCGAAATGTAATCATTGCATCCAGATTCTATGGCCTTCTCACGGTCACCGGAAAGTCCATAGGCTGTTTGGGCAATGATGATCACATCCTTATTGAACTGCCGAATCTGACGGGTGGTTTCATATCCGCCAATGCCGGGCATTCTGATGTCCATCAGGATCAAATCAAAGCCGGAAATATTACGGCAAGACTCAACAGCTATCTCTCCGTTGTTTACATGGAAAACTTCATGGTTGTTTTTTTCGAGCATTTTAGTAAGGAGCAAATCCGAGGTTTCGTCGTCTTCTGCAATTAATATTTTAAGGCTTCTCATTTGAATTGATTCATCTTCTTGAGAAACAACATTTGCAATAATGCGTTGTGCCTGCTTTTTAGAATTATAAGGAATGGTGAAATAAAATGTTGAACCTTTTCCGGGTTCACTGTCCACCCAGATTTTGCCACCAAGCATCTCCACATACGCTTTGGTAATTGATAGTCCCAGGCCAGCGCCCTGAGATGCATGACTATCGTTAACATCGGCCTGAATAAATCGTTCGAATATGGCATCCTGCCTGTCTTTGGCAATTCCAACGCCTGTGTCCTTCACAAAAAACTGCAGAGACGCAGCATGCAGTGACTCTATGATTGTATACCCAAATTCTATTGAACCTTCTTTGGAATATTTAATTGCATTTTTGATGAGGTTGGTCAGAATAGCGTAGATTTTTTCACGGTCTGTTTCAATGACGGCTTCTTTTGCTGCCAAGGAATTATTAAAGAAAAGTTGCATTCCTTTATTTTTAACTTCTGGTTTGAAAAAGGTATAAATGTACTCTATTTGCTCGTTAATATTCGACTCCTTTAAATCAACTTCCATCAGACCCGCTTCAATTTTCGAAATATCAATAATATTGTTGATGATGTTGAGCATACGGGCGCCACTTTTCTCGATGATCCGGATGTACTTTTGTTGTTCCTCTCCGTTAAGATTGGGTTCTTTCAATAAATCTGCAAAACCCAAAATTCCATTCATAGGCGTTCTGATTTCGTGGCTCATGTTAGCCAGGAAGGCGGATTTTAGCAGGTCGCTTTCTTCGGCTTTCTCTTTGGCTTTAAGTAATTCCTGCTCTGCCTGCTTTCGGGCAGTAATGTCGTTATAAACAATGGCTACACCATAGCCTTCAAGTGGAATTGGCGTTGCTGAAACGTTGATCCATGTTACCTGGTCATCGCCCTTTCGTATGCCCATTTCCACATTTTCTATCTGGATACCCTCACTGAGTGCACGTACGCTGGCATATTCCGATGCCGGCATCGGAGAGCCGTCGGACCTGACAATCTGCCATTCTTTGCCATCTATATGTCTCTGTTTCTGCTGTTCAGGCGCGAGGCCAAGCATGCGTTGGGCGATGGTGTTTGTTTCAATAATCTGTCCCTGGGAATCAGATATCGAAATTCCCGCCGGGAATAAATCGAACAGGGTTTGGTATTTCGACAGGCTTAAACACAGCGCTGCATCTACCTTTTTCTTTTCAGTGATAACCGTAAAGAACACCGAAATTCCCTCCGTTCCCGGATAAACTCTCACATCGTGCCAGTTAATATAGGGTTCTATTCCAAAAAACGTCTCAAAAGTGGATATTTCCTTAACGGTAAGAGCGTGAGTGTATTTTTCTTCAAACACGCTTCCTTTTGCCTCTTTAAACACTTCACTGAATATCTGTTTCCCCAAAACATCACTGCTTTTTTTCAACAATAGCTCTTCTGCCTGTTTGTTAAAGTAAGTAAATCTTAATTCGTTATCGAGTGTAAAAAAGGCGTCACTGATACTTTCAATCGTTGTTCGGTATCGCTTTTCACTCTCCTGCAACAAATTCTCTGCTTTCTTGTTTTCGCTAATATCAATAAAGGCTTCGAGCATTGCATTTTGACCATTAAAAATCATACCGGTATGGTAAATTTCGAAGATTTTTCCCCCGAACACTCCCTGGGTTTCATATTTTTTGGTTTCGCCAATGGTTATTCCGGAATGCAGCGGGCAGTCGGAACATTGTTTTTTATCATCCCGATACAAATCCCAGCATTTTTTACCCAGAGAATTATCTCCAATATACTGTTTCAAATTGTCATTAAAAAAAAGGATGTTCCCATTTTCATCCACAATATCCAAACCGAATGGAATAGTCTGCAACAGCGATTGATTAAATTCATTGCTTTTTTTCAGTTCTTCCTCGCCTTTCTTAAGCTCAGCAATATCCCAAACGATATCAGCAATTTCGGAAATTGACTGAACATCAGCCTGATCATAATTGCTTTCTTTGTTTCCGACACCAAGGATGGCAACAATTTTCTCATTTCTGAATATCGGCGCTACCAGTTCGCGGATGACAGGGGCATGCCCCACAGGCAACCCCTTTCGATGCGGAAGTGAAAGATAGTCGTTGTGGATCAATACTGAACGGGAGGCTACGCAATCTGCCCATACACCCGCCTTATCCACAGGATAATGCTGACCTTTCCCTTCTGCACTGCAGATTTTCTGCAATGTATTCGTTGACCATGTTTGCAGCGAAAGAGTAACCTGGTCTTCTTCAACAAAATGAAGGAATGAAATTTTACTTTTCGAAAGAATTTCAACCTCATCCAATGTTTTTTGTAGCAGTTCATCCAAAGAACAATGATAGGAAAGTTCTAAAATTAAGTTCCGTGTTTTGATGATGCTTTCCAGGCGTTTTCTTTCCGTAATATCAAACGCTGACACCATGCATTGTGCTCCATTTTCGGAAACTACGCCGGTAAGAAAAATATGAACAGGCAGACTGCCCGCGCTATCCATCGTTACCTCACATGATACTTGTGATTTGCTTTCAAATGCCTTTTCAAGAAAGAGACTGAAGATTGGTTTTGTTTCTTCTGAAACAAAAAAACCAAACAGGCTGGATT
>JBAWZG010000268.1:0-4992 GCA_037143155.1 Bacteroidia bacterium
GTCCCGAAGCTGGCGACTATTGGGAAACACCTTTGCATGCCGCCAATCCTCTGGCTGCGCTGGCAGTGCGCGTTATAGGCAAACCGGCCTGCGGCAATAATCCGAAGCAGTCGTTCTCGTCCTGTGCGGGGCTGGCAGTGTACAAGCAGTGAGGAAATGATCAATAAACTCTGTAATCAAGGAAATAAAATGAAGACAACCACGTGGAGTTATCTTACAAAAAGAAAATCAGCCTTTTGGATATCAGCATCCCTCTTGGTTATGGTTTTATTCTTACCCATGCAAATTTCTGCAAATAAGTTAGATGAAGCCATTAAGCAAATTCGATACTCATTTGTAAAGCCCGATGGTGATCATTTTTGGCGTTTTTTAAATCATGATGATTCACATTGGTGTTTGGCTAAAAATGCTTCCGAAATAGGCATTGCGGTTGCCAAAGAAAAACCTTCGGAGGTTTATGTTCGCATCGAAGTCAATCATACTCCGGCAACGCTCAATAATTTCTTTTTTGAAATGAAAAATAGCGGACCAATTGAAATATATGTCAATGGAGCTAATGCCGGTGGTTCGAATAAAGAAAGTTTGAAAATGAAAGATTATCAAATTCGTCCACGACGGATTGATGTTTTAGGCAAAAACGTATATGCCATTTATTTTAAAAACACATCAAAGGAAGCACCTGTTTTCGATCTTCAAATTGAAAATTCAGAATGGATTTGTACCGACACAGCCAAAAATTACCCTGCTCCGGTACTAAGCGATTTAAGTCGCGATGCCGAAGTCTGCAAAGGTGGCGATGGAGCTTATTACTTAACCGGAACTACCGGCGACGATACGTTTCTAAAACCAAATCCCAATTATTGGCTTATCTCGCCGGGTATACAGGTATTTCGCTCCACCGATTTAAAAAACTGGAAAACACTTGGTTTTGTTTGGACTTTTGACAAAGACGGAACCTGGAATAAAGATTTTGGAACTTTTGGAGGACGCGGACCGGCACGTGGAATTTTTGCTCCCGAAATTAAATACATCAAAAGTAAATACTGGATAAACTATTCTGTTAACCACAGCAATAAAATACATATTCATGGCATTGGGTTGCTTTGGGCTGATAAACCTGAGGGACCTTACTACGAAGTATCTCCTGAAAAGCCAGTAACTGATGGATTCGATTCGAATCTTGTTTTCGACAATGATGGTTCTGTTTATATCTTAAAACATGGTGGCCAAATTGCCCGATTAAAAAATGACATGACTGCTACAGCCGAACCTTTTAGAGAATTATCGCCTGCAAATTATCCGCAAGTTGGATATGAAGGAGTTCACCTCTTTAAATACAAAGGAATCTACTATTTAACTTCCGCTGAGTGGAATGTACATAGCGATGGAAAAGTGAGTTATGATAGCATGATAGCCTCATCGACCAATATTTATGGACCGTATGGAAACCGGTATTGTGCTTTACGATACGGTGGACATAACGGATATTTCGAAGGTCCAAACAATGACATATATGCAACAATTTGGTGCTACCCCGATCAAGACGAGCATTGGCAAAAAGTCTCAATTGTTAAAATGAAGTTGAACAATAAGGGAATGTTTCAACCTGAATCCGAATAGCCATGTTGAAACTCGTTTACTTTTTATAATAATGTGATTAATATCCGTGGATTAAAGAGGCAAGGCCAATCCTTCCCTGTACAAACAAAGCAATATAGACCAAAAAGATATGTCTCAAATTGATTTGCCTCCTTCAGGGTTGATGGGACCGGTGAAAATTGTAATTAACGAGAAATAGATCATTTCGGGACATATTTAAAAGTCATTGGTTCAATATTGAAAGTGTTTTGCAATAGAGAGAGTTAAATTGCCAACTCTAAAACTAATTTGATGAAGACTTTCAAACTTTTTGTGCCTTTAACGTTTTTTTGGATAGTTGCATGCATCGCGTTTACTGCCTGCAATACTTCCTCCGATTTGAAATCAGTCAATCTTCGGACCGAATACAAAGAAAATCCCGTAACAGATTCTCAACATCCGCGGTTGAGCTGGGAATTGAATTCTGATATCAGAGGTCAGGTTCAAACTGCATGGCAGATTTTGGCGGCCTCTTCACCTGAATTGCTTGCAACAGACAAAGCTGATCTCTGGGATTCAGAAAAGATTAAAAGTAATGCATCCAATCAGGTTGAATATGCGGGTAAGCTATTGCGCTCTGGCATGGTCTGTTATTGGAAAGTCCGTTGTTGGGATAAAAACGGAACAGCCGGAGCGTGGAGTTCTGTTGCCAAATGGGAGACGGGGCTGCCCGACAAAGCCGATTGGAAGGCCCAGTGGATCGGGAACGACCTGACTGCTTTGGGTAAGGGTAAAACCTATCATTTGCCTCCTTCACCATTTTTCAGGAAAGAAGCAGAATTGAAATCAGAAATTAAAAGTGCTCGCCTGTACGTGACTGCATTGGGTTTATATGAATTTCAAATTAACGGAAAACGTGTCGGAAAAGATTATTTCACTCCCGGATGGACCGACTATAATAAGCGTGTTTATTACCAGACCTATGATATTACTTCGAACCTGCAGGAAGGTAAAAATGTTTTCGGAGCGAGTCTGGCCGATGGCTGGTATGCAGGTTACCTGGGTTATGCCCTGTTGATTGGAAATCCGGTTGTCCGTAATTTTTATGGCGATGTTCCGCTGCTAAAAGCACAAATCAAAATTGAATATTCGAACGGCCAAACAGAGCTGATCGCTACGGATGCTTCATGGAAAACCAATCACGGGCCAATACTTGAAGCTGATATCCTGAATGGTGAAACCTACGATGCCAATAAGGAATTTGACAAATGGTGCGATGCTGGTTTCGACGATTCAGCCTGGAAAAACAGCAAGGTCTATCCTGATAAAACTGATCGCAGGATCGAAAGTTACCCTGGAAATCCGGTTAGGGTTTCTCAGGAATTAGAAGCCAAATCAGTTACAGCTAAGGCCGGCGGGAAATACCTTTTTGATTTGGGCCAAAACTTTGCGGGGATTGTGCGATTAAAAGTAAAAGGCAAAAAGGGTGATGTAATCAGGCTAAGATTTGGCGAAGTTTTATTTCCCAATGGTGACCTGATGACCGAAAATCTGCGTAAAGCCCGGGCAACTGATACGTATATTCTGAAAGGAAACCCTGAGGGGGAAATATGGATGCCACAATTCACTTACCATGGATTCCAATATGTCGAGGCTTCGGGTTTTCGAGCTGAACCGCCACTGGATGCCATCACAGGTATTGTACTGGGATCGGCAACTCCTGTTGTTGGCTCGTTCGAAACGGATAACAAAATGGTCAATCAACTTTACAGCAACATCTGCTGGACACAACGTTCCAATTATTTTGATGTTCCCACCGATTGCCCCCAGCGGGACGAACGGCTTGGGTGGACTGGCGATGCGCAGGCTTATGTGCAGTCGGCTACTTTTAACAACGATATCGCTGCATTTTTCAATAAATGGTTGGTCGATTTGAATGATGCGCAGCGAGCCGATCATACCTATCCTTTGTATGCGCCCGCTCCCAATGTCAGGATTACCGATACCTGGTCGCCCGGATGGTCGGAGGCCGGAATCGTTTGTCCCTATACTATTTACAAAACCTACGGGGATACCAAAATGATCCGTCAGTTTTGGCCTAACATGGTCGCCTATCTGAAATTCCTGGAAAATAGGACTAATGGGATGTATTTATTTAGAGAACGGAGCCTGGAGGATATCTCCCCCAAAGGTGGATGCGGCGACTGGCTTTCAGTTGGCAAAAAGACATCACCTGATTTGCTGGCATCCATGTATTTTGCCTACTGTGCTTCGATGCTGCAGGAAATGGCCGTGGCCATAGATAAAAAAACGGATGCTGAATTTTTTGGTTCAGTTTTCAATCTCGCAAAACAGGCACTTGCCGAATACTATACCGATGGGTTAGGCCGTTTTAAAATCAATTCGGCGGCCTATGGAAATGGGGATGGTTATGTTGATGGAGCATTGGGTTTTGATGGTCATACCCAAACAGCCTATGCGAATGCGATTTACATGAATTTGCTCAATAGTGAAAATGCGGCTAAGGCTGGGAACTTTCTGACTGAACTCATTCATAGCAACGGAGGCAAACTTTCGACCGGTTTTCTGGGTGTGAGGCCCTTGCTACCATCGCTATCAGCCACCGGTCACAGCGAGGTGGCCTACAAATTGTTGTTGAGTACGGAATACCCCTCATGGGGTTTTGAAGTAATAAATGGGGCGAATACCATTTGGGAGCGGTGGAATAGTTACATCAAAGGCAAAGGATTTGAAAACAATGCCGGAATGAATTCCTTCAATCATTACGCCTTTGGCTCAGTTAACGAATGGATGTTTGGCAACATGGCCGGGATCAAGGTGGATCAGGCAGGTTACCGGACTTTTATAATTAAACCGGAAATTGCAAAAGAGGGGATTAATTGCGTGAAAGCCTCCTACCACTCAATCAATGGCGAAATTATCTCCTCTTGGCAAAAAGAAGGGACTCAACTCAGACTGAAAATTACTGTTCCGGTAAATACTACAGCTACCCTCTACATTCCTTCGAAACCGGGATCCGAGATTTTTGAATCCGGACAACCATTGAACAGCGTAAAAGGATTAAAATTTGTACGCGAGGGGGATGGAAATTCAATCATTGAAGCTGGTTCCGGTAATTATGTTTTTGATTCAGTTTTATATTGAATTCCAACTAATTTTTGTTAAAAATAAGTCATCCTTGATCTACAGATGAAACGACCATGTCCACCAGCTGGCGGATCGCACACAAGCAAATGATTATTGGCGAGATCCATCTGGCCATTAAAAAAAAAATTACAAACAGATGAAAAATTTTTGGATCGCCTGTATTCTAATTATCGGATGTTTTGCCCTTCAGGCTGGAAAAAACGGTGAAAATGACCACCTACTTTCAGAGTAAATTGACCACCCATT
>JBAWZG010000269.1:0-4900 GCA_037143155.1 Bacteroidia bacterium
CAGGGTGTTTCGTAAAATCGGCAGGTAAACCGTAGTTCAGTTCTACAAATCGCTTCACGTAGGGCTTGACAGGGATAGTAACAACAAACTTTTCAGGCATAAAAAAATCACAGATTTCGTTTGACAAACAAAACCGGTGATTAAAGCTGATGCTAAGGTAATGTATTTTTTTCTGATTCTTTTTTCTGAGCCTAACCTGATTGTGTACGAAAAAACTGTATAAGTGTAACGGCGTAATTTTAATACTTAAGTGTCTGTAAATCAAAAACACAAATATTTGATTGGCAAAATTTAAAATTGTATCCAAACCCCTAAAAAATTGTAACAGTCATCTTCCGGAAATAGAAGATATTTAAGGATACATTTTTTTTGTAACCGTTTAAATCTCAAAAAACTAATTGTAACTATCTAACTCTTTGAAATACATTACTTTTTGAGTTTAATTACAGAGTTACAATTTTTTAATAGTAAAGAGAGAAAGGAAAGGAAAACAAAAGGGGTCGATCCGGAAATAAACAGGCCTGGTATGAACAATTGACATTGTAAACAGAAAGAGCCTGATTCGAAATACATCGGATCAGGCTCTTTCAAAAATGTCGGTTTGTGAGTTTTACTATTTTGCTTTGATGTTATTTAGTTTATAATATTCATAAAAAGCTGTTAAGGCCTCTTCAGGTACTTCGAATTTGCGGATTCGGGTATAGTCTGCGTTGAATTCAACCCCACCGCCGAAAGGATAATATTGGATGTACAGTTTGACTGCTTCAATAAATTGTGCCCTGGTCGCCACTTTGGTAATGTTTTCAATCATGAAAGTCTGGTCAGGTTTGGCCTGATCCAGAAATTCAAAAACAGATTCAGTGTATTTGTCTGGTAAATTCATGATCAGAATGGTTTATCTTCTTCCGGAATGGTTCCAAATTCGGTATCTTCAGAGAGAGCCAGCGGATTGAGCAGTTCGGTTTTGGTTTGGATGTAGATCATGTCTTTGGTGGTTCCGTCCACTTTTTTGCTAATCCGTTTCTGTCCATTCTGGTATGCTTTTGGATTGAAAATAAAGCCATAAAAGCGGCACCAGGATTTCAGTGCCTTGGTAAATTTGTTGGTCGTCCAACCTTTGGTATTTGTTTTCTGGATGAAATCATTCAAGGCATCTTCCTTGGTGATCATCCGATTTATGTTTGAACCTTCCAGATCAAAATAAGCATCAGCCCAATCTTTAAATGCCTGACCCATTTCAGCCAGCATGTTACGCAGTGTTACATTTCCCATGGGCGGGTTAATCTTCAGGGGTGAGGGGACCGAAAGATAAAACCGAATGCACTGAGCAAAAAAGTTGAAATCTGCGTTCCATTCACCTTCAGAATAATCAAAAGCGTAAAGGTCTTTTCCGAAATCATCGCGAATGCTGCGGGTTTCAGAGTAATCGTTACTGTCGCTTTGCTGGTGGTAATAGTCAGAGAAAACGGTATAAAGCAGCCGGGCTTCCAGTGATGGATCCAGGTTTCGTTGAGCATGATTGGATGTGAAAACAAATTTGGGTGCCTTATCGAAAGGGATTTCATACGACTGATTGTTTTTTGGGTTCACAATCACCTCACCGGTGATCGAATCGAAAAAGAATTTATAATTCAGGTACTGATCAGCATCATCCACCAAAATATAATCAGTATGCTCGGTAACACGGTCATACAAATGAGGATTGTCTGTCAACTTGGGATTTCTTCCGGATAAGGTGACCGACTTCATAAAAGGCCGTAAGGCTTTGAAAGCAGCTGATTTTCCTGAACGTCCGTTTGATTCACCTTCTTCTCCGATCACGCTATCCATCGCAAAGACGCACCAGGCTTTTGATTGTGATTTATACCGGTGGAGCATATAGCCAATAGAGAATAACTTATTGATCAGGTGTTGTTTTTGCTCATTGACCTCTTCCGGAGAAAGATTCGGTCCATTGATTGAGAATTTATATTTAGAACGATAATCCTGCTGCTCTTTTTCCGACAGGTTTTCCAATGATTTTTCCAGCTCTTTTCTCCAATGGATCCGTGAGGCGTTAATCAGGAAACTGAAATATTTAGATTCGGTATTGTTGATGACAATATCCAGTTCATTGCAGGCGTATTTGGTGATCGTAAAACAGTCAGGAGATTTTTTTACGTTGTGCGGTATCAAAACATCATCCCATACAAAACGGTCAACTTCACCGGGTTTGCTTTCAATAATCTCATTTGATGTCACCTTCCATGTTTTGTTCTTAAAGAACAGGTATTGCGCATCATGATCAGCATCCGTAAAATCGATTTCGATTTGTTTTAGCCCGTTCAGGGTTGATTCACTTAGTCGGTTGGTATTAAGCAGCAGTTCGAGGATTTCATTGCTAAGATATTTTTCTTCACAGAAATTAATCAGAAATGATTTGATGTCTTTGGACTGAATTTCCTTGACGATATTCCCATTCACCTGGACGAACATTTGACCAGTTTTCGAGTTTTTATTTTCCAATTGAAAAAATCCGTTTGACTGGAGGAAAAACCGGGTGTTGGTGCTACTTAGATTGAATTTTAATCCGTTCTTAGTCATCCCGACATTCCAGAAGCGCAATGGTTTAGCAACATTGATCAGTTTCTTAAAATCATAGTCTGACGGATAAATCTCGATATAATCCAGAAAGTCTTTCCGGAACCGGCCACGCGGATCTTTGTATTTTCGAAGCGAGTCAGGCAGCCAGATAAAATGAATGTCCATGTATTCCATTCCCAGTTTGATGGCTGAACGAACGCCGGTTTCATCTATGTCCGGAAGTATATACAAGCGCTCAACGCAGCGCATAATGGCCTTGTAGTCTTTTGCCGGAAGTATTGCAGTTTCACTGTTCATCCAGATGGGATAATAACCATATCCGGCAACATTCAGCGCATCGCGTTCACCGGAACAAATGATGGCTTCATCCAGTTTTTTGATCTCGGTATCTTTATCATCTTCGGAAGAATCTCTGAGTTGAGAAGATTTAAAGTCTTCATAAGCCTTATTAAGCTGCTCCAAACCATTAATAAAATCTTTGGGTTTGGTCCCAGCATGACGGAAACGGTATTGCTTTTCAGGGTTCAACGGTTGGTAGATTTTCTGCCAATCGCCATGATTCACCATAAAAATGGGATAATTGTCGTTTGATGCAGTGACCTGGGCTTCTCCATTTTTGATAAAAGTGAAGCTATTCAGAGAGAAGAAATGATATTTTTTACAAATTTCAGCAGTAACTTTTGGACCAAGAACCTGAAGTTCTGCCTGCGAAATCTTGTCTTTGACATCAAAGTAATAACTACCATCTGTTTCTTCAGGTTTTGCAGGCCTTTTGGAGAAATCCGATTTATTGATTTCAGCTTTGATACCACCAATTCCATAACGATCAGCAAGCATCACCAAAGCTTCACGAAAAGTAATTGATTCTTCCATCATACAGATTTGGATTCCATTCCGGCGGGCTTGATCTCCGCCAAAATCGGTTAGGATCCAGGTTCCGTCGCCCAATTTTTTAAGTGAAGCAGAAGGGGTTTTCTCATTACGAATTTTAAAGCGTTTGTCAATTTGCGATTGAGCAGCTTCGGCCTGTGGATAGTACGAATAAATGATGTCTAGACCTCCCGAGGTTTGGTCAAGAATGGTTTGTTGTTCAATGAAAGCCATTTAGTTACAGGATTACAGGGTTGCGGATTAATAGCATGTTTTTAAGTCTGGGGTAATTTACAAGCTGCTCATTTTGCGAATTTGCGTCGGTGAGTCTCTGTTGGAACATATCCTTTTCGGATGATCTCCATGTATAATTGCCCGGATCCCTGACACCTTGGACAAATTAAAAACTGAACATCATCGTTGCGATCTTCCGGCAAGTGTTTTTGCTGTCCTGATCCAGCACAATCAAGGCATTTACTCAGAGAGCGGGATTTCTGAAACAATGTTGGAATATCAACATTCTCAGGAGCTTTTAAAAATTGCTGGAGTGCCATGGCTTCATTACGTAATTCAAAACTGCCATATCTGGACTGCAGCATACTTTCTATGGCTTCTATTATCAGGTATTTGGTTCGGGGCAACAGAACCAATGACATCTCCTGAAAATCGGTTTGTATTAGCTTCATTCTGATTATTTTACTATTGTTTTTACTATTACTTGTTTAGATAAAAACCGGAGCACCGCCAGGGATTCTACTCCGGTTTGCTTCAACCACCGTATTTTTTATAATTCAGATTCTTCTTGTTGCTTTTCCAGATCAAACAATTTTGATTGATGTTCAAACATGGTCTGGTTTATACTGAGTGCCGACTGGATGATAGCTTCAGCTAGTAATTCATCCTGAAGGCCGCATTGGGTTAGCATCCGGGTGATTTCATTTTCCTCTCCCATATATGTAACAGCGCATTTGTTTCCTGATTTAATAATTGAAAGTGTTGGCATTTTTTGTATGTTTTAGTGGTCTTTTTGTGAGTCGGATAATTTTATATCCGGAAAGTTGACATTAATAGACATTTTGGTACTCTTTTTAGCGTATCAAAATGAAAGAAATCAGGTATCAAACAGGGATCTTTCTTCCGCAATAACTTCAGCATCGAGCTTTCTAAGCCGGGCATTTATGTGGTTGAGTTTTAATGTTGCTTGTTTATGGTTGTATGCTATCTCAGGATTCAATGTGTTCATACAACGGCTGATTTCAACTTGAGCTTTTACCTTTTCGCTCAGAAGTTCTTTTCTTCCGGTAATTGATCCATGGAAATGTTCATAAAGTACGTTATAACATTCCCATTGAAAATCTTCCAGGCCAGGAGCATTTGATTCGATCTGAAATATCCAACCATAAATCGCAAATTCCGGAAGACAAACCATTTTTCGAAGTTTATCATC
>JBAWZG010000270.1:0-4866 GCA_037143155.1 Bacteroidia bacterium
AATCAGGTTCTTGTTTTTCAGACAAATCATCCACCAACTGTCTTTAAAACCTTCTGTAAAATCAGTAGAAATAAAAAAGTGACTCCGACGAATTAAGCTGTTTCCGATAAGATGTAAAGCATCTTATAAATGGCCACCTGAATTCTATCTCTACTGATAATTATTACGCTACATCTGCTTATTCTCTTCTGAGACGTACAAAAAAGTTACGTTGTTTGGTCATCGGTATATTCGAAATCTGACTGACTTCATCGAACAGTTCATGCTTCGTGCTGCTTCTGAAGCCAGCCTAATTTACAGGAAGAACTATTAACGCCAAATCATAAATTAATCTTTACGAATATGAAAAAGTGTATCCTTTTATTCATCGGTGCATTCCTTTTCTCAATCGGGTCTTATGCACAAACCAGCCTTCCGAGTAATTATTTCACCGTAAACAGAACCTTGACGAAGGCTGACAGTCCCTATCTGATTACAACTAATATGGATGTTAGCACAGGAGTTACTGTTACTGTCGAGAAGGATGTTGTAATCCAGTTTAATTCCGGAAGGTATTTGCAGGTCTTCGGGACTCTGAATGCCAAAGGCGCAAAATTTACAGCCAATGGCAGCACTGCTAAAGGTTTCTGGGATGGCATCTATGTAGCTTATGAAGGTTACCCCTATTTTGGAAATGTTACCCTTGACAGTTGCACCGTTGAGTATGCGAGTAACATTTATTCCAGAAAAGGGCAACTAACTCTTAAAAAATGTATCATTAATAACTTTAGCGGATATGGTGTTCAGGTATACTCCCAAGGGACATTAGATATATCGGGAACTACGATCAAAAACGTCAACAATCATCCAATTTATTTCAACGGACCTGGCATGCTTAAAACAGGTGGAGGAAATGTTTTAACCGGAAATACTGAGGATTACATATTCCTTAATTTTAGCGATGTTACCGGGACTTTCTATATGCCGGATATGGAAATACCCTATCGGCTGACTACGTTCAGGGTATCTCCAACTGGAACAGTTTATATCTCGGCTGGAGCTGAACTGAAATCTTTCAATAGTGAAATGACTATAAATGGAAAGATAAAGGCTATTGGAACCTCTGGCAACCCTATAATTTTCGACAAACATATTAATGCCTCCTATTGGCTAGGTGTGAATATAACAGCCAGCGCGGTTGATACTGCCTGTATTTTCCAAAACTGTATATTTAGAAATGCTAAATATGATAATGATGCTTATGTAGCAATGGGAATTGATGGTGCGTCTCCAAAATTCGAAAACTGCTTATTTACAAGCAATGGACGAAACCTGATGGTAACCGGAATCAGCAAACCAACATTTACCAATTGCAATTTTGGACCTTCAACCATTATAGGTGGGGAGTCATATAACCTTGGAATTGATATGAATGCCAATATTGATTTTTCTTCCGATTCCATCAAATTTAATCCCAATGAAATACGTGCAGTAAGAATACTTCCATCAACAGTTATCGATGATGCACATTTAAAGAAAATATCATTCAAAAATATCGAAAATATCACCTATTGCCTCTATGGTACAACCACGGTGCAAGATACTGCATCATTGGTCATCGATCCGGGAGTTGTAATCAAATGCAGGTATTACTATTCAATGATTACAGCCAACGGAACTTTAACAGGAATCGGTACTGAATCGGAGCCCATCGTTTTCACCCATCTTGCTGACGATAATTTTGGGAATCCGAAAGATTCCGAGAACAACGGACAAGCAGGCATAAGCAACAGTAATTCAGGCAGGATCGCCTTATACAGTAAAAAAACGACTTCGAAAATTGAAAACTGGAAAATCTATTACGGCGGTTACGACTCGAATAACTGGGCGGTATATGTTGCAAATGGGAACGTTGTAAGTAAATGTGAAATTAAAAATTCGTACCGTGGAATTTACTTCTATGATAACGCACAACTCCTTAGCAACGCATTCGTGAATATCAATTACTATCCTGTTGGAAGATATGTAAACAAGGGAGCTCCCGCATTGATAGGCAATACAATCTCGAATGTAGGTTACATCGGAATATTTATTCCTGATTTTGGAAGTGATTCTCCGACCCTTAATTCGATGGATTTTGCAGGATTCACAAATGTAGCATATATGATTGATGGTGAACGAACCATCGCTCAAGGGAATATTCTTTCTATCGACCCGGGTGTAGTAATTAAATTTGTTGATTATGGAAGATTGATCGTAAATGGCGCCATTAAAGCAGTAGGAAAAGCCAATAAAAAGGTAATTTTTACTTCCTACTACGATGACTCAGCCTCAGGGGACTCCAATAATAATGGAACGGCGAATGTACCTGGAAATCAGGATTGGTCAGGTCTGGATTTTGGGGGAACTTCAAGTGACAATGATAATATCTTAAAGAATTGTGAAGTGCGCTATTGCGGATATTATTGGTGGGGGCGAAGCGCTGCAATACAAATGACCGATTGCAAAGTCTCTATCGATTCTACCATGGTGAATTTCACCAGGCTATGTGCACTGGGAATTTATGGCAATGCCAATCCGGTTATTACAAACAGCCTGTTTTACAATCTGGGGAACGCACCCATATATATGGATATGTTTTCGAATCCAACCTTCACCGGAAATAAAGTTGCCAATCTACCCCGAATTGGTCTGCTTGTTCGCGGAGGAACACTCAACGGAACCATTCCATCCAGAAGTTTTGCCGGTTATGACAATATCACCTATATCGTAGAAGAGGGAATGACAATTACCGATCAACTTACAATTCCTGCCGGTCTGACATTTAAAGGTGGCGCTCCATGGTATATAAGAGGGAAACTCAACATACAAGGTACGACTGAAAATCCGGTTGTATTTACAACCATGGAAGATGATTTGTATGGCAATCCGAAAGATATACAACTAAATGGACAAGCTGGGTTGAATAATTCAGGTAGCTATTTTGTTTTCTACGACGAAGCGAATGACAACAGCACGATCGATCATGCATTGTTTCGTTATTCAGCTTCAAATTCAGTACAAATGACTAATTCTTCACCAAAGATACTGAACACAACATTTCAAAACCTGGCATACCCAGGAATTGCAATGGCAGGATCAAGTACTCCATCCATAAACGGATGTACTTTCAATAACGCAGTATTCCCGTTCACTACTTCTTTGGTGACCTATCCGGCAGAAACAAACGGAAATACAATCACGGGAACAACCGGAAGGGCTATCCGGATTTCTGATGAAACACTTACAAAAGACGTAACTCTTATCAAACGCGATTTTGCGGGAATAACAAACATTCCGTATTTCTTTCAGAACTATACGGTTGGAACAAGTGCTAAACTCACGATCAGTCCGGGGTTAGTATGTAAGTTTGGACAAAATGGCTACTTAAATATTCAGAATGGGCTCATTGCAAAAGGCGGCAGCACCGTAGATAGTACCATTGTTTTTACAGCCGACCGCGATGATTTCTATGGAGGTGATACATATAATGATGGTGACACCAATTTGCCAGGAAATGCTCATTGGCAGGGTATCTATTTTTATAACGAGTCAATCGATGAAAACTGCCTTCTGGAAAATTGTATTTTCAAGGATGGTTCATACTCCTATTATCCGATGTATGATTGGGGTGCATCGAACTGCCGGGGTGCTGTAACCTTAAATAATGCTTCACCAACTATAAAGAACTGTCTGTTCGAAAGCGATTACTTTGGAATTATATCCATTGGAACTTCCTTGCCAAAAATTACCAGTTGTGACTTTGTGAGTACAGACCCCACCTACGGCTATGGAGTATGGAATCAAACTGCAACAAACACAGTAACTGCAACAGGCTGCTGGTGGAACAGCAATACCGGGCCAAAAAATGCTTCAAATCCGACAGGAACCGGCGAACGGGTTTCAAATTATGTCATTTTTGATCCCTGGGCACTTCAGCTGGCCAAACCGGTTTTGGGCGACGTAAGTATGAACGGCGAAGTAAAACCATACGATGCCTCGTTGGTTCTGCAATATGCTGCAGGAAATATTACTCTGAACGATAAACAAAAAAGTGTGGCTGATGTGAGCGGAAACGGGATAATTTCGGCCTACGATGCTTCATTGATTTTGCAATACAGCGTGGGCCTGATCACCCGGTTTGATCCGGATCCTTTGGGAACTAAAGCAGCCCCCATCAAAGAACTGACAACCATTTCTTTCCCAAACCTGGTTAGTGAACCATCAAAGAAGAATTTCGAAATTCCTTTGACAGTTTCAACGGCCCAAGGTATCAAAGCTCTGGATTTGAAATTTGCAATCAATCAGAATCATATCAGATTCATTCAGCTGAACAAATCGAATCTTCCTGCAGGCTTGTCTATCGAAACCGGATATAATATTGAAAAGGGAGAAATCACCGTTGTGATGGCTTCGGCTTACGATTTAAATTTAATCAACCAGCAAGTGATTCTTCAATTTGAATTTATTGATTCAGTCGTAACCGAATCTCAGTTTGGCCTGAACCTGGCTATGGCAAACGACAATTTCCTGAATGACTTGCCTGTTTATGCTACCATCATTAATAAGTCATCAGTTACCGGATTGAATAATCCGTCGCAAATGTCGGCACCAAATGTATTTGTCGACCAGGATGGCATTCATACACGCTTCGAACTCTCGAAAACCAACCAAGACCTATCGATTCAGGTTGTTGATTTAACAGGGCGAACACTTTATAAAAGAAATGTCAGAACCCAGAGTTCCGGCCTTCAATATTTTGATCTGCCTTTTGCCGATTTCGTCAATCCGAACAGGGGCATTTATATCCTGAATTTGAAAGCTGATGACTTCAGCTATTCAAAAAAA
>JBAWZG010000271.1:0-4858 GCA_037143155.1 Bacteroidia bacterium
ATCCGTATCGTGTTTATGGGAACTCCCGATTTTGCGGTGGAGAGTTTAAAGGCTTTGGTTGAAAATGGTTATCGGATTGCTGGAGTAATTACTGCTCCTGATAAACCAGCAGGTAGAGGCCGGCAACTGAGCGAATCAGCCGTTAAAAAATATGCAATCGACAACAACCTGAAAGTACTTCAGCCTGAAAAATTAAAAAATCCGGAATTTATTACCGAACTGGAAAGCCTGAAAGCCGACCTTCAGATTGTGGTTGCTTTCCGGATGTTGCCCGAAATCGTATGGAACATGCCACCAATGGGCACTTTCAATTTGCATGCGTCGATTCTTCCTCAATATAGAGGCGCTGCTCCTTTAAACTGGGCGATCATCAATGGAGAGAATGAAACTGGCTTAACAACATTTTTGCTTTCACATGAGATTGATACCGGACAGATCCTCTTTCAGGAAAAGGTTTATATTTCTACAAATGATACAGTAGGCGATTTGCACGACCGGATGATGGAACTCGGAGCGGGTTTGGTTATCAAGACTGTTGATGCATTGGTGGAAGAAAGGATTGAACCGATTGATCAGGAAGAATTAATTGACAACACTGAGCGAATAAAACAGGCGCCCAAATTGTTTAAAGACGATTGCCGTATCGACTGGACCAAAGATTCGGAGTCGGTTCGAAACCTGATTCGCGGATTGTCGCCTTATCCGGCAGCGTGGACTGAATTGGAACATTCGGAGAGAGCTGAAATACTAACCGCAAAAATTTATTCTTCAAGTCGTGATAACAGCAATTTGCCGGCTGCTCCGGGAACTCTCCTGACGGATAATAAAAAATACCTGAAAATTGCCTGTCCCGATGGCTGGCTTTCAGTTACTGATATTCAGCTTTCTGGAAAGAAGCGAATGAAAATCGATGAGTTGCTTCGCGGCTTTCATGATTTGAGCGATTGGCGGATAAAAATGTAGAGACAGGGCATGCCCTGTCTCTACAATCATTTATATTTCTTATTTCTTTTTACTGAAATTCACAATCAGGAAATAAACGAGGAACCCAAAAGAAATGGAAACCAACTCAATTCCAAATGGCAACATGCTATTATTCATGAAATTGCGATAGTTGTCTTCATTAGTAAGACTTGGACTCATTTGATTAATTATTATAAGGCCAATTCCGGCAAAGAAAGCCACCAAACCCCATTTCAATGAAGGATATTTATTCACCTCAGGGGCTTCACCAGTTTCAGAAGAAACTTGCTGTTCAAGAATTCCTGCCTTTTCAAAATGACCTGCTTTAATGATTTTCCGCTTCAGAAGGAAGTCGGTAAAATTTTTCAGGATGTAATAGATACCTGTAAAAATAACTGCCGGGATAAAAAAATCGTTCATAATTTTCAGTTTTAATTGTTTGAAAGATGTGACAGCGGGACTAATGGAAATGTTGCAGGTTTTAAATCTTTTTTTTTCTGAAGAAATTATCAGTACTTCATGCAACATTTCTCAACGGATTGTTGTCAAACTTCCAGTATGGATGATACTGAACTGATAAACCAGATTTTAAATGGAAATATGAATGCCTTCACGTTTTTGGTGTCGCGATACCAAAAGTTGGTGGTTCATATTACCGGGCGGTTAATTCAGCGGCATGATGAGTTGGAAGATGTTTGTCAGGAGGTATTTCTGAAGGTTTATCAAAATTTGGGAAAGTACCGGAATGAATGTAAACTGTCGACCTGGATTGCCACTATTGCTTATAATTCCAGCCTAAACTATCTGCGAAAGTTCAAAAAAGGCGATGAGGTCAATCCGGATGATTCGGCAGCTTTGCGAAATCTATCGGATTACAATTCGGTTGATTACGAAAAGACTGATTTGCATCGCTACATTCGGGAACAGATTGAAAACCTGCCGGTTCAGTATCGTACAGTATTAACTTTGTATCATTTGGAAGAGTTTTCGTATCAGGAAATAGAACAAATTACCGGAATGCCCGAAGGAACTGTAAAAAGTTACCTGTTCAGGGCAAAGGCACTTTTGAAGGAAAAACTTAAATTTGTGGTAGATAATAACAGTTTAAAGACCGTGAAGGAGATCAACAATGAATCATGAAAAACTGGATTCAATTCTGGAAAAATCGTTTAAAACCGAACCTGAATATCGTTTGCCGGATGGTTTTGCTCAAAAGGTGACGTCACGGATAGTCGTCAAAAGCCAAGGGTTGACAGATCTTTACGAATATCTTTATCTGTCTGCTCTTGTGTTTTTTCTGATTGGAGTGGCTGCAGGAACTTATTATCTGATCAACAAAGAAGTTCTTTTACAGATTTTGAAATTCATATCAGTTAATGCCTTGCAGGTTGCTATGGTTACATTGACCCTGAATTTTATTCTTTTTGCCGACCGGGTTTTACTCAGACTGCTTTTCAGAAGCCCCCCGCTTCCCCTCCGAAGGAGGGGAGATGAATCTTAATTTCGTTTCATCATTCTATGGAAAATTTCGATTGAAAGGATAATAGTCAGAAACCTATGCTGCAAGCCTTTCCCCTTTGGGGAAAGGCTGGATAGGTGCTAATGGGGTATTTTAACCCCGTCGTGGTCTTTTGTTCCTTAGATAAACGATTTGTCCTTCGGCGGGTTCGTCTCCTTCTTTCATGCGGTTTCGCCTCAATAAAGGTCTCAATTTCAGACCGTATCGTTGAGAAATATAATGCATTGTATCGCCATTTTCAGTGATATGTTGTTTGTGGTGACGGTTTGCTTTTTTGTATTTTGCCTCAATATACAAGATCTCATTAGCCCTTGGTTGCTTTCCTTTTCCGAAATCGTTATAAGTATAGATTTCCCAATCTTTTAGTTTTAGCTTTTTTGTAAGGCTTTCATAAGTCTCACCTTCAGGAACAACAATGGTGCGCAAGCCATTTCTCATTTCGACTTTGTAAGAACCAATGACCTTGACTAAATTCGTGTTCGAAACCTTTGGCTTTTCCTGTTCTTGTTTCTGTTGCGGGATAGATGCCAGCTTACGGTTATCACCATATTCATCGTAAACGAAAAGTTTGAAATCTTCTATAATTTTGACCAGACGTTCAGCATAGATGGGATCTGTTGCATAGCCAGCTTTCTTCAAACCTCGGGCCCATCCGGCATAATCTTTTGGATCGAGCTGAAAAAGAAAACTGTACCTGCTTCCGGCCATCAGGAAATCAGAATGATCGATGAATGACGCTTCAGGGTGGGCATATTTCCTGAAACATTCATGTTTGGCATCGTCATCATGGTATATTTTTTTTCCAGTCCATTCCGATTTGCATTTAATGCCAAAATGATTGTTCCCATCAGTGGCTAAAATACTGTTGCCATTTTGAGATTCCCAACAGCCTTGCGCCAGAATAATGCTGGCAGGAATACCGCTGCGCTCCATCTCCGAAATAGCCAGTTTGTAATATTTCTGGATATATTCTTCCCTTGAAAACTGCTGTTTCTGTGCAAAAACCGAAGTCGATATAAAAAGTGCCAGGAGCGGCAAGAAATATTTAAGCATAAATAGAAATTCTTGTGTTTCTGCAAAAATAAGAAAATGTTGTAAGCAACCGTCATTGGCAGTTAACAAGTATTGACGTACATTTGGGAAAAACTGCTCAACAATGAAAACGACTGAAATCCGAATAATAGTATACGAATATCAATCGATCGATGAACTTTCCGGGGACGAGCAAAATCTACTTCAGGAAGCACGTAGAATTACTGCATTAGCTTATGCGCCATACTCCGGATTTCATGTTGGTGCAGCTGTTTTGCTCGAAAACGGCAAGGTTGTGACAGGTAATAATCAGGAAAATTCTGCCTATCCGTCGGGTTTGTGTGCCGAGCGTGTGGCCCTGTTTTATGCCAATGCCAATTATCCTGAAACTTCGGTAAAAGCAATCGCAATTTCAGCAGCTAAAAATGGCATTTTGGTGAATGAGTCGGTTAAACCGTGTGGATCGTGCCGTCAGGCATTGGCCGAAGCGGAAGTCAGGTTCGAAACTCCCATCCGAATTATACTTGATGGTCAGGATTCGATCATGGTTTTAAATGGTGTTGAAAGCCTTCTCCCATTGAGTTTTTCGAAGAAAGACCTTTAATTCCAAAATATTTAGGGAAATGAAAAAGATAAGAATCGGATTTGTTTTTTTAGCAGCTATTCTAATCGTCATTAATTTAGGACTTTTAGTCTTTGGTAATATGGATAGTCATGGCAGAATAGGGTCCTATTTAGGAAATCTTGGAATGGTTTTACTTATCAGCTCAATGATAGTTGGTATCAAAAATGACAAAAAAAAGCAGATTCCTTGATTAACCTGGTTAATCAGAGGAATCTGTAGTAAAAAGGCCAATCAAGAGTTTATTGGATTTCGATCTGACGTGTCAGATTGTTTTTATACTCTACTTTCTTTGGAAGTTCGATAGTCAAAACTCCATTTTTGTGGGTAGCATTTATGGCCGTCACATCAATTTCATGAGGCAATGAGAATGAACGCTGGAAAGAAGTGTACCTGAATTCAGAGCGAACCACTTTCCCTTTTTCTTTTTCTTCCTTTTGGTCTTTCCTTTCAGAAAAAACAGTCAGGTATTCGTCTTTCAGGTCAATTTTGAAATCTTCTTTTTCGAGACCTGGAGCTGCAATTTCGATTTCGAATTTTTCATTGTTTTCGTAAATGTTTACAGCCGGAGTTGATTTCCATGCTCCTTCTTCAACAAAATTCGGAAGTAAGTTTCCGCTTAAGAATTCGTCAAATATCCCCGGTAAGTTTCTGGTTTTAAATACTGGTAACATAACTTAATCCTCCATTTTTTAGTTTATTAATTGTTTTCGTTAAGACTT
>JBAWZG010000272.1:0-4835 GCA_037143155.1 Bacteroidia bacterium
CCAATGAAGAAGAAACATTAGGTATGCCTCAGGCAGCTAATTTGTAGCCACAAATTTCAGTTAGAGAAGAACGGCCGTGCGTCTCTACAAACGCCCTGCCTCGAAGTCAGGGGGATGAGGCCATTGGGTTTTACAGGTTTATTGGTGAGGCTGTCTCATAAGTCAATAAACTCGCTGGACCCAGTCACCCCGTCCCGAGTGCTCGGGATCGGGGTCTGATGAATAATGAGTTGTGATCCTGAAACAAGCCTTCGAGGTGAGCTCAGTCGAACGTTCAGGATGACTGTGCGGATGACGTTTGAGACAGCCTCAAGGCTATACCACCGTGATTTTAAACTCGAATACCTCGATCACATCGCCGGTTCGTAATTTGGCGCGTTTACGGAATTCGGGTTCGCCGTTGCGGAAAACGATTCCGTCTTCGACCATCAGTTTGGCCTGTCCTCCCGACTCGCTGATGCGCATGATTTTCAGCAGTTTGATCAATTCGATGTATTCTTCGCCTTTGAGTTCGTAGGAGCCTCCCCTAACCCCTCCGGAGGAGGGGGATTTTTGGTTATTCATAGTTTAAATTTTAGAGCCTCCCCCATCCCATCCGAAGGATGGGTGAAAGAGGCGGCATTCGTTAATTTTTCCTATAATCACAAGTTCGGAAAAGGATTGATCAATTAAGAGTACTCCTTCAGAATCTTCTGTGCGCAAAAGTCTCCCCCTCGGGGAGATTTAGAGGGGCTTTTTGGATTTGGGTAACTTAGCCACCACCAGCTGGTACGAATGATCAATCAGTTCCAGAATGAGCTTTTGGCTGAGCGAACCGTCCATCATGACTGTATTCCAGTGCACCTTATTCATGTGGTATCCGGGCTGAATGGCCGGATATTGCTCACGAAGCTCGATGGCCCGCTCCGGATCGCATTTCAGGTTCAGACTCCAGTCACCATCCAGGTTGGTCAGAACGAATACTTTGCCTGCCACCTTAAAAACCAGGGTCACTTCATCAAAGGGGAATTCTTCGGTCACCCCGGGTTTCGACATACAATATTCCCTGAATTCTTCAATGTTCATATGAAAAAATTGACGTTAATTTTTTGAAAACTATCTGTTATTGCGTATTTCTGCCTTCAGGCAAACATCTTGTTGAGAATCCTGAAGTCTTCGTGCCTTTGTGTTTAAATAATTTACGGAACACGAAGACACTAAGTCTCTAAGAATTAATTATTTGTTTTCATCTTCCAGACATTTTAAAGTTCCTTCTTGTTTGTATCAAAAAATGACTTTTCGGAGTGGACTCAGGTTTTAACCGGGTCAAATATACAAAATTGAAGGAATACCTTTTTGCGGGTTTCGAAAGCCTTTTCCAACAGAAACGAATCCTGAAAATACATATTTGTTGCCCAGCAAGAAAAAACCGACACAAAACTGTTATTAAAATTGTCTTCACAAACTTTTTCAAATTGGGCCTCAATAAATATTCGTTGCTATTTTTCGGAATAAATCACAATTAAAATAGGACTAAAACACCTTTTTATAGATAATATGCGTCGAATGATGCAGTTTTTACACCCCCCAAGTCATAATTTCTGAATAATCCTTTTCATTTCTTAAGAAATTACTAATTCAGGAATTATAGTTTTATCAAGCAGAATAATGGTTGATGTCTTTGCTTAACTTTGACGGGCTTTTTAGAGCAACAATTTAAGACTGATTTGATATGTCGGAGACGAAATCCCATTCACTGAACAAAGTTACCTTTGCCGGACTATTAATAACCATTGGAATTGTATTTGGCGATATCGGAACGAGTCCCTTGTACGTTGTAAAAGCAATTATTTCCGGAGTTGAACATTTTGACAAACTCCTGGTGTACGGTTCCATCTCCTGTGTATTCTGGACACTCACCCTGCAAACAACATTCAAATACGTGTTTATTACCTTGAGAGCCGACAACCATGGGGAAGGCGGAATCTTTGCGCTGTTTGCCCTGATGAAACGGAAATCTTCCTGGGCTGCGGTTTTGACTATGATAGGCGGAGGTGCACTTTTAGCCGATGGCGTAATTACTCCATCCATCACGGTCACCTCTTCGATTGAAGGACTTCAGTTGATCAACCCAACCGTTCCGGTACTGCCGGTAGTTATTCTGATTATTACCGCTCTGTTTTTTGTCCAGCAGTTTGGCACCAATTTTATCGGCAAATCCTTTGGCCCGATGATGGTGATCTGGTTTGGAATGCTTGCAGTACTTGGATTCACCCAACTGACTACCTATCCTCAAATTCTTAATGCACTGAATCCATATTATGCCTATCAGTTTCTAACTCAATATCCGAGAGGATTCATTCTGCTTGGAGCAGTATTTCTTTGCACCACCGGAGCTGAAGCCTTGTATTCGGACATGGGCCATTGCGGAATAAAAAACATCCGGATATCCTGGATATTTGTAAAAGTCAGCCTGGTCTTAAATTATCTCGGGCAGGGAGCCTGGCTGATGAATAATCCACAGGGAGTTCATGATTTAAACCCATTTTACGCCGTCATGCCCGACTGGTTTCTGATTCCGGGAGTCCTGATATCGACTGCTGCTGCCGTTATTGCCAGCCAGGCTTTAATTACCGGATCGTACACACTGATCAGTGAAGCAGTCTCCCTGAATTTCTGGCCAAAAATCAAGGTTTTGCATCCAACCACCATCAAAGGACAGGTGTATATTCCTTTTGTGAACTGGCTTTTATGGGTTTCGGTTATTTTCGTGGTACTTTACTTTCAGGAATCGTCGAATATGGAGGCAGCATACGGTTTGTCGATTACAATTACCATGATGATGACCTCGCTGCTTTTGATCCATTATCTGCATCAGAAAAATGTAAGTGTAATTATTCTTGGATTACTGGCCGTCTTGTTCGGAACCATCGAAACTTCGTTCCTGATTGCCAATCTGCATAAATTCAAGAATGGAGGTTGGTTTTCAATCGCATTAGCCTTTGTCTTTCTGATGATTATGGTAGGCTGGTATTTTGGCCGCCGGATAAAAAACAGGCATATCAGCTTTTCAAATGTGAACAAATACCTTCATTTGATTGAAGATCTGAGCAAAGACAAAACGATACCTCAAATTGCAACTAACCTGGTTTATATCATCAAAGCCAACGAATTGCATCAGATCGAATCGAAGATCATGTATTCGATTTTCAACAAACAACCCAAACGTGCACAGACTTACTGGTTACTGCATGTGGATACAGTTGACGAACCGGATACGTTCTGTTATGAAGTCAATCAAATTATACCCGGCACACTCATCCGGATTGATTTTCGTTTGGGATTTAAAGTTGAGCCACGTGTCAACCTTTTCTTCAAAGAAGTACTGAAAGACCTGGTTGCCAGTGGTGAAATAAAACTGACCAGTTCGTACGAATCCATGAGAAAACATCATTTCACTCCGGACTTCCTGTTTGTAAATCTGGATCGGATCATGTCGCGCGATTACAGCCTTTCTCCCTGGGAAAGCATGATCATGGGACTTCACGCATTTACCCGTTTGTTTAGCATCAACGACGTGAAAGCTCTTGGACTGGACTCAAGTTGTGTCATCGAGGAAAAAGTACCAATTTCGGTGGAACGGCCACTTACCCGGAAAATTCAACGGATCGGATAAATTCTTCATTAATGTCCGTCAGCTAAAGCTGACGGCAAAGGATATCCACTTTACCAGACGTTTTCACTCAATCAGAACACTATCCTTTGCCGTCACATTCATGTGACGGATGCTTGCTATTTGAACTTCTTCTCCGGAATTAAATTCACTCCTACCCGCACCAGCAGAGTTAATTCTATAAAATAAACAGCCGGGTTGAACTGTTGTCCCATGACCAGTGAAAGCAACAACAAAGCTCCAACCAGGTAGAAATAGTAAACGGTATATTTTCGCGATTTCCGGAAAGACCACAGCACAGCAAAAAACAGGTTCAGCGGAAAAGCCCACAACAAGTTGAAATTCGGACTCATGGCCGGATGTTCTGAATAAAGCGTGAACCAGCCAATAATCATTCCGGCAAAACCCGTCAGTGCAAATAGCCAGTAATCCAACCAATCCACTTTTCTTCTTTGGAGAAAACCACGAACAGAGATTGAAGCAATCAAAAGGAAAATAATCCCGAAAACATAAGAAGGCCAGGGCAAGTCTGAATTAAGTTTTGTATTGGGGAATTCTTTCAGTGTGCGGGTTTCAAGAACCAAAGGCTGAGCCTTTCCGTTGACTGATATCTGAGCCTTTGAAAACTGATTCATCAGGTATTCAGGCAAAAACATTTGACCATAAGCCGAAACCGCCTGATCCGCTTTTTTGCCAACTAAAAGGTCGATTCCCAGATCGATCCAGCGGAACGAATGATGAAATTTTTTAATCAGGTCGCGGTAGCTTTCAGTCGGATGATTATCGGTGAACTGAATCTTGACACCGGCATTCCGCTCGATCATGTCACGAACCCGTGTGGCACAATTGTCCATAAAGAAGTTGTAACGGTATTCACGGTTTTCGGGTCGTGCATTTTGCAGTAAAGCCTGAAACAACAAGCTTTTCCCTTCCGGAGAAAGATTGAGTACCTGTTCGTACACGCTACGTTTTTCTTCTTCGTATTGCGGTAAAAAACTGCTGAATTTCTCGTAGCCCATCAGGTAGTCGGTCTGTCCCTTGGCAAATCGGTAAATGAAATTCGGCGCATCGAAACTAAAAAGTCCGTAATTGAAAACAATATCGAGTTTTTGTTCCGGATCAGTGATGCGGATCGCGGTATGCCCGTACATCGAATATACATCCTGGCCCGGATCGCAGGTCA
>JBAWZG010000273.1:0-4811 GCA_037143155.1 Bacteroidia bacterium
GGGCTTCGGCCCTTTTTTTTGGACTTTTCCCAAACCTCCATATGTGCAGGATTGATCAGGTATTAGATTAAAATTTGTACATTTGAATTCCATTGACGACTAAACTTAAAGACTATGAGAACGATCATCGAACTTTTTGAAACCAGTGTTGCCAAATTTCCAAAAAACATTTACCTGTGGGAAAAACAAAACGGAACCTATAAAGGAACCACTTATCAGCAAACACATGATTTGGTGCTCCAGTTCGGCGCAGGATTAATGGCCATCGGACTTCAAAAAGGTGATCGTGTCGGGTTGATTTCTGAAGGTCGCAATGCCTGGATTATTTCGGAATTGGGAATTCTATACGCCGGTGGCATTAATGTTCCATTGTCGGTTAAACTGGATTCAAGTGTCGAATTCAAATTCCGGCTGCAACATTCAGGTTGCAAAATGATCATCGTTTCGAAGGGACAGGCTGCAAAAATGGAAGAAATCCGCGATCAGTTGCCTAATCTCGAAAAAGTAATTTATCTCGACGGTAAAGCCGATTCAGGAGTAAATGATATTTCGTACAGCCAGGTTTTAGCAAAGGGAAATGAATTCTTACTTTCAAAAGCTGCGGAATTTGAGGCAGTTTACAAGAACATTCAGCCTGATGATGTAGCCAACATTTCTTACACTTCAGGAACAACAGCCGATCCAAAAGGGATTATGCTTTCACACCTGAATTATGCGGCAAATGTAATTCAGGCTGATACCTTATTGAAAATAAAAGAAAACTGGAAAACACTGGCATTCCTTCCATGGGATCACTCCTTTGCGCATACCGCCTGTTTGTACTGTTTCATGTACAACGGGGCAAGCGTTGCTTCGCTTGAGATAGGCAAAACCCCAATGGAAACTTTAAAGAATATCCCTAAAAATATCAAAGAAATTCAGCCTCATATCCTGATGAGTGTACCGGCAGTTGCGAAAAATTTCAGGAAAGGGATAGAATCAGGAATACGCCAAAAAGGTCCGGTAATTGAAAAACTCTTTAAACATGCCCTTAAAATCGCCTACAAATACAATGGATCAGGATGGGATCGCGGTAAAAGTTCTGTGGCCATCTATAAACCATTGCTGAAACTGTATGACAAAATCCTGTTCAGTAAAATTCGTGAAGGATTCGGTGGTAAGCTTGAATTTTTTATTGGTGGTGGCGCTTTGCTCGATATTGAATTGCAACGGTTTTTCTACGCACTGGGAATGCCGATGTGCCAGGGATATGGCCTGTCGGAAGCTGCTCCATGTATTTCATCCAATGTGCCAAGTGCCATTAAATTTGGCACTTCAGGCCGCCTGGTAAAATATCTTGACGTGAAAATCTGCGATCTGGACAACAATGAACTTCCGCAGGGAGAAAAAGGCGAAATCGTTGTACGAGGCGAGAATGTGATGCTTGGCTACTGGAATAATCCAAAATCGACTTCAGAAACATTAAAGGATGGTTGGCTATATACAGGCGACATGGGTTATATGGACAGTGATGGCTTTTTATATGTTCTTGGCCGGTTTAAAAGTTTGCTGATTGCCAGCGACGGGGAAAAATACAGTCCTGAAGGTATCGAAGAGGCATTGATTGATCAGTCGCCGTTCATTGATCAGTGCATGTTATTCAATAACCAGAATGCATATACTTCAGGAATGATTGTGCCCAATATGCCGGCAATAAACCGTGAAATTGAGAAACAGGGTATGAAACCCGGAACTGACGAGGCTTTAACCGAAGCATTAAAAATTATTCAGAAGGAAGTTGATGCATACAAAGCCGGAGGAAAGTTTGCTGATTCGTTTCCGGAACGCTGGTTGCCATCTACGATTGTCGTTTTACCTGAAGGATTCACTGAACAAAACCATTTGCTTAACTCGACCATGAAAATGGTTCGTGGTAAAATTACTGAACGATTCAGTGATGAACTGGAATTTCTATATACATCGGAAGCTAAAAGCATTATCAACCAACGGAATCTGGAAACCCTGAGAAAATTATAAAAGGCCGAAATGTAAATTTGACAAGATAATAATTCGACGATTTGACAATTGAACAATGAAACATTTTTTAATATTTTCCTTCCTGATATTATTCTTGGCAGCAGGCACATCTGCCCAAAAAGCAATTGGCTATGGCGGAGAATTATCTGTATTAAGTTTTAAACCCAATGCACGGCTATGGATTTCAAAAAATACCGGATTTGAAGTTTTTGGAGGAATCGCATCAGAGTTAGACTATTTTAAATTGAACGATGTGGAAGCCGGATTTAAAATTTTAAAAACGATTATTTATAACCGGTCGAATCGAACTTACTGGGGCGTTGTCGGAAAATGGAAGTGGGTAGATGTTTTTGACACTAACCGAACGACCAGTTTACCAGTACCGGGAATATTTATCGGAAAAGAATGGTACAGTAAAAAGATAAACCGGAAAGGTTTTGCAATTGAATTGGGATATCAGTACGGTCATAAAGAATACACGGTTTATAGTCCGGAAAAGCATATTCCACAGCCCACAAAAGAACTGTTTGATGAATTTTCGCTGATACTCAATTTGAGATATTCTTTTTATCAGTTAAGAAAATAGTCCATTATTCTTTCTTTTTCTTTTTCCTAATGACTATTTCCCACCAACTACGCCTAAATTGAGTATATCAAAATTGCGTTCAAACGAATTAATAAAAAGACTTTGATTCATAAACCCACCCATTGGAGAAACTTTTCGGAATTTAAAATCCATCTGAGTTAATTCCATCGGGTATTCGGGTAAGCAGTTCCTGAAATCTTTTCCAAACCGGTAAAGGGCACTCAGAAAATAATAGGAAACGTCAAATCCTTGGAAACTAAACTGGGAAGGTTCGGTAGAAAACAATTCGCGGTACTGGCCGACCATTCGACGTACCAGCGGTTTGTTATAATCAACAAAATAGGGCGACAAAAAACGAAGTCGGATCCGGTGAAAATTTTCGGTTTGAAGGCTTTTAAATTTAGTCATTGTTGGGGTTCCCATCAGAACGATGTTGTAGTTTTCTGCCAACGAACTCAGATTGGTCACAGATATACTTACCTGTGCCTCATTATCGCTTGGAATGAAAAATACATTTTCTCCGGTTTCATCCAGCAAAGGCTTAATCGAATTAATACCATCAACCTGAATATTGTATTCGTGAAATAAGTGGCCTCCGGATTTTCTTAAAAGTTTATCCTTGCTTAATTGCGCCAGCTTTGCTTCCGATGAAGCTGAGTTGTCAGCAATCTGAAGCATGATAAAGTTTTTGCCCGGAAATTCATCGGCAATATAATTGGCCGTTAGTTCATTCTGGAATTCCCTGGTTGGATTAACTTTGAAATAGTACGAATTATTTTGCTCAAATCCACCCAAAGGCGACAAAGGTGAAATCATTGGAATACGGTTCTTGGCAGCAAATCCAGCCACCGTCTCCTGAAGTTCAGGCAAAACAGGGCCAATAATCAGGTTCATGTCACGAAATTCATCCAACAACAGCAACGAATTCATAGTCTGCTGGTTGGTGACATCAAACACATATAATTCAATGTTCATACCCTTACTCTGCAAACTGTCGATGGCCAGTAAAACTCCTTCATAAAACTCAAGGAAACTCACCGTTTTCTGATCGATGTTTGCACCATATCCAATCGTTGAAGTATCGGAACTATTCGCAATTGCCTGACTAATATTGAAGTTTATTTTACTCATCAAAAGCTCCTTGTCTACTTTCATTGCGCCGGACTGGTCGTTAACCGGAAGGTAAAGTGGCAATAAAAGTGCAGCTTTATATTTCTGACTATTTTTCCCGGAAAGAGGCTGGCAATCTGAGTTTTCATTTGCAACCTGGTTCTTTGATTCCGGAGAAATATCCACCGGTTTTTCAGCAATAATATTGAATTTATCGTCTTGTGAAACGATTCCACTTTGCGCCGGAATCTGAATGGTCTCTCCGGTTTCCAGGCCACGGGTTAAAAGCAAAGGATTCGCCTTTTTCAGTTCACCCACTTCAACGCCAAACCGGTTTGCAAGGGAAAAGAGAGTTTCACCTTTTTCCACCTTATATTTAGTTACACGATTTTCAGGCGCAGATTCTGCCACAACCTGAATCTTCTTTGCAGGAATTTTAAGTTTCATTCCGGTTTTCAAACCCTTTTTAAGTTCAGGATTCAGCTTCATCATTTCCTCGTGATTGATACTGTATCTTTGTTCCAGACTATAAAGTGTTTCACCCGAAACAACCGGATGAACTGTGTATCCCGAAAGATCATCAGGCGAATTAGAAATTGCCTGAGATTCATCAATTGACTGGTTTTTGGAACTTGTAATGTTAACCGGAATCTTCAAAACCTGACCAATAACCACGCCTTTGGATAAATCAGGATTATTCCGGACAAGGTCATTCGCGGTAACTCCATACTGTTTGGCAATCGATGGTATAGTTTGATTCCTGCTAATTTTATGGTAGTAATATTCTTCTGAAGTAGATTGGCTTTTAGTTTCCTGCTTTTTTTGTTCTGATTTAGTTTCCTCCCGGACAATTCCAGTCGGAATCTTAATTGTCGTTCCGGCTTGAAGAACTCCCGATAATCCAGGATTTGCCTGAAGAATTTCTTTTTGAGTAACCTTATATTTCTGGCAAATGCTGAATACCGTTTCGCTGCTTTTTACGGTGTGAATAATATATGTCACTCCGGAAATTTCAACTTCCTTCTGAGCAAATCCTCCCAGAGAAATTGAAATCAGAAAAGCAAACAAACAAATTGAAATTAATCGCTTCATGATTACC
>JBAWZG010000274.1:0-4808 GCA_037143155.1 Bacteroidia bacterium
GCTTTCAGAGGAGCTTTACCTGTATTCGCCAAATGTCATGATGGAAGGGTAAAGCGTGAATTAGCCTTGTCGTATGGCGTTTTTCCCAGCGAAATTGTAACGAAGAAAAATAAACATAAACTGATAGAAACTTCACTTTTGGATTTGGTGGAGAGAAAGATGATTACTGAGAAGGATACCGTGGTTTACGTTGGCGGTAATTTCGGCGTTGGTGGAGGTACTTCCTTTATTGAAATCGCTTCTGTTGAGCGATTGGCGCACGTAAAAAGTGGAAAATAAATGAACTAAATAAAAAGGGTGTCCATCGGGCACCCTTTTTATTATCTCATATCTACGACTTCAATTCCCTTAATTTGTTTGGGATCAAAAACAAAATCGAGATCTTTATATACGCCGTCTGTCTTAAATTCACTGACTAAAACATTATACTTGTTTCCATCTTTTCCTGACATGTTTGCCCCTCGAATAAGCATCTTTTGCTTATCAATCATGATCCGTATTTTCTGCATTTCGCCTGTCTTCTTTTGCGGAGTCAGATCGATATTGTAAACCGGAACGCCCGCTTCAACCGACTCTCCCGCATAAGAATAATTAAAACCTCTTTCATAAATGGTAAAAATCTTTGCCGGATCCATGAGATCCTCGGTTGATTCATCAAGATTGGCAATACTTACCTCGTTCGAATTTACCATATAAGTCCAGATAGTTTTGCCATCACAAGTAACCTGCAATCCCATCTGAGGTATGCTCAACTTGTATTTCTTATTCTTCAGGATAATTGAACCAATGCTTTTTTCCTGAATTTTCTCGGCGGTATTATTCATTTCGAATGAAAATTTCGCCTCAAGCGACGCCAGTGATTGTGTCGTTTTGGTAACTTTCTCCAATATTTCTTTCGCTTTGGCATCCTGCTGGGCAAATCCGGTCGCAGTGAAAATTGAAAGAATTGCAATTAATACTAATCGTTTCATTTTATATTTATGTTTTTGTTCTATTTTAATCTATTCAATAATTGTTCCAAAGAATATTCATCCTGAAGCAATACCTGTCGGGATTTACTTCCTTCGCTTGGTCCCACGATTCCGGAAGCCTCTAATTGATCCATGATGCGACCGGCACGGTTATACCCGATCGAAAATTTACGCTGTATCATGGAAGTTGACCCAATCTGATTGCTTACAATCAAGCGGGCAGCATCATCAAACATTTCATCACGGTTACTCAGGTCAGCGCCGTTTCCAGTATTTTCATTTTCTCCGACATAATCTGGCAACAGAAAAGCAGTCGGATAACCTCTTTGGTCGGCAATAAATTCACAAATCCGTTCCACTTCAGGAGTATCTACAAAAGCACACTGCACGCGGGTCATGCTACTTCCGGTCGAAACCAGCATGTCGCCCTTCCCAATAAGCTGATTGGCACCGGGAGTATCCAGAATGGTTCTGGAATCGATCATCGATGCCACTTTAAAGGCAATTCGGGTCGGGAAGTTCGCTTTGATTGTTCCAGTGATGATGTTGATTGAAGGCCGCTGGGTAGCGATAATCATGTGAATTCCTACAGCACGCGCCAACTGGGCAATACGCGCAATTGGAAGTTCAATCTCTTTTCCGGCAGTCATGATCAAATCGGCAAACTCGTCGACAATTACCACGATGTAGGGCAGATACCGGTGTCCTTTTTCAGGATTCAGGCGTCGGCCAATAAATTTGGTATTGTATTCAATGATATTCCGGACGTGTGCCTTTTTTAGCAAATCATAACGGCTGTCCATTTCCACATTTACGGAATTCAGGGTATTTTTAACTTTCTGAATATCGGTAATAATTGCATCTTCCTCATCGGGCATTTTGGCCAGAAAATGTTTTTCGAGCGAAGAATACAGGTTCAGTTCAACCTTTTTGGGATCGACCAAAACAAATTTCAATTGGGACGGATGTTTCTTATAAAGCAATGATGTAATAATAGCATTCAGACCAACCGATTTTCCCTGACCGGTAGCACCGGCAACCAGAATATGCGGCATCTTGGCCAAATCCATCATAAAAGTTTCGTTCGAAATTGTCTTTCCAACAGCAATAGGCAACTCTGCAGTTGATTCCTGAAATTTCTTGGAACCAATTATCGAACGCATCGAAACAATTTCAGGTTTCTGGTTTGGAACCTCAATCCCGATGGTTCCCCTACCGGGAATGGGTGCAATAATGCGGATTCCCAGAGCTGAAAGGCTCAAAGCAATATCGTCTTCGAGGTTTTTGATTTTTGCAATTCGTATTCCCGGTGCCGGAACAATCTCGTACAACGTAATAGTTGGTCCAATGGTCGCCCGGATTTTGGTGATTTCAATTTTATAATGACGAAGAGTCTCTACAATTTTATTTTTGTTGGAAATCAATTCCTCGTTACTCACTTCAGCATTTCCGGAAGCATGATCGTCAAGCAGATCGAGCGTCGGATATTTGTAGCCTGACAAATCAAGCGTTGGATCATAATCAGCTAATCCCGAAACGTTCACTTCGGTTTCATCATCATTGACAGGATGATGAATCTGAAGGACAGGTTCGCGGCTGCCCTGTTTTTCAGGTTTTGCTTCCTGGCCAAAAATCATATCCTCAATACTCAATTCAACATCCTTTTTCGAAACTGTATTTTCAAATTCAAAGTCATCATCATCCACAACTTCAATCTCATCATCTTTCGAATCCGGGTCAAAAATGGCTTCTATCTTATTGTCTTCAGTAATTATCTTCGAAATTGCCGGATTAGCCATTTCAGTAACGGGTGTCACATCTGAGAATTCAGGAGATGGAACTTCTGCCAATGAACCTACTTTTTCTTTTTTCGCAAAAACGCGGGTAAGCCAGGGAATAAATTGTTTGAAAGTTACCAGAAGCAGAATAAACAGGGTGAATATGAGGATTAAAGTAGCTCCAAAAGCACCAAGCAATGATGACAATAAACTGGAAAGAATAAATCCGTACATACCGCCCACATAAAGGAACTGATCGCCGACCGATGCAGTCAAAGCCAATGCGAGTGCAATAGACAACCAAAGCATCCAAAGGAGCGAAAAAAGCAGCGTTTTGAAAAATTTGATTCTTTTGTACCCAAATAAATTCAGCGCAGCAACAAATAATATCAGAACAAAAAAGAAAGAAGAAAAACCAAAGCCAAGATTAATAAACTGTTCGCTCAGATATGCACCACCTTTTCCGGCAATATTATGAACCTCAACAGAAGGATCAAACAAGAAATCCCGCCAGGGCAAATCGAGCTTGCTTTGATCAAATTTTCCGGAGAATGTATAGGAAACAAAGGCAACTGCGAGGTAACCGCTAAATATGGTCAGGAAAACGCCAAATGAGTAACGGAATTGATTACTCTTAAAAAAATTAATAAAGCCCTTTATTCTTGAAGATTTTGGAGCCTTTACAGGTTTTGTTACAGGTTTCGTAATTTTCTTTGCCATTCGGGTAAATAATTCGTGCGCAAAGTTAACGATTTTTGGCTATCATATATTTTATCTTTGAAGCCAAACATCACTTTATTTCCAATTGATGTTCGATTGAATAATAGGTTCTAACACTTCCTGAATGATTTCCGGTCTGTTTAATAGCATTCTTTACAGTCTTCAGACCAATCATTGGTCAGGTTTAGATTTCGTTCTTTTTTTTATGTTTGTCCCAAATAGAAATGTAAATCCGATGAAAAAAATAGCTGTTGTAGCCTTGGGAGGAAATGCTTTGCTGCGCGAAAATGAGGCCGGAACCATTGAACAACAAGAGGCAAACACAACCGAAACCCTTGAAAACTTAATCTTTCTGCTGAAAGAAGGTTTCGAATTGGTCATAACCCATGGAAACGGGCCACAGGTTGGAAATATTCTGATGCGGAATGAGGCCGGTAAACAAATGTACAACATTGAACCTATGCCGCTGGACGTTTGTGTAGCCGATTCGCAGGGCGGTATTGGATACATGATTGAACGGATGATCCGGAATGTGCTGAAAAAACACGGCATTCAGAAGAATGTAATCACATTGGTCTCCATGACTTTAGTCGATCCAAACGATGCAGCTTTTCAAAATCCAACCAAGGGAATCGGAAAAATATATTCTGAAGAAGAAGCACATCAGCTTCAGGAAGAAAAAGGCTGGATATTCAAACCTTCATCAAAAGCTCATGGAGGCTGGCGAAGAATGGTGTCTTCTCCACAGCCCATCGATATCATAAACAAGGACATCGTTGAAAACCTGGTACGTGCCGGAAATATTGTTATTGCAGCTGGCGGAGGAGGAATCCCGGTTTACTATGACGAAAATAATGACCTTCGGACTGTGGATGCGGTCATCGACAAAGACCTTGCTTCGGCATTTCTTGCCTCCAGAATTAAGGCAAGTCATTTTTATATCCTGACAGATGTGTCGTTTATTTACAAGGATTTTGGCAAACCCAGCCAGGAAAAACTTGAATTCCTGAATTATGCCGATACCACGAAATACCTCAAAGATGGAACCTTTGGAGAAGGAACCATGGCACCAAAAATTAAGGCGTGCTTATATTTCATCAAGCATGGCGGTGAGAAAAGCGTAATTACGGAGGCGAAGAAACTGGAAGACAAATCGTATGGGTCGAAAATCACCATGGAATACGAATAAAGTGGTCAGCGATCAACCTCAATTGGCAGAAAGAAGTCTTTCATTGTCATTAGTTTCACGTCATTTAATTGTCATTCATTGCAGCTAAACAATCAGAGGGTTACAACAAATGACTATAAATGACAACCAATGACCGACAATTCTTTCATC
>JBAWZG010000275.1:0-4806 GCA_037143155.1 Bacteroidia bacterium
GGCATGGAATTCCCAAATGCATTGATAAGCCGGAGTATTGCCGGAGTAGCCGAAAAAACGCTGATCTATGCACTTCCCGGAAACCCGAAGGCGGTAAAAGAATATGCCGACGAAATATTTAAAACGGTGGAACATTCGTTCAGGATGCTAAATTCGATCGATGAACACTAAATCTATTACGGGAATTGTATTGGCAGGTGGCCGCAGCAGCCGGATGGGTTCCGACAAATCGCTGATGGTATTGAACGGAAAAACACTCGTCGAATATGCCATCGATACGCTGAAACCATTGTGCAACAAGGTTGTCATCAGTTCGAACAATTTTATTTACGATTTTACAGGCTGCGAAGTATGGCCCGACGAATTACCGGATCGTGCTCCGATGATTGGAATCTATTCCTGTCTCAAACGGTCTGAAACAAATATTAATTTTATTTTGTCATGCGATATGCCATTGATAAGCACTGCGATGCTGGAGCACCTGATTGAAAGTTCTGCCAACCATGATATTACAGTTCCAGTTCATGGAGATCATTTCATTGAACCTTTGTGTGGAATCTACAGAAAATCCTCGGTTGAAACTCTGAAGGAATTCATTGAAAAAGGCAATTTCAGGCTGAATGAGTGTATTCAGGCTGGCTCACATCGGTTGGTTAAGACCGATTCAAATTTGAGTTTCTATACTCCGGGATTGTTTGTGAACATGAATTCTCCGGAAGATTTCAGGAGTATCAGCCAAACTCGCTGATCCGCTCTAAACGGGCAATATCCAGCAATTCAATGTTTTTGCAATGCATGCCGATCAGTCCGTCATCCTTAAATTCTTTCATCATCCGGATAATACTTTCGGTAGACATACCGGTTAAGTCACCCAGGTCGGCGCGCGACAGAGGTAATTCAAACGAAGTACTTTTAAATATCCGGTTCGATAAACAAAGTAGTATATCAGCCAAACGGCCATGCAATTGCTTTTGCGTCAGCGAAAAGAAGCGGCCATACATTTGTGCTGTTTTTTCATTCAGAAGATTAATCACATGAAAGGAGAATGCCGAATTTTGCTTTAAGAGTTTAGTAAAAACCTGAATGTCAATCATTCTGACAATCGAATCGGTATAGGTCGTAATTGAGTATGGCAGTTTATTATTCCCATCAAAGATGGCAGCCATACCCAACAGATTGTTTCTTATGGCGAGCATCAGTATGAGATTCTTATTCTTTTCTTCTAAATAGACTTTTACCAAACCGTCTTCCAGAAAATAAATGTGTGAGGCAAAGGCCCCGCGCTTACAAACGGTTTCTCCTTTTTTAAAGATAATACTAACCGAATTCTCATTGATCAATATTTTTTCATCGTCAGTAAGCAAGTCGTACCAGCTTGTTTCAGAATCAAAAACAGAGCAATGGCTTATCCCTTTTGTATCATTTGATTGAATCATAGGAAAGTAAAATATTAATTCGTCATAAAAATAGTTGCGCCGGATCAGTTTATTTCAGTCCGAAATTAGTTTTTATCTGTGGATATATCAAGTTTTTTAAACAATCAGAGAGATGCTGACAATTAACAGTTTGCGCAATATAGAATGTTATTTTTGCTTATATCCCAGCGAATCTATAGTTCCTGAAAATCGTCTTGTCAATTAAATTTTGAGTTCGTTGATCAGCATGTGAAAATGCCGGAGAGATCCCAGTATTTATTTTCTGTACATTTCATATATTAGTAATTATATATGCCGTATCAATACTTATATGGCTTCAGGAACAGAATAATCATTTCAGGACTCTTCCTATCCTATAATAGTTTAACAGACTGAAATGCAAATTTTTAAATACTTAAAATGTAGTTTGCCATGAAAAAAACCTTGATTTTAGGAATTGTATTTTTTGTGGTTGCTTTTGGGAAAACATCTCTGGCAACCGACATCGGGTTTAAAGAGTTTGATCTCCCCAACGGATTGCACGTAATTGTGCACGAAGACCATTCTGTGCCAATTGTTGCAGTTTCAGTTATGTACCATGTAGGGTCAAAAAATGAACAACCCGACCGTACTGGGTTTGCACACTTTTTTGAGCATCTGATGTTTGAAGGGACCAAATACATCGATCGCCACCAATACGATAAAATTGTTGAAAGCGCCGGTGGTACACTTAATGCCAATACAAGCAATGACAGGACTTATTACTATGAAATACTTCCTTCGAACCAGCTTGAACTTGGGCTTTGGCTCGAATCAGAAAGGATGCTCCATGCCAGGGTCGATTCTATTGGAATAGCCACTCAAAAGGGAGTGGTGATAGAAGAGAAAAAACAGACTGTTGATAACCGACCATATGGATCAATTTTAGAGGAAACATTGAAAAGGGCATATATTAATCATCCATACAGATGGTCTATAATTGGTAATGCCGATCATATCAGGGCTGCCAAAGACGAAGAATTTCAGAAATTCTACAATTCGTTTTATGTCCCGAACAATGCAGTCCTTGTGTTGGCAGGTGATATTAATTTTGCTGATGCCAAAAAACTGGCCGAAAAATACTTTACCGATATTCCTGTAAAAAAAGAGGAAATATATCGCCCGGCAATGACTGAGGAAACTAAACATATAGAAGTCAGAGATACCATTTACGACAATATCCAGTTGCCTGCAGTACTCCAGGCTTACCACATTCCGGCCATGGGGAGTAAAGATTTTTATGCGGTGGAAATGTTGAGCCAGTTGCTTGCAACTGGTCAAAGTTCGAGATTATACAAATCATTGGTTGATGAACAGCAACTTGCCATTGTCGTCGAAGCTGTTCCACTCCCTTTCGAAGATCCGGGATTGGCAATCATTTTTGCCCTGCCAAATATGGGGCTCGATTGTGCTAAAATTGAAGCTGCCATGCAAAAAGAAATTGAAAAGGCACAGACGGAATTAGTACCTGAAAAGGAATTCCAGAAATTGAAAAACCAGGTTGAGAACCAAATTGTGACAGAAAATTCGACAATAGCCAGCAGAGCAAACAAGCTGGCTGAGGATTACACTTATTTTAAAGATGCCAACCGGATTAATACAGACCTGAGTAAATACCTGGCCGTAACGCCTGAAGATCTTAAACGTGTTGCCAACGATTATTTCAGGAAAGACAACCGTGTAGTTTTATATGACCTTCCTAAATCGTCAAAAAAATAATCCTCATTCAAAAAAGAAAAATTATGAAAAAGTTAGTCTATTCACTATTTATACTTTTACTGGCTCTATCAGTAAATGCCCAGCTCGACCGAAGCATACGTCCTAATCCGGGGCCGGCACCAAAAATTCAACTTGGCGATTACAAGCTTTTTACTCTTGAAAATGGGTTGAAAGTAATCGTTGTGGAGAATCATAAAATCCCGAAAATCACCTACCAGCTTGGCCTCGATATTGACCCGGTACTTGAAGAAAACCTGGCTGGATATGTATCCATAACCGGCGACCTTTTAAGAACAGGAACAACAACTAAAACTAAAGCTCAAATTGATGAAGCCATTGACTTTATCGGGGCATCGTTAAACACAAATTCAATCGGAATGTCAGGATCAGTGCTGACTAAATTCAGCGGTACTCTGCTTGGTATCATGAGCGATGTTTTGTACAATCCTTCTTTCCCGGCCGAAGAGCTGGAAAAATTGAAAAAACAAAATATTTCCGGCATTCAAACCGCAAAAAATGAAGCAAAAGCAATTGCTGACAATATCAATTCTGCAGTTATGTTTGGGAACAAACATCCCTATGGTGAAATCATTTCAGAAAAAAGTCTGGAAAGTATCTCTTTGGATAAATGCAAAGAATATTACAAAACGTATTTCAGACCAAATGTTGCTTACCTGATTATTGTCGGCGACATTACTTTAAAAGAAGCACAGTCGCAGGCCAACCAGTATTTTGGGAAATGGGAAAAAGGCCTTGTACCGGCTCATCCGTATATTTTTCCGGAATTGAATAAATCGCCTCGGGTGGTTATCGGCAACAGGGATGGTGCCGTACAATCGGTAATCATGGTTAGTTACCCGCTTGATTATAAGACCGGTAATCCCGATGCAATTAAAGCAAGTGTTATGAATTCGATACTTGGCGGCGGAAGCCTTTCTTCACGTATTAATGCCAATTTAAGGGAAAAGAAAGCCTATACTTATGGTGCATATTCTTCGATAAATCCGGATAAACTGGTGGGTTCATTCAACGCTTCGGGAGAAGTAAAAGGCGAAGCGACCGACAGTGCCATGGTTGCTTTGCTTTTCGAAATTAACCGGATGATTAGCGAACCTGTTGACAGCAAAATGCTTGAACAGGTAAAAAGCCGGATGAATGGTTCGTTTGCCCGGTCGCTTGAAAATCCATCAACCATTGCCCAATTTGCCCTGAATATTGAAAAATATAAGTTGCCTAAAGATTATTATGCCACCTACCTCGAAAAACTGAGCAAAGTTTCTGTTGCCGATGTACAGGAGATGGCAAAGAAATATTTAAAGCCAGAAAACGCAAATATCATAGCTGTTGGAAATGCCGACAAACTTCAGAAAACCATGGCTAAGTTTTCGAAAGACGGTAAGGTTGAACAGCGTGATTATTACGGCAACCCGGTGAAAGCAGCCGAAGCACCTTCAAACCTGACAGGATTGGATGTCATTTCAAAGTATGTTGAAGCGATTGGCGGGAAAGAAAAAATGTTAAAAATCAACGATATAACCACTAAGATGGGAATGGAGATGCAGGGGATGAAGATTGAAATCCTCAGCAGACAGAAGGCGCCAAACAAATTGAAAGTCGAAACCCTGATGGGTGG
>JBAWZG010000276.1:0-4783 GCA_037143155.1 Bacteroidia bacterium
ATAAATTCTTACTTTTGCAGACGAATTGTAATCAAACGAATATGTCAGTCTACAAGGAAATCAAACGGGTTACAACCCACACCCTTTCAGAAATGAAACTGAAAGGCGAAAAAATTGCCATGCTCACCTCGTACGATTACAGCATGGCGAAGTTGGTCGACCAGGCTGGTATCGATATCATCCTGGTTGGTGATTCGGCTTCAAACGTGATGGCGGGCAACGAAACTACCTTACCAATCACGCTCGACCAGATGATTTACCATGGCAAATCGGTGGTACGGGCTGTTAACCGTGCATTGGTTGTGGTCGACATGCCTTTCGGAAGTTACCAGGGAAATTCGTTGGAAGCGTTGAATTCGGCCATCAAAATCATGAAAGTGACCCACGCCGATGCAGTCAAAGTAGAAGGTGGAAAAGAAATTATCGAGTCGGTTGAACGGATTTTGTCGGCTGGCATTCCGGTCATGGGTCATTTGGGACTGATGCCACAATCGATCAACAAATACGGGACCTATGTGGTTCGAGCCAAGGAAGAAGTGGAAGCAAAGAAACTGATCGAAGATGCCATACTGCTTGAAGCTGCAGGCTGTTTCGCCATAGTTCTGGAAAAAATTCCTGCTGAACTGGGAACCAAAGTGGCCAAGGCGCTGAAAATTCCAGTTATTGGAATTGGAGCCGGCGGAGGATGTGATGGACAAGTTCTGGTCATTCATGATATGCTCGGAATTACCCAAACCTTTTCGCCCCGTTTTCTGAGAAGGTACCTCAATCTTGCTGAAGAAATTCAGGGAGCGGTAAATCACTTCGTTCAGGACGTGAAATCGAAAGATTTCCCCAACGAACGGGAACAATATTAAGAAAAGTTCGGAGTTCGAAGTGGAAAGTTCGGAGTTCAAAAGCTTAAATTTTGAATATTCAGTAATCATTGACGTTTAGCTAAAAAGTATAATTTAAAAAAATCCGTCATTGCGAACGAAGTGAAGCAATCCATTGATTAATAGATTGCTTCGTTCCTCGCAATGACGTTTTTAGGTTGACTGCATTGTTTCATTATACAAATCTTAAAAATCAAAATGGAAGTTATTTACGAAGACAATCATATCATAGCCATCAATAAAGCATGTGGCGAAATCGTTCAGGGGGACAAAACCGGTGATGAAACTTTGATCGACAAGGTGAAGGAATACATCAAGGTGAAATACAAAAAACCAGGCGATGTTTACCTGGGTTCACCGCACCGGCTGGACCGCCCTTCCAGCGGAGTCATCCTGTTTGCACGCACCAGCAAAGCACTTACCCGCCTGAATGAAATGTTTCAGGATAAAGATGCCATGAAAAAAACCTACTGGGCAGTGGTTGATAAACTTCCTGAAGCAGAAGAAGGCACTTTGCATCACTGGCTGCTGAAAGACGAAGCGAAAAACAAATCGCATGCCCACAACAAGGAACGCAAAGGATCGAAAGAGGCCATTCTTGATTATCGCCACGTGGCCACGCTCAACCATTACCATTTGCTCGAAATTGATTTAAAAACCGGGCGTCATCACCAGATTCGGGCACAGCTCAATCGCATCGGCCTTCACATCAAAGGCGACCTGAAATATGGTGCTGCCCGAAGCAACGAAAATGCCGGAATCCATTTGCATGCCCGCAAAATCGAGTTCATCCATCCTGTCACTAAGGAACCTGTTAAAATTGTTGCCAAACCGCCTAAAGATCCGATCTGGAATGATTTGGCACAAATTGATTATTTGAAAGATTGAATTGTACTATTCATAGGACTCCATTTCATTCCGTCCTATTCTTTCACATTTCGGGGCTTTGCCCCTTGTAGTCCTGAAGGGACGTCAGGTAGCAGCACAGGGTAAAATCCTGTGGATATTGCCAATCGGAATCACCGTATTTTGCAAAACCGTTTCATAGGACTCCATTTCATTCCGTCCTATGCTTTCACACAACGGGGCTTTGCCCCTTCCTTAAGGGACGACAGGTAAGTAGTACAGGGTCAAATCCTGTGAATATTTTCAATTGAATTTATTACCGAATCTCACCAAACCGTTTTCGCTTCCTCACATAAAACTGAAAAACAATACTTTTCGGGAATTTTTTGGCAGGTGCGCTGAAATGTCCATCCTGATGCAATTGCCGGCGTTTTCGCTGCAGCTCAGGAAGTGAACGATAGAAGTGGTAATGTGCTTTCAAAACACTCCGGATACCATTTAAATTGAACTCAGCCAATAGTTTGAAAGCTGCCACTGCATCCAGAATCATCCGGACTCCAAGAATAATTATCAGCTGATATCCGGGTAAATTCTTATACAGCAACCAAAGATTATTCCTGAAATTCAGAAATAACTTCGTTGGATTGTCATACGAAAGTGTTCCTCCGCCTAAATGATATACCTTACTTTCAGGAGTAAAAATGATTCGGTAACCCTGATTTTTCAGACGCCAGCACAGGTCGATCTCTTCCATGTGAGCCCAGAAATCGGCATCGAATCCACCAACCTGGTGAAATAAACTGGCGCGTACAAACATACATGCACCAGTTGCCCAAAATATATCGATTGAATTATCATACTGCCCGGTATCAGCCTCAACTTCATTAAAAATCCTACCACGGCAAAACGGATAACCAAACCGGTCGATGAAACCACCGGCCGCCCCGGCATATTCAAAATGAGTTTTTTCGCGATAACTTAGTATTTTGGGTTGAACGGCAGCAATTTTCGATTCGGCCTCCATCAATCTGATTGGCGATTCCAGCCATCCGGAAGTCACTTCCACATCCGAATTTAGAATCACAAAATAATCGGCATCGATCTGTTTAATCGCTTCATTGTATCCTCGGGCAAATCCGTAATTCTGTTTCAGATCAAGGATTTTTATCGCCGGAAAATCACTTCGAAGCATTTCGAGCGAATCGTCCGTTGAGCCATTATCTGCAACAACGATTTCCGCAGAAAATCCCCTGCTATGCTCAATTACAGAAGGCAAAAACTTCTGCAACAATTTTGCTCCGTTCCAATTCAGGATAACAATAGCGACTTTTGGAGTATGCATGAATAATTAAAACGTTGTTATATGGTTGTCCAAGTTTTCAATCAAAAATTCAGATTAGCTATTTGTCATTTCAGATGTCATTGATCGTCATTAAATTGTCATTCAGTTGTCATTCAGTTGTCATTCAGTTGCATGCTGCATTTCCACAATAAATGACCATGACTGACGTGCAGCTAATGACACTTGTGATTCTTCCCCTTTTCTGCTTCCTTTTTCCCGTTCCTTTCTATGGAATCAACAATTTAGCCAGCAACACGGCCATATTTTCCTTTTCGAGATTAAACAGCATATTGGCTATTTTCTCCATTTTATCGGCATCCTCCGATTGGAGAATCAGTTTAATTTCACGAATCTGTTTTCCCGTCATTTCTTCTCCAAGCAAAGACCATATTTTCAAATTCTCTTCTTCCTGCTTCGGAACTCCCAGGTGTTCAAGTTCAAGCTTCGTAGCTTCCAGAATTTCACGCGCTTTCAGAATTACCGGATCAGAGGCTTTCCCTGTTCCGGCAGCATCGCGAAGACTCCAGCTCGAATAATTGTAATTCAGTTCTTTGATCATCCGAACCTTGGTGCTTTCCTTTCCGAAAATTCGTTCCAGAAAAATAATGGTGTGGCTTTTCCAGGCTTCCAGATCAAAGTTTTTGGCAGTCAGGCTTTCAAGCTGTTTGTTAATCAGGGCAATTTCTTTTTCGACCATTTGGTGAATTGTTTGTACGATGCAATTTACAATAAAAACAGGACAGGAAAAATCCTGAAGTTAATAAATTCAAGCAAGGAGATTCAAGCAAAGATCAGAGAACAGAGTTAATGGAGACCGAAGAATGAAAAAATGTTGGAATTGCTGAATGATTGAATCATCTTCAAATTTTCAAATCGTCAAATCGCCGAATTATTTTATCCCAGATGCTTGTGCACAATTTCGTAAAATTCATCAAAATAGTTGGCATTGCAGGCAATCATTTCGCCACCAAACAGGTAATTATTGCCACCGTTAAAATCGCAAACTTTTCCGCCAGCCTGTTGGATGATGATAATTCCGGCAGCCACATCCCACGGATGCAATGCATGTTCGTAGAAACCTTCGAACCTTCCGGCAGCAACATATGCCAAATCACTGGCGGCAGAACCCAGACGACGCATCCCGTGCGAATTTCGCATGAAAAAATTCATCGCTTCCAGGTAATGATCCAATTTCGAAAAATCGTAATACGGAAATCCGGTAGCAATCAGTGAATTTGCCGTGGTGGCAGCTGTTGAAACGTGAATTTCTTTGCCATTCAAAAAAGCCCGGCTGCCTTTCCAGGCATAAAACATTTCATTCAGGCTGATTTCATAAATCACACCCATGACAATCTCCTGATTTTCCATCAGGGCAATACTCACCGCGAAAGGCGAAATTCCATGAATGTAATTGGTTGTGCCATCCAGCGGATCGATCACCCATCGGTATTTTTCACCGTTATCCTCGGCTGTTCCTTCTTCTGCAATAAATCCTGAATCAGGAAGCAATACCTGTAAAGCGGCAACAATCTTCGCTTCCGCTGTCTTGTCGACATAGGTTACCATATCCGATTTGCCCTTGTGGATAATGTCGTCAGAAGTAAATTTCAGGCGTTCTTCAAAAATAAAACCACCAACTTCCCTGGCCAGTTCCTGAACTTGAGTACAAAGTATTTCGAGATTCATTTATTTTATTTATGAGTTATAAGTTATGAGTTAT
>JBAWZG010000277.1:0-4693 GCA_037143155.1 Bacteroidia bacterium
TGGCACGTGTTTGCCGGAGGAAGTAAGCTGACCTGCTCCTACCGTTTCCGCGCGCCTTTGTACGGATACGAGCAGTATCATTACGGAATGGTCGGAACCGATGGTGTAACTCCAACTCCGGGAGGACTGGAATTTAGTCGGTTTATTCAGGAGATAAAGACATTACGAAAGAAATTCGATCCAAAAGTTCTGGCTCCAAAAGACTATCTGCAACGCAAAACAGGCATTCTTTTCAATGCTGACAATGTAATGGGAATCAACCTGAACAAGCAAACTACCGAATGGAATACCGAAGGACATTTCCGAAAATATTACAAAGCGATAAAATCGTTTGGCGCTCCGGTCGATTTTGTTCGTGACACCACCAATTTTTCAAATTATCCGGTACTGGTTGTTCCGGCATACCAGATGATTGATCAGAAAATGATTGACAAACTGACAAGCTATGCCGAGAATGGTGGAAACCTGGTGATGAGTTGCCGCACCGGACTTCAGGATAAGCAAGGACATCTGTGGGAAGCGAAATTCTATGAGCCCATGTGGAAATTAATTGGTGCTGAAGTTCAATCTTACGATATGCTGGTTCCGCAATCGCCCGAAAAAATACGGTTTAATAATCAGGATTTCACTTGGACCAGCTGGGGCGATTTACTGAAACCAAATCAGGGAACCGAAACCTGGGCCACTTTTGAAGGCGATTTTTATGCCGGAACATCTGCCGTTATTTCGCGCAAACTGGGAAAAGGAACGGTTACTTATATCGGTGTCGATTCCAAATCGGGCGAATTGGAAAGTCAGGTTTTGACCAGATTATTTAAACAACAAGGAATTTCAATCGAAAATTATCCGGAAGGAGTAATGGTCGAATACCGCGATGGATTTGGTATTGCTGTGAATTATTCGGACAAGGTTTATGAAATGATGCTGCCAGCAAATACCGAGATACTGATTGGAAATAAGGCAATTAAAACGGCGGATGTCCTGGTCTGGAAATATTAAAATAATCTAAAAAATTCCAAGGCAGAGATAATACTCTGCCCTTTTTTGTATTCTTCAAACTGTATTTTTATTTGGTCAATAAATAATTTCTACGTATTTTTAAGGAAGGGACTGATTTTCCCCTTTCAGACATGTTTTTTTGACGTATTGTCTGTCACTAATTTGAATCATATCTGCGAGTGTTTGTTCGTTTTTTTTATGAATATTTCACAAAACCGTCTATGAATCCATCCGACAATAAATCCGTCTTTCAGCAAAAAAATCTTTACCTCGGCCTCGACCTGGGTTCCATTTCTTTAAATACGGTAATTATAGATCAGGATAAAAACATCCTGGAAAACTACTACGATTTGTGCCACGGGCAGCCATTTCTGGTACTCCGGAAAAGGTTAAGCGACTTGCTGTCGAAATATGAAATTGAGGATTTCAAGCTTCTGGCACTTACCGGAACGGGTGGAAAACTGGCCACTGAATTAATTGGTGGACAATTCATCAATGAGATTATTGCCCAGTCGAAATCGGTTTCAAAGCTCCATCCTGAAGCAAAAACTGTCATTGAAATGGGTGGTGAAGATTCGAAATTAATCTTCATGGATAAGGGCAATGAAGCTGCATTTTCAAGTCTGGCCGATTTCAACATGAACAGTATCTGCGCAGCAGGAACGGGATCCTTTCTTGATCAGCAGGCCAAACGTATCGGGGTTTCCATCGAAAAAGAATTTGGTGAATTAGCTCTTCTCTCAGAAAACCCTCCTCATATTGCCGGACGTTGCAGCGTATTTGCAAAAAGCGATATGATTCATCTTCAGCAAATTGCAACACCTGTTCATGATATTGTGGCCGGATTATGCTTTGCGGTTGCCCGGAATTTCAAAAGCAATCTTGCCAAAGGAAAAGAGTTGGTCAAGCCGATTGTTTTTCAGGGAGGAGTGGCTGCCAATGCCGGCGTAGTTCATGCATTCAACGAAATATTAAACCTCACGGAAGGCGAATTGATTATTCCGGAATACCATGCTTCAATGGGGGCTCTCGGAGCAATTTTTTTCGTGATGGATTCCCCTGAAGGAATTCTTCCGTTCAAAGGCCTCAGCGATCTGGAAACTTATCTGCTCAGATCAAATGGAAACAGCAAAGGACTTCCTGTTTTGAAAGAATCAGCAGCAATCCTGAACAAGACAAATTCATTTTCATTAAATGGTCAAAAAAACTATCCGGTCTATTTAGGAATTGATGTAGGTTCGTTGAGTACTAATGTGGTTTTGATTGATGATCAGAATAATGTGGTTGCGCGACGATATTTGCCAACTGCCAGTCGTCCTCTGGAAGCTATCAAACGCGGATTGCAGGAGATTTATGACGAAGTTGGATTGAAAGTCGAGGTCAGAGCTGCCGGAACAACCGGATCGGGGCGCTACCTCACCGGAGATTTCATCGGAGCCGATGTAATTCAAAATGAAATAACAGCCCAGGCCACCGCAGCCATAGCTCATGACCCAACCGTTGATACCATTTTTGAAATTGGAGGACAGGATTCGAAATACATCAGTATTGAAAATGGTGTGGTAGTTGATTTTGAGATGAACAAAGTATGCGCCGCAGGTACCGGTTCATTCCTGGAAGAACAAGCAGAAAAGCTGGATATTAATATTATCGAAGAATTCGGAACTTTGGCATTGAACGCTGAAAAACCTACCTCGCTGGGTTGCCGATGCACTGTTTTCATCGAATCGGATCTGAATGCCAACCAGCAACGTGGCGAAAAAAATACCAATCTGGTGGGTGGGCTGGCCTATTCCATCGTGAATAACTATATCCAAAAAGTTGTTGGCAGCAAAAAAATAGGCGAAAAAATTTTCTTCCAGGGTGGTGTGGCCAATAACAAAGGAGTGGTCGCTGCTTTTGAACAGATCACCGGAAAGCCAATCATCATTCCACCTAATTTTGATGTGACCGGCGCAATAGGTATGGCCATGCTTGCAAGAGAAAAAATTCAGGAAACCGGACATACGAATTTCAAAGGTTTTGGCGTCAGGAATGCGACCTACTCGTTAGAAAAATTTACCTGCAAAGATCGGAATTGTCACAACCTGTGCGAAATACGGATGGTAAAAGTGGAAGGTGAAAAGAAACCACTTTTCTACGGCGGAAGATGCGAAAAATATGAAATTTCAGGACGAAAACGCAAAACGGATGATATCCCAAACTTGTTCGAGGAAAGAGAAAAACTGCTTCTGGGCGATTACAATGAAGAAGAAAACAAGGGCGCTGTTTCGATTGGTATTCCAAGGGAACTCGTTCTTTATTACCAGGAATTTCCGTTCTGGCGAACATTCTTTACTGAACTTGGATTCCAGGTTATACTTTCGAAACCTACCGACCGGGCGCTGGTTTCCCGGTCGCTCGAAATGCTGACTTCCGAAACCTGTTTCCCCATTGAAGTGGTTCACGGACACATTGTTGACCTGTTAGACAAAAATGTCGATCACGTTTTTATTCCATTTGTCGTTAACTCAAAAACTTCAGCCGACAATCCTTCGTCGAATTGCAACTGTCCATGGATACAGTCCTATCCATTTATGGTGCGGGCCGCTTTGGCTTCACATCCGGGGAAAGAAAAATTACTCATCCCTACCCTGCACCCTCGTTTCTTCGACAGCTTTTTTGTAAAGGAAATGTCCGCTTTTATGAAACAACAATTTGGAATCGGCAGCAAAGCTGTAAAAAGCGCTCTCCTTCTCGCAAATGAAAAACAAGTCCACTTTGAAAAATCCATGACCGACCGGGGCAGCGAAATCCTGAATAATCTGCCTGAAAACAAAGAAGCCATGGTTATTTTAGGCAGAGTCTACAATTCAGGTGATCCGGAATTGAATTTAAGGTTAGTGGAAAAACTGATCAACCTCGATGTTCTGCCTATTCCGCTTGACTTTCTTCCTTTAAATGATGAATATATTTTTGATGAATTCCCCAATATGTACTGGCCGGGTGGCCGGAAAATACTGGCCGGAGCAAGGATGATTGCTAAAAACGAAAAACTTCATGGAGTCTATATCAGTAATTTCCGCTGTGGGCCTGACTCTTTTCTGCATCACTTTGTAACCGAAATTCTGAAAGGTAAACCATCGATTCAGATTGAAATTGATGAACATTCGGCCGATGCCGGGTTGATTACCCGTCTGGAAGCTTTTCTGGACAGTATCCGCAAAAAAGGAAGAAAAACGCAGACTTTAAAAAACCAAATAACCAAAGATTTCAAGCAGGTAACACCTACAAAAGATCGCGTCCTTTACTGGCCATACATGCACGATGGATCATTCATCGCAGCGGCTGCAGCCCGAAGTTGCGGAATTGAATCGTATGCCTTGCCGGTGCAAAATCATGAAGATCTTGAAATTGGAAGAAAATATACTTCGGCAAAGGAATGTTTTCCGATGATTTGCACCACCGGTTCCTTTATCAAGAAACTACTGGAACCGGGCATTGATCCCGGCAAAGTAAGCTTCTTTATGCCCGATCATAATGGTCCATGCAGGTTTGGACAATACAACCAGTTGCAAAAAGTGATTTTTGACCGGCTGAAATTGAAGGACGTTAAAATTGTGACTCCTTCCAATGATGGTTCGTATTCGGATATCACTCCGGGCAGCGGTTCCAAATTCAGGATGAATGCCTGGAAAGGTTTTGTTGCGGTCGA
>JBAWZG010000278.1:0-4685 GCA_037143155.1 Bacteroidia bacterium
ACAACTTATACTGAATAAAACACTTAATATCAGAAATAAACGAAATTTTCTCATGACCGGATTTTTTTGGGTTGCTCAAATTTACTGAATAAACCGGACTTTCAGCAAAAGAAAAGGCTCCACTTTTCGTGAAGCCTTTTCTTTTTCATTTTTTTGCATTCGACTAAATCATTCCTTGATGAGTTTAATGGTTTGTTTGGTTTCCTCATTCATAACATTCAGGAGATAAATACCCAGTCTCAATGCTGAAAAATCCTGTTGGTCAATCTGTTTTCCTTTCCAGATGGACTGTCCGGTGATATTGAGCAATTCGAATTCTTCCTTTCCTGACGGGTTGGCCAGCGAAAGCTGTTTCGTAAACGGATTGGGGAAAACCCTGAATTTTGAAGATTCCTGAATTTTGTCGTTGACTGAAGTCGTTGGGTATTTTTCTATAAAATCACCTGGAGTTAGCGTTTTGCCTGTAAAAGCAGCATAATCAAGCGGATATTTATACACTCTGAAAACCGAATTCATGGTTTCGTCGGCCCTTGCCACATCCTTATCCGGCGCTGTTCCTTGAGATATCGCTCCATTTTGCTGAACCGGACAAATGTATTCCCATGCAATCTCATTCGATGAGGTCACTTCTAAAAAACGTCCTATGGTTCCGGAGCAAATAATCGTATTCCCGTTTGGCAAACGATATGCTCCTGAAATGTTTTCAGAATACATTGGAGTGGAAGTTGTTCCCTGGTAGGTCCAGGTAAAGTTTGCAGGAGCGAAAGCCGAACCGGAGACGATTGAATAATTTCCATCCGCATCAACAGCAGGTGTGAATTCATCAACCGTAGAGTAATTTCCACGACCCAGACCATTGTTAAAACAGGTCATGTTTCCGGCACCCGGGTTTCCTGGTTTCACCCATTCCACATCATGCTGTTCAAAATAGCGTTGCTCAGTTCTTGTTCCGGCTCCATAACAGGCCGGATTTCCCCAGCGATAAAGTAAATCACCGCCTTTCCCACGTTTTCCTCCGGAATGTGCTTTTGCCTCCGCGGTAGTCGTGCTGTGGTCGATGATCCAGACTTCGCTGTTTCCGCGTACACTCACAGCTATCTGATCCAATGCCGGATTGTAATCAATCGAATTCATGTGGTTCCAGAAAGCCGGAAGACTTCGACCGTCGCCATCGCAATCAATTAATTCAGGATGAGATTTTGGTATGCCGTAATTGGACTTTGTCGCATCAAAATCCTGAATGAGGTGGTCCCACGTATGCCATTCCCAAACCATTGTTCCGCCAACCGGATAAGTGGGTTTAATTTCCACGATGTAATCAGGAACCATCAATCCTTTTTGTTGAATGTCCGGTTGAAATCTGGAAGGATCAAATCCCGCAGCCAGGCATTCAGCATAGGTTTTCTTTTCAATGACCAACATGAGGATATTTCCATTGGGTAAACGACGAATGTCGTGGTGCTGCATGTAAGTGGAGGTAGAAAAATCGAGTTGCCACACCAGATTGTCATTCCAGTCGTATTCTTCAACCCGGCCACCTTCGCCGCCACCGCTGCTGAGTTGGCCTTTGGTCATACACGAGCGGAGCAAATTTCCGTTTTCGAGCAGATAAACCGATTGTCCGGGGGGAAATTTGCTGGCTGTCCATTGGTGAATCAACCGGCCTTCGTTGTTAATTAAATAGGTTGCCGTGTATTGTTTGGGCGCAAACAAGGTATATCCGGCATAAACCTTGGAAGTATTATTTAAAAACAGGCCTACAGTTTGGGTCTGTGCTTGCAACATCAGGCTGAACGCCGCTAATAGCAGGGTAATTGTGATTTTTTGTTTGGTCATGATGCTTTCCTCCTTATTTGGTGTAAATCATTTTTTTGCTGATTTTCTGGTCATCGGCCATCAGGACATAAAAATAGATGCCATTTCTGGTGGGGTTTCCGCTGTCATTGGTTCCATCCCAGTTCATCGAATATTTTCCGGCCGGATAATTCTGATTCACCAACGATTTAACCTGATTTCCTGCTAAATCATAAATCGTGACATTCACCTTCTTGGCTTCTTCGATCTCAAAACCTATCGTAGTGCTTGAAGAAAAGGGGTTAGGAAAATTCTGCTGCAAAATATCAGAAGGTCTTAGGTATTCATTTTTTAATGAAGCCGAGGTAATATCGCTTTTAGTCAGAAAATCGGGATCAAATCCGGTGAGTGTTTTTCCTGGCGTCAGGTCTCTTCCTTTCAAAGCCGGATGATCTTTTGAATAGCGGTAGGCTCGGAAAGCTGCGTTATCGGTTGGATAACTATCAGTCTTAATTTTCTTGATACCTGAACGGGTCACGGGATTGATGTATTCCCATACAATCGACGTGTCTGCAGGAGAGACTTCGAAAAAATGGCCGTCGTTCATGGCACAGATAAAGGTATTACCGTTTGGCAGACGCTGTGCCCCCGAGCCGATGGTACTGAAAAAGGTTGTATTGTTTTTACTGGAATATCGCCAGACCACTTGTTTCGAAATGTTTTTCTTTTCTTTCATCAGGTTACGGTCGGGAGAATTCACCACATTATACCCAGCCAGGGGCGGATTTACAAAACTTCCGGTGCTGAGGCCAGTGGAATTCAGATACGGATTGATCTCAAAAATGTAAGATTGCGGCGTTGTTTCAAACAGGTTTTGACCGTTATTGAAAATCAGAAAATTTCCTTCGCCTGGCAATCCCGGCCTGATCCACTGAATGTTGTGTGCACCACCAATCTGTTTGTGTCCTGAAGTTGCTTTTTCCCAGTTATCCAGTACCGAAGGTGGATCACCTTGTCCGTACTTTGCAGGATCGCCGAAACGGTACAAAAAATCACCTTTCGAAGAAGCCGCAAGGGTAATCGATCCGGCTGAATTTCCTTTCAGGAAGGTATTACCGTGATCGATCACATAAAACTCACCATGTACCGAATTGATGACAATCTGGTCAAGTGTTTCGTTGTAATCGAGCGAATTGCAGTGCAGCCAGTCGCTTTTCACCGGATTCCCGCGCAGATTGAGGTCAATCTTACCGGGATTGTCCTTGATCACGCCATAAGTTGGTTTTGCTGAATTAATCGCCTGTACCACATGATCGAAGAACGACCATTCCCAAACGATGTTTCCGCTCATGTCCACCTCTACAATGGCATCCATCTGGGCACCAGTGTAATTGTTGGATGGATTGCATCCGGCATCCAAACATTGTTGGGCCGTCAGGTCCTTGTTGGCAATGTAAATGAATGTGGAATCGCCCAGTTTTGGGTTGTAGATTTTGGCAAAATCGTGGTGCGGATGATAGGTCGACCGCGATTCCTTGTACTGCCAGACGATATTTCCGTTCCAGTCGAGTTCCTTCCAAAGGTTCGAATTACTTGGATCGCCGCCTGCAGCATCGAGCAAGGTTCCTCCTTCGGTGAAACGCGGATTGGTGCCGATGTTCCAGCTGTGCACCACTTGTCCCTCCATGTCAATCAGGTAGGTTTTTCCGCCCGAACCAAATAGCGTATATCCGTTGTAGGCGCGTGATTCGTCCCAGTAACGCGTTTCAGTAGGAATCATGAAGCTTTGCTGGGCATTTGATGAAATGAAAAACAACATCAGACTTGATAGGAATAGCAACTTTTTCATGGGTTTGTTTTTATTTGATTAGGATCATTTTTTCGGTTAGCACCTGATTTTCAGTCTGGAGTAAAATTGAAAATACTCCGGATGGGTACCGGCTGGCATTCCAGCTATATTGATGTGTTCCCTCCGGAAGTTTCGTATTGACTAAAGTGGCAACTACTTGTCCCTGTGAATTGAAAACTTTCAGGCATACCAAAGCTGGATTTGGAAGTGCAAACCGTATCGATGTGCTCTGGCTGAAAGGATTCGGATAATTCTGGAACAATTGAACACAATCCGGATTGCCTTCAGGAAGCGAGTTGATAACAGTCGGATTTTCGGTGTAATTCCGAACTACCCGAAATCCAAGGTGATAATATGGATGGTTCGGATCCTGCGGGCCACGGTAATACGATGGATTCCGGTTCGAAACCCGCGAATGGCCGTCGCTGATGCCATTCACATTCAGGCCATTGTACCAGTTTCCGCCCCGCATTCCGCGATAAGCTTTGCCATCTGGCATCAGGAAACCGGAATCAGGACCTTTTGGATTGTCGATAGGACCGATACTATAATAGTTTTGTCCATACCAGTCGTTGATGAATTCCCATACATTTCCCTGCATGTCGTACAATCCGAAACCGTTAGCTCCGTTGTTGGTCTGATAGCTGGCGGCAGCGCCCGGCCAGTTGTATTCGGTTTTCAGATGAAGTTTCCCGTCGTAAAATGCAACTGGCGTGGTGAGTGGATAATTGCTCTCACCGGCACTTTCGTATGGATCTCCTGAATTTGGAAGATTTGCAGCTTTTGGATCCAAAATATTCCCGGTAGGATAATTCATGTATGGATTCAAAAGTCCGCCCCTTCCGGCAAATTCCCATTCGGCTTCAGTGGGAAGCCGGTAGCCGTTTTTCGAGAAATCGCAGTTCCAGGTTTTCAGGTTGTAGCATTCCTGAAGTCCGTATTGCAGACTCAGCCGGTTGCAGAAAGCGGCGGCTCCGCTCCACATTACGCCAACCATCGGGTGATTTCCGCGGAAATCGGCCATTGAGAATAACTTTCCATC
>JBAWZG010000279.1:0-4659 GCA_037143155.1 Bacteroidia bacterium
CGAGCTGCGAAACCTGGGCGAATACCGCCTCACTTCAGTTAGTTGCTGATTTCAAAAATAAAGGACCCTGGACTTCACTCAAAGCAGACGACAACCAGACACCAACAGTGCTATACAATGGTATGATTGCACCTGTTATCCCGTTCACTTTTGCCGGAGTACTTTGGTATCAGGGCGAAACCAATGTCGGAAGACCAGCCCAGCTCAGTGAACTTTTTCCGGCCATGATTGAAGGCTGGCGCAACGATTTTCAGAATACTGATTTGCCCTTCTATTTCGTACAACTCTGTCCTTATGTATATGGTGGTGCTCTACCTGAAACCTGGGAAGCTCAGGCTTATGCTCAGTTACTTAAAAATACAGGAATGGCCGGAACTCTTGATGTGGGAGATGCCGCCAATATTCATCCGGCCCGGAAAGTACAGATTGGACACCGCCTGGCACTGTTAGCCCTGGCAAAAAATTACGGAGATAACCAACTTGTTTATTCAGGTCCGCAATATCAGTCGATGCTGATCGAAGGAAATAAAATCAGGGTTTCATTTAAATATGCAGGCACCGGCCTAAAAGCTGAAAACAATGCTCCCACGCAATTCGAAATTGCCGGAAATAATCTGGTATTTTCTCCTGCAAAAACCCTGATCGACGGCGAAACATTGCTGGTTTGGAACGATAATATCGCTTCACCAAAACAGGTCAGGTATGCCTGGACCGATACGTCAACTGCAAGTTTATACAACAACGAAGATTTGCCTGCAACTCCTTTCCGAACCAATATTCCGGCGTATATTCTTCCTGTAAAAGCGAATCTGCAGATTGGGTCAAAAACAATTATCCAAGGCGAAATCTGCCGGATCGATTGGACTACCTTTGGCGCTTCAGAAGTCAGCCTGAACGGAAAGTTAATTCCTTTCAACGGTTTCCTGGAATTGAAACCTGATACAAGCACCGTCTACACGTTTATTGCAAAAGATGAAAGTATGTCGGTAACAAAAAGTTTTACAGTGAATGTAAATTCCGGAATCCAATCAGCTTATCCCAACGGAATTCCGGCAACGATTCCCGGGCTCATCAATGCAACTTACTATGATCAGGGTGGTGAAGGCATCAGCTATCACGACCTGACCACAACCAATGCAGGTAACGGAATCAGGAAAGAACAGGGTGTTGATACTGAATTCCGGCTTCCTGAGGGAACAATAGGTGGAATACAGAACGCCGAATGGTTGGAATATACGGTTGATGTGCAGCAAGATGGAAACTATGATTTTGAAATCCTTTTTGCCACCACCGGCAGGTATGGCAAGTTTCATATGGAAATCAACGGGGTGGACAAAACCGGACCGGTTTCAGTACTTTCAACCGGAAGCTACTCGAAGTTTACAGCACAAAAAATGAATGGAATTGCCCTCAAGAAAGGAGTCCAGGTGATGCGAATTTGTTTTGACTTTGCTGATTACAATATGGGAAGCATTTCGGTTACCAGGGGAATCGCTTCAGAAATTGAGAAGTCAGAGAAACAAAATAAAATCAGCATCTACCCTATCCCAGCCCGCGATCAACTTTTCGTTTTCGGAATAAGCCGGACCGGGAAATATGCCATTCTAAATATGTATGGACAAGTCCAGATTCAGGGAAACCTGATTGACAACGAAACAATTGATGTAGCTTGTTTAAAAAGCGGGAATTACCTGATCCGGTTAATCAGCGATCAGACGGTTCAGATTCAAAAATTCATCAAACTGTAAACTGCAAACAGGTCACAGTTTTTAAAACAATCATAATTTTGACAAGAATGTTCAATCGGTTTTAACCGGTTCTTTAATTTACTCAACTTCAGCTAAACCTAAAAAGAATGAAAGCTCTAATCACAGGTATTCTTTCTGCTTTTCTTTTCATCTCGCTTGTCAGCGCCCAAAACCCGATCAATGCAACCGATTTTCAGACACCACCAAACTCATCCAAAGTACATACCTGGTGGCACTGGGTCAACGGAAACATTACCAAAGACGGTATTACCAAAGATTTGGAGTCGATGAAACAACAGGGAATTTCTGAAGCAACCATCCTGAATGTCGGGAGTTGGACTCCAATGGAAATTGTAAAGCCGCCTGTAAAATTCTATACTGAAGAATGGTTCGGAATGTATCAATGGGCGCTTCAGGAAGCGAATCGACTGGACATTACCATTGGTGTGCACAATTGCGACGGCTGGAGTACCAGCGGTGGGCCATGGATTACGCCTGAAAAGTCGATGAAACAGTATGTTTGGAGTAAAACAACCATCGAAGGAGGACAGAATATTAATGTAAAATTGGAACAGCCGCAATCGTTACAGAACTTCTATCGCGATGTCGCAGTAGTAGCCTTTCCGATTCAGGAAAAGCTGAATTCCTATCAAAAAGCTGAGCCCAAGGTGACCTTAAATAAAGAGGAAACCGGCAGAATATTAACTGATGGCAATCCGCTCAGCGAAATAAGAATCAAAGCCGGAGAGGTAATCAACATTTCATTCTCAACAGAATTTACTGCCGACAAATTGGTCATTTTCCCCCGTATGGTGTTTGACTGGGCCGATATGGAAAAAATCAGTTCTCAGTTTATTCTTTCATCTTCAAACGATGGAGTCAACTACAATAAGATCAGCAATCCGGAACTCGTGGGTGTCAATAAATCCATTTCGGTTATGTTTCCCGAAACCAAATCGAAATATTACAAACTGGAATGCCTCAAAAGCTGGGACAACTATGCCGTATCCGAAGTCGAATTGTTAAAAGGGACAGAAAATCCGGACTATTCGCCCGGAATATCCGGATTACTTGAGAAAATCAGTTCAGTAAAAGCTCCGGATGAGAAAGATTATGATTTGACAAAACCAAACAATCTGAAAGGAATTCCTGAAAATTCGATGATCGATCTGACCGGATCGCTCAATTCAGATGGAATCCTGAAATGGAAAGCTCCAAAAGGGACTTGGCGGATTATCCGTTTTGGCTACACCACAACAGGAAAAATGAATGGCCCGGCGACTCCGGAAGGAACCGGTCTGGAAGTAGATAAAATGGATTCGGAAGCTCTCGATTTCCATTTCAACAGTTTCGCCGGTAAATTAATTCAGGCTTCAGGAAAATACACGGGAAACACGTTTAAGTTTCTGCTTATCGATAGCTGGGAATGCTCGTTCCAGAACTGGACGCAGAAATTTCCACAGGAATTTAAGGCTCGTCGAGGGTATGACATCACGCCATGGATTCCTGTTTTGTGTGGCGAAGTTGTTGAGAACACTCAACTTTCGGATGCCTTTCTGCACGATTTTAACAAAACGATTTCCGACCTGATTGACGTGAAATATTACAAACATTTCGGCGAATTATGCCACCAAAATAAGCTGGAAATGCATGCTGAAGTGATCTACGGAAACAATGGAGATTACCCGGCATTGGATATTCTCCGGTCGAACAATTACCCCGATATGCCGATGACCGAGTTTTGGGCCACACCCAATAAAAACCAGTTTCCGGAATACGAGCCTTCCGACCGGACAAAATCCGACTTCCCGACATACGCAGCTTTAGCTTGCAACAAACAAATTATTGGTTCTGAAGCTTATACCGGCTATGCGCATTACAGCGAGTCGCCTGCCGGATTAAAGCCATTTGGTGATGCAGCTTTTTGTCAGGGAATTAATCAAATCATTCTGCATAGTTATGTACTTCAGGCTAAAGACCTGAAACCCGGAGCTACTTTGATGAAATTTGCAGCGCATTTTAACAGGAATAATCCATGGTGGGAATTTGCCCGGGGCTGGATGGATTTCCAGTCGCGCGTGCAATACGTTTTGCAAAAAGGCGAACCTCTCGTGGTCGTAATTTTCTATGTAGGTGATCAGCTTCCGCAGTATTTCAGCAAAAGTATCGTGAACGATTTACCCTACGGAATTCAGGCCAATGCCTGCAATTTCGATATGCTTCAGAATGCAAAAGTCGTTGATGGCCAGATCTCGTTTGGAGGAAAACAGCGTTATCCGATTCTGACTTTACCCAAGGTTACAACCATGGAATTTGCAACCCTAAAGCAAATTGCCCGGCTGGTCAACGATGGTGCAGTTGTTTTTGGTCCGAAACCGCTGCAAATGCTTTCGGTTCCTGAAATCAAAAACAGTTCGGCTGAGTTCAGCAAACTTTCAAATGACATCTGGGGAAAAACCGCTGAAAACCAATACGGGAAAGGAAAAGTAATCTCAGGAAAATCCATTGGCGAAGTCCTTAAACAAATTGGAGTATTGCCAGACCTGGAAAGCAGCAAGAACGATCCGAAAGAAATCATGTTCATTCATAAACGGATGGGCGATTTGGATGTTTACTACGTGTTCAATCAGCAGGATAAGCCTATCAACCGGGAACTGGTTTTTCGTGTGGCCAGCAAAACTCCTGAAATCTGGAATCCTGAAAATGGTTCGGTTTCAAAACCTGCCATTTATTCCGTTGATAAATTGCAAACACGGATACCAATATCATTCAAGCCGCACGAATCCAAACTGATTGTTTTCAGAAATGAAAAACCCAAAGATTTTATTCAGGCAGTTACTTTCTCCGGAAAAAAAATCTTTCCTCAGCAACTGCCGGATAATAAAACTGAAATTCCACAGGCAACTTTCAG
>JBAWZG010000280.1:0-4633 GCA_037143155.1 Bacteroidia bacterium
ATCCTCTGTGAAACTCTGGAATTACTCCTTCAAACTCTGTGGTTAAATATTTAAATTTTACCACAGAGTTACACCGGGTGATTTCACAGAGTTTTTTTTTAGCCACATCCCCTGCATGCGGCAGGCTACCGTGTACCCACATCTTTTGACTCCCATATTCAAATAACATTGATCTTCTTTAATTGGAACCTTATTTTTAAAGGCTACCTCAGTAGAAAGTCGCATACACAGCTCAAAATCTTATTCCCTGAGTTAGAAATAAGGAAATAGAATAATGTTTTGTATTTTACTCCGGCAGGAGTTAAATATCAATAGAATACAATTCTATGAAATATTCTTTCTCCTTTAGGAGATATACGTTTTTGTACATTGTTGATGTCCTACGGACAATATTTTCTGTGTTGACAACCTTCTCTATTGACATTAATTGCCTACGGCAAAATAAATTGGCTATGTTTCAATGTTCCGGATTCGCATAAATAGCATAGAGGTGACTTTCATTGTTTTTAACTATTCCGGTGATGTATTTTTCGATACGCTCTCTGTGCTGATTAACGATCAAAGGTATCCGATGTAAAGTGGTGAACACAAAATGTGTGTAGAGGTTGTTGTATTCAACTTTCATAAATAAGGTAATAAGGTTTGATACTGTTGGTCATGTCCTTTCTACTGAGGTTGTTTCCTTAAAAATAAGGTTTTTTCTAAACATCGCAAATGGGTTTATCCGATTTGATATTTTTTTCTTTGTTTATACTTCCGGAAAACAACTTAAAAAATGCGGATTATTCCTTTCGATCGTCTAAATGCCCAGAGTAATAGAATTGGGAGTAAATGTTTGCTCTCCCGTCTGACTAACGGCTGCAGTCAGGAAGGATTTAGGTGGCTTTTCCAATCCTTTTTCAATCAAACGGCGAATCTTTCGTTTCGATTGCTAAATTTGCGGGAACTAAACTGATGTCTGGGCAAAATTAGAAAGGAAAGAGTAAAAGGAAAGAGTTGCAAATCAGCGCTTGATTGTGACCCGGATTTAATTTTACTTTTAAATTGTTGCCGGCGCCTATACGAACGATCATGCTGAAACTTTTTCTGGCATTTTGCCTTATATTTTCTTCTGCCCTATTATTTTCACAATCTTTCAGGATTAATGAAGTGATGTCGTCGAACAACGGCATCCTGACCGATATGGACGGGGACACGCCCGACTGGATCGAATTTTATAATTCGGGAATTGCGGCAGTCAACCTGAATGGCTATGGTTTGTCGGATAAAAAAGAAGTTCCTTTTGAGTGGGTTTTTCCTGATTTTGCGGTCAATCCCGGTGAATACCTGCTTGTTTTTGCTTCAGGAAAAGACCGGAGAGAAATACCGTACCATTGGAACACCATCATTTCGAGTGGCGACGACTGGAAATACTGGGTTCCTACCTCGGAGCCCGGAGCGAATTGGCGTCTGGCCCCATTCAACGATAGTGGCTGGCTGACCGGGAAAAGTGGTATTGGTTTTGGCGATAACGACGATGCCACCATCATCCCCCGATCGAATTCCCTGTTTATCCGGAAGAAGTTTACCCTCACAAATGTTTCTCAAATCAGGCAACTGATGTTCCATATGGATTACGACGATGGCTTTGTGGCCTATCTCAATGGCGTTGAAATTGCCCGTGTCAATATGCTTGGCCGGGGCGCACTGCCGCGGTTTGATGTGTTTGCCAACGGTTCGCACGAAGCCCTGATTTATCAGAATTTACCTCCGGAAGCATTCAATATCAGCAATCTGATTTCTATTCTGAAAAACGGAGAAAATATACTGTCCATTCAGGTACATAATTCGGATATCACCTCTTCAGATTTATCGGCCATTCCATTTCTTTCTATTGCAACCAGCGACAATAAACCGGATGCCCGGACTGTTGCAATACTTGGGTTAAAAGGAAATGAGCTGCATACCAATTTTAAGATCAGTGCCGATGGCGAATCGGTTTATCTGAACAGTCCGGCTTCAGTACTTACCGACAGTGTGCACATTGGAGTGATTCCCATAAATCTATCCTACGGACGAACAATCAAAAATCCGGCAGTCTGGGCGATTTTTTCGGAACCGACACCTGAAAAGGAAAATCTCGGTCCCGAATACAACGGAGAGAAGCCCGGAATACCGGTTTTCAGTTCTCCGGCAGGAATTTATCCAGCCGTTATTAAAGTATCGCTCAGTGCGCCAGTAAAGGGCGATTCAATCTATTACACCGTCGATGGCTCGGTTCCCACACGTTCATCAAAAAGGGCAGTACGCGAAATTCCGATCAACCGGTCGAGGGTTATCAAAGCTCGTATCCTGAAATCGGGTATGTTGCCGGGCGACATCGTCACCAATTCGTACATCGTGTACAAAAACAACAAGTTGCCGGTGGTTTCCGTTTCGATGGATTCGCTCGATTTGTGGGACTTCAATACCGGAATTTATGTTCTGGGACCCAAGGCTGAAAGTGCAAATCCGAATTTTGGCGCGAATTTCTGGATGGATTGGGAGAAAGCCTGTCATTTTGAAATGCTGGAATCCAACGGAAAGAAAGTAATCGATGTGGATGCAGGAACGAAAATTTCAGGAATGTGGTCGCGGGCAAATCCTCAAAAATCGATGACCTTCCATTGCCGGAAAAGTTACGGAGCTTCGTTCATGAAATACAAACTGTTTGAAAAAAGGCCGTTTGATGAATTCAATACGGTTGTTTTGCGCAACTCCGGAAACGACTGGAACAATACCATGTTTCGCGACGGCTTGATGTCTGATTTGACCGTTGGACTGAATATGGACCAAATGGCATTCCGGCCTTCCATCTTTTTCCTGAATGGCACTTATTGGGGAATCCTGAACATCCGCGAAAAAGTGGACGAAGATTTTATTGCGTCCAATCATCCCGGTGTCAAGGCCGCTGATGTCAGCATTCTTGAACTGAATGGTGATATTCGCGTAGGTTCCTCCGACGATTGGTGGAAAATGTACAATTTTCTGGATCAGAATTCAATGACCGTTCAGGCCAATTATGATCAGGTGGCTGCTCAGATCGATATTTCAAGTTTTACCGATTATTTTGCTTCTCAGATTTATTTCAGGAACCACGATTGGCCGGGGAATAATATCCGGTACTGGAAAACCAGCGATCCGGCCAGCAAATGGCGGTGGATTTTGTATGATACCGATTTTGGTATGGGGATTTGGGGAGCATCTCCCACTGATAATACGCTTGCTCTGGCAACAGATCCCAATGGTCCGGGCTGGCCGAACCCGCCATGGTCAACTATGATGCTTCGGAAGTTGCTCGAAAATACAGGTTTTCGCAATCAGTTTGTGAACCGTTTTGCCGATTTAATGAATACAAGGTATCTGCCCGAGCAGGTTAATAAAGCCATTGATGAAAAAGCGGCTGATATCACCCTCGAAATCAGCAAGCATCTGAGCCGGTGGAGTGGGGGTGGACAAACCGGTTGGCTTTCTAATGTGCAACAAATGAAGTCTTTTGCAACGGCACGGTCATCCAATGTGTTTACCCACATCCAGCAAAAGTATAATTTCCAGGTTCCGCAAATGATTTATGTAACGACCGATTCACTGGCGGGTTCCGTTCAGTTGAATTCGCTGCAGCTGAGCAAATATCCCTGGCATGGAGCTTATTTTCAGGAAGTACCTGTGACACTCAAGGCCATTCCAAAAGCAGGTTTCCGGTTTCTGAAATGGGAAGGAGTTACAGCAAACAGTAATCAGGCAGCTATTACCATTGCACCCAAAGCTCAGATGCAGTTAAAAGCGGTGTTCGAGAGCGATGGCAGTCATTTCGAGGATGTGGTGATTAACGAAATCAGCTTTAACAATGCTGCTTTGCCCGATCCGGGCGACTGGATCGAAATCTACAACAAAGGAAAATATGAAATCGATATTTCGGGCTGGAAATTCACCGATCTGGACCCGGTACATCAATTCGTTTTTGCAGCCAATACCCGGATAAAAGCTGGTGAATACCTGGTTGTTTCAAACGACCTGACCCGTATGAATGCTGTTTTCGGATCGGTTAAAAACCTGATTGGAACGTTTGATTTCGGTCTGGGAAGCCTGACTGATGCTGTTCGCTTGTATTCGCAGTATGGCCAGCTGATTGATGAGGTAAGTTATTCGAATGTAGTTCCGTGGCCAACTTTTGATTTGACGAACCTCTGGTCGCTCGAACTTTCCAACCCGACACTAAATAATAATCTGGCTTCAAGCTGGGAGTTTTCAGTGAAATACGGGACACCCGGTTCGCGCAATGCAGCGAATTTTCCTTCTGCTGTTGAGGAGTTGCCTTCGACTCCGCTTACCTCTGAATTGAAACAAAACTACCCGAATCCGTTCAGTGACGGAACTTCCATCGCATTTAAACTGGATCAGCCGGGAAAATACAGGCTTTCCGTGCTGGACATGAATGGCCGGATGATTCGTTCCCTGAACGACAATGATTCCTATTCAAATCTTCATACGCTTTATTGGGATGGAAAAAACGATTCAGGAAAACCAGTGCCTTCAGGAGTTTATTTTTACCGTTTAGAAAGTTCCGGTTTCAGCCAGATGAACCGGATGGTCAAAATGTAAACGAATATTTTGT
>JBAWZG010000281.1:0-4632 GCA_037143155.1 Bacteroidia bacterium
ATTAATTATATTACAAAAGTAGGTCTTTGAATTTATTAACAGCTATAAAACACAGATTTCAGAAATAGAAGTAATTTTGTTTTTCATTTATAAGCGGAAATTGAAATTAAACGGCTATTTTGAATTGCGCCGAAATTCAGTAAAATATAATAAAACCCATTTGAATCATGTACAATTTTGAATATCAGAATCCGGTAAGAATCATCTTCGGAAAAGGTGAAATCAGTAAAACAGGAATAAATATTCCTAAAGGATCAAAAATCCTGCTCACCTATGGTGGTGGAAGTATCTTTAATAATGGCGTTTATGAACAGGTGAAAGCTTCAATCAAAGGTTTTGAGGTAATTGAATTTGGTGGAATTGAGCCAAATCCGCACTACGAAACACTAATGAAAGCTGTTGAAATTGTTAAAAATGAGAATATTACCTTCCTGCTTTCGGTTGGCGGAGGTTCCGTTTTAGACGGCACTAAATTTATAGCCGCTGCTGCCAAGTTTACCAAGGGCGATCCATGGAAAATCCTTTCCCGGCAATCACCAGTGATAACTGCAATTCCAATCGGGGCAGTTTTAACTTTACCGGCAACCGGTTCGGAAATGAATGGAAATTCGGTGGTAACAAAAGTTGAAACCACTGAAAAATTTGCATTTTCTTCGCCGTTGGTACTGCCCGTTTTTTCAATCTTAGATCCTGAAGTCATTTTTTCTCTTCCTGAAAAGCAGGTTGCCAATGGTATGGTCGATGCATTTGTGCATGTGATTGAGCAATACCTGACCTTCCCGGTAAATTCCCCAATTCAGGACCGTTTTGCCGAAAGCATTCTGAAAACCTTGGTTGAAGAAGGTCCGAAAGTACTGGCAAACCGCAGTGATTACGATTCTGCCGCCAACCTGATGTGGAGCGCAACCATGGCATTAAACGGGCTCATAGGCGCGGGTGTTCCGCAAGATTGGGCAACTCATACCATCGGTCACGAACTGACAGCCTTCCATGGAATTGATCACGCCAGAACGCTCGCCATTGTTCTTCCAGGTATAATGAGCATTAAACGGGAACAGAAAAAAGACAAGATACTTCAGTTGGGTGAGCGGGTTTGGAAAATCACGGAAGGCAATGTGGATGAGAGAATTAATCTGACTATTCAAAAAACCGTTGAATTCTTTGAATCAGTTGGCGTTCCAACCAGATTATCATCCTATAATTTATCCACTGAAACGATTGCTATGATATGTACCCGTTTCGAAATGCGAGGTTTTAAGTTCGGAGAAAATAAGGATATCGGCCCGGCTGAAACAAGGTTGATTCTGGAAGACAGACTGTAAACGATGGTCATTGGAAAAGTCTTTAGGTAAGGAAATTTCCCTTTTCATCTTAATTGACAGGAAATAGTCAATAGTCATTCGAAAATTGTTTAAAAGCGACTTTCCGAATGACTAATTACTACTTACAATCAGTTATATATAGATTTTAGGCCAAAGAATCTTGTTCAGTATCTCCAATGACTTTTTCCCTTTTCTAATTTTATTGCAGCAATTCTTTTGCCGTTTCTTTTGCCGTTGAAGAATAGTTTTCGCCACTCAGCATTTCGGCAATTTCTTCCACCCGCTCTTGTTCAGTAAGTTTTCGTATGGAGGTAAAAGTCTGTTCGTTTTCATCGAATTTGAACACTTTATAATGATGTTTGCCTTTGGCTGCAATTTGAGGCAAATGCGTAATATTAAGAACCTGAATGGTTTTTGACATTTGCTCAAGGATCACTCCCATTTTCACTGCAATTTCACCTGAAATTCCGGAATCGATTTCATCAAAAATAATGGTTGGTAACGATCGTGCATCAGTAATTAACGTTTTAATAGCCAGCATTAAACGCGACATTTCACCTCCCGAGGCGATTTTCCCGATTTCCTGCAACTCCTGATTTTTATTGGCCGAGAACATGAAGCTGACTTCATCCAAGCCTGTTGACGAAAAATCGGCCAGCCTGCCAAATTTCAATTGCAGCGAAGCATTCGGAATTCCAACATTCCGAAGCACTTCAATAACTTTCGTTTCAATCGCTGGAGCAACTGATTTTCGCTGTTTACCAATTTGTCCGGAAAGTTCATTCAACAGGACTTTTTGAGTCTCGATCGCATTTTGCATTTGTTCAATTTCCTGATCATAGGAGCTGACCAACTGTATCTTGGCTTCAAAATCGGATTGTATTGCCAAAAGCTCAGCAATAGTGGTAACCCGGTGTTTTTGCTGCAAGGAATAAATCAGGTCGAGCCGCTGGTTTACCTGTTCAATCCGTTCCGGATCATTTTCGGCCCGGTCTTCGACAGCTGCCGATTCAGCAGCGATATCTTTCAGTTCGATGTAAACCGATTCCAAACGGGTAAATATCTGTTCAGCTTCAGGCAGAACGATCTTCAGTTTTCCAATATTCGTCAGGTTTTCTTTTAGTACTGATAAAACTGAGCGCTCATCAGCACTAAATGATTGAACTGCATGACCAAAAACTGTTTTGATATCCTCAGCATGAGTCAGTTTACCAAGCAGTGCTTCAAGTTTTTCCTGCTCACCTTCAAGCAATCTGGCATCTGAAAGCTGACTAAACTGAAATTCAAAATAATCAAAGTCTTTTTTCGACTGATCAATCAGGATCAGGGTTTTATTGAGATTTTCCTGTATGGAAAGGTATTTTTTATAGGCCGAACTGTAAGTTTTAAGCAGTTCTGAATTTCCGGCTACCAGATCGACCAGTTGCAACTGATAGTTTTTTTCGTTCAGCTCAAGGCTTTGGTGCTGCGAATGGATATCAATGAGTTTCAAACCCAGATCGTGCAGGATTTTTACATTAACCGGCGTGTCGTTGATAAATGCCCTTGATTTTCCCTGAGGAGTGATTTCGCGCCGGAGAATCGTAACTTCCTCATAATCCAATTCATTCTCATCAAAGAAGTTTTGTAACCCGTAATTCCGAATCTCGAAAATTCCTTCTGCTGTGCATTTTTCAGACTTTACCCGGAGTACTGAAGAATCGGCACGCTGACCAACAATCAGACCAATTGCTCCGAGCAAAATCGATTTTCCGGCCCCTGTTTCGCCGGTCAGGATATTCAGATCACTGCCAAAATCGATAGTCAATGAATCGATTAAGGCATAATTTTTTATCGAAAGAGATTTCAGCACAGGAAATTGAAAATTAGGTTAACGATCGGATCGAATCTGATCATAAAGATAATTGAATATTCAAATATCAGAGCCCCTCAGCTTTTAGAATTTTTTCGTATTTGGTGCCGTTCGAAGGATCGCACTCATTCAAAATAACCGAAACACGACTTCGTTCATCAGGAAAAGAATTTCCGGTAAAAATATTAACCAATTCGTCTGATTTCGCATCAAAGAATACTTGCAGGATATACAACGAAGGACGTGTTCTGAACACTTTCTGAATGGATTTCAATGATTCAGCAATCGCTCCCCTGCCCTCCGGCGCTTTTTCAGCCATCAAGTCGAGACCCAACCGGTGATACTGATAGGTACAGTTCCGAAATCCGGCATACGATTTATTCAGAATATTCTCAATCAGCCAGTAACGGTTTCTTTCACTTTCGTATGCCTTCCAGCCTTTTTCACGGTTATTTTGCGAATTATTGATGATTGTAAGTGCTTTCTGGAAATACTCCGTACCGCCTTCAGGCGAAAACGAATCATAATCCATTCCTAAAACAACATAAGCGTAAAAAGCCAGGATGTTGGTCAGGTTGTCCTTATTTGAAGTTTCATTGAATTCGAGCGTCTGATATTCAACATATTTAGCCTGAAAGTCGTTATCCTTGAGATTCAGCAAAATCGTTTCATACGATGCCCCGAAAACCGGCCGGCGCAACTGAACCTGAATGGTACCTTTGAATTCATCCGAAGATATTTGTTCTTCGAGATTAATGAAGAAATTACATTCAATCCTTTCGTCCATTGCAAACTTCTGGTCAGTCCATTTCCGGTTGTTCATGAACTCGTACAAATCCGATTGCATCGTTTCAAAAACAGTCTTGTTTGCTCCCTGAATTTTCTGAGCCGAAATACTGATATTGCAGCGCAATTCCTGAGTAAAAGCACTATTCAGGCCTATGATAAAAACAATAAAAAACAATCCACATTTTTTCATCGAAATCTATTTTGTATCGCTTTTTTGAAAGTCCATTCTGTTTCGTCCGAAAAGAAGTCAAGGCTGTGTTCAGCATTGTCCCGCGGACGATATTCATCGATTATTTCTTATTTCTACAAATATTCCGCACCTCTGGTGCTACAAGATCAATGTAATCGAACATTTTTCCTTTTTCCTAATGACAATTCCTTATTGCCTATTTGCCTAATTTCCTAATGGCCAATTTCCTAATGCCTCTCTTTTTTCTCCATTTCCGAAATAATACGGGCCACAATATCTTCAGCGACTTCAGTCTTCGATTTTAACTCGAAAAAAGCCGGAATATTGTCCTGATCGATCATTGTTATTTTGTTGGTATCTACGCCAAACCCGGCGCCGCGGTCATTCAGCGAATTCAAAATAATCAGGTCCAGATTCTTACGCTTCAGTTTCGAATAGGCATTTGCAAGTTCATCGCTGGTTTCGAGTGCGAAGCCAAT
>JBAWZG010000282.1:0-4577 GCA_037143155.1 Bacteroidia bacterium
AAATTACCATAATGATGGCAAAAGTATAATTTATTTTAACACGTTAAGTTCAAACCGGAAGGTTAAGTTCAATATACTTCTCCGCCCCGTTCTTCCAGTTAATCGTGGCTTTTGTGCCGTAGAGCAGGGCAATCCGTTCCTGCGTATTCTGGATGCCGAAACCGGTGAGCGGTCCTTCGGGAAAAGCCGGACCATTGTCGTACACCCGAATTTTCAGTTGAATTTCTGCCTGACTGACCGAAATCCGGATCAGTCCGTTTTCGGTGATTTGCGACAAACCGTGTTTGATGGCGTTCTCGACCAAAGGCTGGATGAGCAATTGCGGAATTTGAATATTCAGAAACTCTTCCGGGCAATCAATCTCGAAACTCAACCGTTCGCCAAAGCGTACTTTTTCGATTTCGAGGTAGGTGCGGATGGCGTTCAGTTCTTCGGAAAGCGTGTTTAACTGCTTCTGCTCGCGGTTGATGGCATATTTGAAAAAGTCGGACAGCGCCAGCGCCATTTGCTCGGTTTTCCGGGCATCGGTGGTGGCCAGACTGGCAATCGAATTCAGCGCATTGTATAAAAAGTGCGGGTTGATTTTAGCCCGAAGCGACTGGAGTTCGGCTTGTTTGTGAAGTTCGTTCATTTGGGCAAGTTCCAGGTCTTTTTTACGGATGATACTTTCGGACTTTTTACTTGTGAAAATATAAAATGCACGTGCAATTCCAAAAAGCGTAAAATAAGTAATTGATCCTCTAATCGATACGGATATGAATAGCGAGTCTTGACTTATTGTTGGAAACATAAATTGTACAAATAAAAGAAGGATTAAAGGTATAAATGATGTACTCAAAATAGGAACTATGATTTGGATGGGTAAATTATCATTACCTTTTAAAGTGAAGTATTCTATCATAAAAATGACAACAACTGATACAATACCCAATATACAAACACCTAAAATCGAATATATTATTAGCTTAAAATCGTAACCACTGGGGGAAAATGCAATATAGAAATACAAATCATAGACCAGAATATAAATCATAAATGCTGACAAAACCAATAATCCTTGACTTAGAAATCGGAAAAAATTATAATTATGGGCACTAAATTTTCCTTTTTGAAATAGTAGAATTAGAAATACCAGGGAAATCAAGATCGCAATCAAATTTACAAAAACCAAAAGTTGAATCTTTGGAGAAGGTGAAAAGCCTTTACTGTTTTTTCCTAAGAATTCCTGCAATTGGTTTGAATAAATGACTTTTATTAAATCAAAATCGATGGGCAAAAACAAGATCCGAGCGGGATCAGATTCAGTAAAAACGGAGCCTGGAACTTCAAAAGGAAGCAACGGAGTTGCTGATTTTGAAACTACCAATGAACGCAGAATATGATAATAAATCGCTTTCTTTCTACTCGCATAATCCAGAGTTTCCGGAAGGTCCAATACGACTGTTGTTTTTGAGATTTCAACTTGACTATAAAACTGTTCAATGAATCGACAGCTACTCTCTATCGATGACGAATTGATCTCAACCACCAGATTTGAAGTTCCTTTTGGAATTAGATAAACATCCCACTTATCAATCAACACATTGAGTGTGTCAACCAATTCTTTAAAGATTAGGGAATCCTCTTTACTTGGTTTTCCCTTCAACAGGATCAAAATATTTGAATCATATTTTAATGGAGCCTCCCTTTCAAGGAACCTTGATTCCATCAGTTTCCTTAAATCAAGGTTCTTCGTAGCACTATATTCTTCTGCGTACGAGAACCGGAAGCAGCTTAATACAAGCAGAAGAATAATCAATCGTTTCATGGTGTTGAATTTAAAGGTTTCAGCGAAGTAAACCTTTCGGGAGACAATTTAAGAGATTAATCGGACAAGCTGCACAACGGGTAGGATAAACTGCACAAAACAAATAAAATGAGCCGAAATGTTTCAATCAGAATCTTCTCCGGACTCTGAAAAAGTCACTTTTTTCAGGAATGAAGTATCACGATCACTTGAATATTAAGCTTCTGCAGTTGGTTGCTAATTGAATTTTTCTACCTTCGTTTGATTCAAATCCTTAACCTATGAAAAAACAGATCCTTTCCATCGTGTGTATTTGTCTTTCGCTGACCTTGTTGGCCCAAACTGAAAAGAAGGCTGATCTGGTGAAAAAAAACTGGAATTTTGGCGCTCTGCCAACCGTTGCCTTCGATACCGACCTTGGGTTTCAGTATGGTGCATTGGTAAATTTGTACAATTACGGCGATGGAAGCCGCTTCCCCAAATACAACCATTCGCTCTATTTTGAAGTTTCGCGTTTTACCAAAGGAAGCGGAATAAACCGGTTTTATTACGATTCAGATCAGTTGATCGAAGGATTACGAACTTCAGTCGATCTGAGCTACCTTTCGGATCAGGCATACGATTTTTATGGATATAATGGCTACAACGCAGTTTATCAACCGGACTGGACCAATACTGAATCGGGTTCATACAAAACCAGGATGTTCTACAAATATGACCGGAATCTGTTTCGGTTTAAAGTTGATCTTCAGGGACATTTATCCGGAGAACATGTAAAATGGGTGTGCGGTTTTAACCTTCAGAATTTTGCAATCAAAGATGTAAATCTGGATAAGCTCAACAAAGGCAAAAAAGGAAACGATGTTTTACCAGCAGTTCCGGGATTGTTTCAGAAGTACCAGGACTGGGGAATCATTTCAGCTAATGAGGCCAATGGCGGATTTGTACCTACAGTTAAAGGTGGAATTGTTTATGACAGCCGCGACAACCGGCCAAATCCAATGAAAGGGCTCTGGACAGAAGCTGTTTTAGAAACTGCACCAAAATTTTTAGGCGCAGAAAGTTCATTTACCAAACTCAGCCTGATTCACCGGCAGTATTTCACGCTGGTTCCTAAAAACCTGTCGTTTGTTTACCGGCTTTCCTACCAAACAACAGTTGCCGGACATGCGCCATTTTATTATCAGTCACAGGTCATCACTTCCGTATTAACCGGTGCTCTTTCTGAAGGTCTGGGAGGTGCAAAAACGATGCGCGGAATTCTTCGAAACCGTGTTATTGGCGATGGCTTCTTTTATGGAAATGCAGAATTGCGCTGGAAAGCAGTTAAATTTCAATGGATAAAAAACAACTTCTACATCGGGCTCAATGCGTTTACCGACTTTGGTAAAGTGACCAAGAAAATTGAGATACCAAAGGAAATTGCAGCTACTCTTCCTGCTGATTATTACATTGCAGATAAGGAAAAATTTCATTATTCTTCTGGAGCCGGTCTGCGGATTGTAATGAATGAAAACTTTGTCATTGCGGTTGATTATGGGATGACTCCCAATGTTCAGGACGGCACTTCAGGCATGTATATTGGGTTGAATTACCTGTTTTAATTGTCTTTCTCTTGTATCAGAATAAAATTCGAAGTGTATTGAAGTCATTAATTGTCATTCGTTTTACGTCATTTGTTGTAAATTACCTAATGCATTAATTGTCTGACTATTGAATGACAATTAATGACTACCAATGACAAACTCTGACTACTCAATGGATATGCGCAAATGACTGCTCACCTCTTTATGGCAACTTACTTCCTTTCATCGTCCACCAGTAAAAAGCCTGCATATTAAAACGACCTGAAACAACTCCCGGATCAGTAGATTCCATGCGGATTGCCTGAGAAATCGAATCCACATCAAAAATCAGGATTCCACGATATTTCCCACCGTCTTCGAACGGGCCAGCAACCACCATTTTACCGGTTTGTGCCATTTCGCCGATATGTTTCATGTGTCCTTCCTGAATCCTGACCAAGGTAGCCGAATCCTGATCGCGTTTCGGACCTTCATTCAGGAACATAAAAACATACCTTTTGAGCACCTTCGTGGAATCTCCCGGCATTTTCACCTCCCGCTGTGCATTTGCCCCAATTGATGCGAATAGCAAAAAGATTATCGACAGAATGAATGAATGTTTCATCGCCTGACTATTTGAGTTTGTCCTTGAATATCTTTTTGAATTTTTCGAGTTTCGGAACGATTACAAACTGGCAATACCCTTGCGAACGGTTGTTTGCGAAGTAATCCTGATGATAGCTTTCAGCCTTGTAAAAATGATCGAAAGCAGTAATCTCGGTGACCACCGGCTTGCCAAATACATTTTCCTTATTGAGTTCGGCCTTGTATTTTTCTGCCGTTTCCTTTTGTTCCGGAGAATGATAAAAAACTACAGACCGGTATTGCGTTCCACGGTCGGCGCCCTGTTGGTTCAGGGAAGTCGGATCGTGCGTTTCCCAGAAAACCTCGAGCATTTCCCGGAAACTAATCACTTTCGGATCGAAGGTGATCTGAATGACTTCGGCATGGCCAGTCTCACCGGTGCAAACTTCCTTGTAGGTTGGATTTTTTACTTTTCCTCCTGAATAGCCCGATTCAACGGTTTCAACGCCTTTTAAACTCTTGAAAATGGCCTCGGTACACCAGAAACATCCGCCCCCGAAGGTGGCGGTCTCGGTTTGTCCTGAACTTATTTGTGTCATACCTGATAGAATTAAAATGAAAAGAAATTTCGTCATGATTAT
>JBAWZG010000283.1:0-4563 GCA_037143155.1 Bacteroidia bacterium
AAATCCGATCATATCATCATTTTTGCTTTCCGAGCTGCAAATTGCATTCAGGATTTTATTTGCTACTTTCATCGCGTCAAAAAAATATAGCCGAAACCTAAGCCAACTGAAATTCAATTCTATTGAAAAATCTTTGCATTATATCTACCTGCCTCATCCTTTTGTTTGCAGTACAATCTTCCTTTGCTCAGACTGCTGCCCGAGCCATCCGGATAACTACTCCTCCAACTATTGACGGACATATTAATGAAGCAGCCTGGGATCAGGCGTATCAGATCGATCAGTTTGTGCAGCGTGAACCCAATCCAGGTCAACCCGTTTCGGAGAAAACGGTAGTGTCGATTTGCTATGACGATCATTACCTGTATTTTGCAGTGAAATGTTATGACGATCCAAAGAAAATAACGGCCAAGGAAATGGCACGCGATGTGAGTCTGGGCAACGACGACCGGGTTCAGATTATTCTGGATACTTACCTCGATCACCGCAATGGATACTGGTTTCAGATCGGCCCTCGTGGTTCGATCGGCGATGCGCTGATCAGCGAAAACGGCGCTTCAATGAATAAGGAATGGGATGGGCTGTGGGAAGGAAAATCGAGCATCAACAGCGAAGGCTGGGAAGCAGAACTGGCCATTCCGTTTAAAACAATCGGCTTCGATCCGGGAAAAACAGTCTGGGGAATGAAGCTGATCCGCAACATTAAACGCAGGCTCGAAGCTTCATACTGGCCGGTCGCTAACCTGAATACATACCGTTTTCAGATTTCAGATTCAGGATTGCTGGAAGGGCTGGAAGGAATCACTCAGGGTATCGGTTTGGACATTGCACCCTATGTCATTGGCGGAATGAACACTAAAAAAGGAGCGAAAAATAAGTCGATGGCCGATGCCGGACTGGATATGTATTACCAGATTACCCCCCGGTTAAAGGCTTCGCTATCCATCAATACTGATTTTGCGGAAACGGAAGTGGATGACCGGCAAATCAACCTCACGCGTTTCAATCTGTATTTTCCTGAAAAGCGTGACTTTTTCCTCGATGGATCAAACTATTTCAAATTTGGAATCGAAGGCGATGACAACAATTCCTACCGAAATTCGGTGGTGCCGTTTTTCTCCCGAAGGCTGGGGCTCGACAACAACGGAAATATACTTCCGGTGCTTTATGCGGCCAAGGTTACGGGCACACAAAATAACTGGAATATCGGCGTGATGCACATCAGCGACGAGCGCGATTACGGCAATTCGCAGCTTTCGGTTGGCCGGATCAGCCGGAATCTGGGAAAACAATCCGCTATCGGGGTCATTGGAACCATGGGAAATGCCGTTTCGCCCGATGAGAATTTGGTTGGTGGTTTGGATCTTAAACTGGCAACTTCTCATTTTCAAAAGAATAAAAATCTGGCTTTTACGATGTTCGGAATGATTTCGGACACGAAGGGTAAAATAAATAACAACACTTCCTGGGGAGCTGATCTGGCTTATCCGAACGATTATTTGTTCTTTGGACTTGGACATTTCGAGGTAGCAGAAAACTTTGTAGCTGGCATTGGGTTTGTCCCGCGGACCAACATCAAACAATCTTACGGTAACTTTTCGCTCGGCCCCCGACCAAATAAATGGGGAATCCTGCAAGTAAAAACGGGTGCGGGTTTTAACTATATCACCAATTTCGATCAGGTTTTGCTGACACGCAATATCAATTTCTCGCCGATTGGAATACGCTTCAAATCCGGAGAAGAATGCTATTATTCGGTTAATCAGGAATTCGAATACCTCAGTAAGGATTTTCCGATTTATCCCGGATTTATAATTCCAAAAGACGAATATACGTTCTGGTACCAGAATATCACGCTCATTTCAGCCGGAAGCCGCAATCTGGCAGGTTCAGCAAGTATTGGCTCGGGAGATTTTTACAATGGCCGGCGCGAAGACCTGAAACTGACTGTCGCTTATAAAGTTGCTGTTCCATTGTATATTGGCGGAAATTACGCAATCAACCATGTGGTTTTGCCTGAAGGTGATTTTAATGCCCGGATTTATCAAATGAACCTGAACCTTCTCCTGAGTCCGTCGGTCACGGTTTACAACTATTTCCAGTACGACAACACCTCCGAAAAAATGGGCTGGCAATCGCGTTTTTCATGGATAATTAAACCTGGTAATGAAATCATTTTAGCATGGACTTCAGGCTGGACAAGGCCCGATCAGCAGATTGTAATGAATGAAAGTGCTTTGCGCTTCAAGGTAAAATATAATATCCGGTTTTAAACTTTCAGATCCAACCTCTCAGTTTGTAATAGCCCATGGCAGCCATTTCGCGGGCAATCAGGATTTCGTATTTCAGATGGTTCCAGAATTGGTAACGAACTTCGGTATTGCCGCCAATATCCGGAACAAGGGTTTTGTTGCCGCCGAGTTGGTCGTCTTCAAAAAACAGGTTGGATTCGATGGCACTTTCAAAGGCAGGCAGGGCACTCACCCGTGTAAAACCTGCTTTCCTGAAAACCAAAACTGAACGCCGCATGTGTTCGGGAGAAGTGACGAGCAAAATCGATTTTTCGGTTAAATTTTCAGAATTAAACTGTTGCAAATTAAGCGCCTCGGAACGGGTGTTGGTTCCTGTTTGTTCGTACAAGATGCGTTGCCTGTCGATTCCTTTGCTGATTAATTCAGCGGCTACCTGCCGGGCAGTACTTGTTGAATCTTCGGGATTTCCCGGAATCGAAATGACAATCCGGCTTTCAGGCGATTCAACAGCGGCCCTGTGCACATAATACACCCGCATCAGACTCGATTCGCTGGGCATACCGCCTCCGCCAAGTAAGATGATATATTCGGGTTTCCCGGTGATTTTCGACTGGCTGGTACCTAACCAGTAATATCCCCAGTAAGGCAAAGTCGTGAAACTAAGAGCCAGAATAAGCAGGAAAAACACTCCGGAAACCAGAAGCACCGAACGGATGAAAATCAGGATTCGCTTAAAAATAGACGGCTTGGACATACTTGAAATCAGCTTTAGAAACTGCAAGGTAGACAAAAATCAAGAAATTGTATGAAAGGAAAAAGTCATTAGTCAACAGAAAAATTTTCCATTGACTAATGACTTTTTCCTTATAGAAGATTGAAAATCTATTTCACTGGATCAATATCCAAGACTTTAAACGTATTTGGTTTAACCGGACGGCGCCCTGTACCTTCACCGTATTCGCCACCTGAAACATAGATGTGGTGAGTCGTTTTGTCGACAGTAATTGTCCGGGCACCAGCTTGAGTAGGAAGGGTTTCAAGAACTTTGTACTGATCAGCACTGACTTGCTGAATGACCGTCATGGTACCTTCGCCGTTTGAGGCGAAAATGCGTTTGGTTGCCGGATCAAAAGCAACTCCATCACATCCGTCACCAATCGGGCAAGTGGTTACCACTTTACCGGAAACGGCATCGGAAACAACCATTAACTTGTTGCCGCAAACCGAGAATAAACGGTTATTCAGCTGGTCGAAGGCCAATCCTGAAGGTTCTTCTCCGGGAGCAATCGACCACATTTTATCAACTTTTAACGTGACCGCATTGATGATAGCCAGGCTGCTTTTATCTTCAATATTGACGAAGATTTTTCCTTTTCCGTCGGTCTGAGCAAATTCAGGTTTTCCGGCCAACGGGATGGTTGCAATAACTTTCAGGGTGTTGGCATCAATCACAGTAGAATTACTGCTGCGTCCGTTAAACGTAAATACTTTCTTCGAAAACTGATCGTACAAAATACAATCCGGATTTTTGCCGGTTTTTTGAACTCTTTCAATGACTTTGAGGCTGTTTAGGTCAACGACTAAAACCGATGAGTCTTTTCCGCATGAAATGAATGCTTTGTTCAGGTCATTGGCAATGGCAATTCCATGAACACCGCTGGTTTCAGGAATAACTGCAAGTTCCTTACCAGCTTTAAGGTCAACTACGTTTACCTGAGAGCTATGTGAAACGAACAATTTCTGATTGACTTCATCAACCGACAGGTAATCCCATCCGCCATCACCGCTCAACTGAATGGTTTTGGCGATCTTGTATTCAGGTTTCTGAGCCTGAGCATTCCCGAAAACAAAGCATATCACGATTAACATGATTGCCGAAAACAAAAGCTTTTTGTTCATTTTTTAATTTTTTAAAATGTTTTAGAAACGATAGTTAATGTTTTAGATACTTATCCAGAAAGGTAAATACCTTATTGATATTTTGGTCTGTGGTAAAGCCGGGTCCGCCATGATCATTGTTTTCCAGCAGTTCGAAAGTCACTTTATCCTTTCCAATCACTGAGGTGAGTTTTGCAGCCAGATTCTTCGATTGCTGATAAGGAACCAGGTGATCGATCCTTCCATGCTGAATAAAAAATGGCGGATCGTCAGGTGTGATGTACGTTTCAGGATTCACTTTTCGCACTAATTCAGGAGCATCGGCGAGGTTTTTCCCGATCAGTTGCGATTCAGGCGAATCAGGAATGGAATGCGTTTGAGGATTTTTCACCCCGCTGGCTTTCAACTGCTCATCCATTTTCAGGAAATCGGT
>JBAWZG010000284.1:0-4561 GCA_037143155.1 Bacteroidia bacterium
CAGGAGTTTGAAGATCACGTAAAATTGCAGAAATGTCCCTTGTCAAAGTAACAATAGACCAAATTGAGGTTGAAGTCGAAGCCGGAACAACCATTCTGAATGCTGCCCGAATAATTGGAGGCGGCGTGGTTCCGCCTGCCATGTGCTACAATTCAAAACTGAAAGGCAGTGGCGGAAAATGTCGTACCTGTTTGGTTAAGGTCGCGCAGGGATCGGCCAAAGATCCGCGCCCGATGCCCAAACTGGTACCTTCATGCCGGACGCTTGTTCAGGATGGAATGGTCGTTCAAAATATTACTTCTCCTGAAGTGATGGAAGCACGAAAGGCCATTACCGAATTTCTGCTGATCAATCATCCGCTGGATTGCCCCGTTTGCGACCAGGCTGGCGAATGTCACCTTCAGGATTTATCATACGACCACGGATTAGCCGATACGCAAACCGTTGAAGATCGCCGCACATTCGCACCAATCGATATTGGTGACAAAATCAAACTTCACATGAACCGCTGTATTCTTTGCTACCGCTGTGTTATGGTAGCAGATCAGTTGACTGATCAGCGAGTGCATGGAGTTTTAGGTCGTGGAGATCATTGTGAAATCAGCACGCACATTTTGAAAGCTGTTGACAATGATTTTTCAGGAAATATGATTGATGTTTGTCCTGTTGGTGCTTTAACTGATAAAACTTTCCGCTTTAAAAGCCGCGTTTGGTTTACCAAACCATTCGATGCTCACCGGGAATGCAACAAATGCAGTGGAAAAGTTGTACTCTGGAAGAAAGGTGATGAAATACTTCGGGTTACCGGAAGAAAAGACAAATACGGCGAACTGGAAGAATTTATTTGCAACGATTGCCGCTTTGAGCACAAAGAAACAAACGACTGGCTGATTGAAGGTCCACGAAAGATAGAAAGACATTCGGTCATCGGACAAAACCATTACGAAAAGCTGTAAAAACAAACTATGGATTGGACTTTATACATCTATAAAACCATTTTTCTGTTCATCATTTTATTGGTGACACTGGTTGTTGCCATGTATTCGACGTATGGTGAACGAAAAGTGGCAGCTTTTATGCAAGACCGTCTCGGCCCCAACCGTGCAGGGCCTTTTGGCCTTTTACAGCCGATTGCCGATGGGGTCAAAATGTTCATGAAAGAAGAAATCATTCCACTTAGTGCCAATAAAAAACTCTTTATTCTTGGTCCGTCCATTGCCATGACTACGGCCATGCTGACCGGAGTAGTCATTCCATGGGGAGGAACAATCACAATTGGTGGTCGCGAGTTCTCAATGCAGATTGCTGATCTGAATATCGGAATCCTGTATGTTTTTGCAATGGTGTCTATTGGTGTTTATGGTATCATGATTGGTGGCTGGGCTTCAAACAATAAATATGCTTTGCTGGGTTCAATCCGGGCCGCTTCGCAAATGATCAGTTACGAAATTGCCATGGGAATGTCAATTGTTGCCCTCATCCTGACAACCGGCTCATTAAGCCTTCAGGAGATTGTTGCACAACAACATGGTATGCACTGGAATGTTTTCTATCAGCCATTGGGATTCCTGATTTTTTTGGTCTGTGCTTTTGCTGAAACCAACCGGGCACCATTCGATCTTCCGGAATGTGAAACGGAATTGATTGGCGGATACCACACCGAATACAGTTCCATGAAACTTGGGTTTTACCTGTTTGCCGAATACATCAACATGTTTATTTCATCGGCAGTAATCGCTACCTTGTATTTTGGAGGTTACAATATGCCCTTTATTGATCAGATTGGCTTATCACCAAATATGGTTACCTTGCTTGGAACATTTTTCTTTTTTATGAAGATTTTCTTTTTCATCTTTCTGTTCATGTGGATCAGATGGACTTTGCCACGTTTTCGATATGACCAGCTCATGAATCTGGGGTGGAAAAAACTGATGCCACTGGCAATTTTCAATATCATGGCTACTGGTGCTTATTACTATTTTACTGAATTAACTTAATCTGAACGTGCCATGCAAGCTTTGACAAACAGATCGAAAGTAGTTTCAGACAAGAAGATGACCTTCATGGAAAGGATTTATATTCCTGCTATATTAAAAGGTATGTCCATTACGATCAGGCATTTTTTCAGGAAGAAAGTATCCATTAATTATCCTGAACAAACGCGTGAATTCAGTAAGGTTTACCGGGGTCAGCATGTTTTGAAACGCGATGATGAGGGACGCGAACGCTGCACTGCTTGTGGATTGTGTGCCGTTGCCTGTCCGGCTGAAGCCATCACAATGATTGCCGCTGAACGGAAACCTGGTGATGAAAATTTATATCGTGAAGAAAAATATGCTGAGGTATATGAAATCAACATGTTGCGTTGCATTTTTTGCGGTGACTGCGAGGATGCCTGTCCAAAAGAAGCCATTTTTCTGACAGACCGAATTGTTGCCTCGCAATATGAGCGGTCGTCATTCATTTATGGCAAGGATATTTTGGTTGAATCGCTTGATCAGTCTTTACGGATTGATGTTTCGGCACGGCAAACTGAAAAAGTACTGAATTTCAAGCAGGACAAGCGTTTTGCACATAACAAATAAAAGTTCGGAGTGCCTAAAATTCGGAGTTCGGATTTATAACTCTAAGCACTTTAGACACTTTTTGAAAAATATAAATTGAAACAAAATATGGTCTTCTTATTTTACTTTCTTTCAGCAATAATGATTCTCACAGCATTGTTTGTGGTTTTTTCGAAAAACCCAGTTGACAGTGTTATTTACCTCATTATTTGTTTTATTGCCATGGCCGGACAATATATCCTCCTGAATTCGCAATTTCTGGCTGTTGTTCATGTGATTGTTTACACAGGTGCTATTATGGTTTTGTTCCTGTTTGTAATCATGTTGCTCAACCTGAATAAGGAAATAATCTTGCAGAAATCAAAAGTGACCCGAATTTCTGCCGTAATCACCGGTGGAATATTCTTTTTAGTAATGGTAGCAGCCACCCGTCTGACATTGGAAATTCATCCGCGATATGCATTCGATAGTAAAATTGGATTAGTTTCAGAAGTTGGAAAAACCTTGTTTCATGAATTTTTATTACCCTTTGAAATATCCTCCGTATTGTTTATTTCGGCCATGATCGGGGCAGTCATGTTTGGGAAGAAAGATGTCTGAAAGCCTCCCCTCGCCCCTCCAAAGGAGGGGAACTGGAGGAAATTTAATGAGAAGATTATTGAAAATACAATTTTTAAAGGTACTTTCATTACAAATCAATTTTAACACATAGGATGATAATATTAGTACAATTTCGAAACTTGCTTTTTTTAAGCCTCCCCTTGTGGGGGAGGTTTGGCGGGGGCTTTTAAATTATTAACAAATGAAAGAAATATCATCCGCCATACAGCTCATCCCGCTCGAACACTACATTCTGTTGTGTGTAACGCTTTTCAGCATTGGTCTGATGGGGGTTCTGTTCAGGAGAAACACAATCATTATCCTGATGTGCATTGAGCTCATGTTTAATTCGATCAACCTGCTTGTTGCAGCATTTTCGGCTTATCATTCCGACCCTTCCGGACAGGTTTTTGTTTTCTTTGTGATGATTGTGGCTGCTGCAGAAGTTGCTGTTGGATTATCTATTTTGGTGATGATGAAGCGAAACGTGGATTCAGTTGACATTAACCTTTTGAACCGTTTGAAATGGTAGGAACGATTCCAAATATAAACCTTGCTCTTCTCGTACCGGCCTTGCCATTACTGGGATTTCTGATCACAGGATTGGGATATAAACGCTTCAAACACAATCAGGCCGGAATAATTGCCAGCACAGCAATTGGTTTGTCATTTCTGGTTTCCGTTTTTCTATTTTTTGTACTCCGGAATTCGGGACAGGATGCAGCAACGGTGACACTTTTCAACTGGATTGCCGTTGGAAACATGAATATCCCTTTTGCTTTCCTGATCGATCATTTGTCGCTCACCATGATGCTGGTAATTACCGGCGTCGGATCGCTCATTCATATTTACTCCATCGGATACATGCACGGCGATAATCGGATAAATTCCTTTTTCGCTCAAATGAACTTATTTACTTTCAGCATGTTGCTGCTGGTTATGGGAGCCAATTACCTGGTATTGTTCATCGGCTGGGAAGGAGTCGGGCTCTGCTCCTATCTGCTGATTGGTTTCTGGTTCAAAAATCCATCCTTCAATTATGCTGCCCGAAAAGCTTTCATTATCAACCGCATTGGCGATTTAGGATTTATCTTAGGGATCATCCTTCTTTTCTTCACATTTAATTCAGTCTCTTTTTCAGAAGTTTTTGCTCAGGCTTCCACCATGCAAATCGGAACGCCAATTATTACAGTAATTACACTTTTACTTCTGATTGGCGCTGTGGGTAAAAGTGCGCAAATACCATTATTCACCTGGCTTCCGGATGCAATGGCTGGCCCAACACCGGTTTCAGCGCTGATCCATGCTGCTACCATGGTTACTGCCGGAATATACATGATCGCCCGCTCAAGCATTCTGTATAACCTGGCACCAATTACACTGAATGTGATCATTGT
>JBAWZG010000285.1:0-4534 GCA_037143155.1 Bacteroidia bacterium
TCCGATATTTCGTTTTATAGCTGCTGCGCTGATAATTCCGTGCAAATGGTCGGGAGTCATCACCTGAACGGCATTCAGGTCCTTCTCTTTTTCAAATAATTCCCTGAAATCGGTGTATGCATGGCAATTGTACTTTTTGCCGGTCGTTTTTTCATAATAGGCATCAACAATCTCTTTCCCGTTATTTAAACCACCGGGAATTGTATTGTTACCACCGGTATTCCAGTTTGGGTTTCCGATTAATTCACGCATTTCGCTGCGCAAACCGGTTGGATCCCAATCGTAATAATTGATTGCTTTTCGCTGAGGGTCGCAAACTGCGGTAATCTGAACTTCGGGAAGTTTAATGATATCCTGCAACTGGCGTAATCCCTGGGTTCCCAGCCCAATATATGCCACGTTAATTTTATCGCTGGGAGCAATAAAACCGTTTCCTCCGAGAACATATCGCGGAACGATAGTCATGGCCAATGCAGCCGATGAGATTCCACCGATAAATTTTCGTCGGTTAAGCTTATTTGCATTTTCATCCGGATTCGGATTCAGAGTAACTGAAGTACTGGATTTTTTGTTCGTCATGGTCGATTGAATTAGGTTTGTAGATTTGGTTGGATATCTTCGCAAAAGATAATGAACTTTTCTCACATTACATCGTTGTCATGTTTAATAAATGAAGAGGAAAAGTAAACGATCCATCCACGTAAAATAAATATCCAAAAACAATATGCCAGTTAATATTCCGGAAACCGCCCAAAAGAGAGTAGTAATTATCGGTGCAGGTTTTGCCGGGCTTAAATTATCCCAGAAGCTTATCGGCTCGGGATATCAGATTGTTCTGATAGACAAGAATAATTACCACCAGTTTCAACCCTTGTTTTACCAGGTTGCCACTGCAGGTATCGAACCCAGTTCCATTTTGTTTCCTTTGCGAAAGATATTCCAGAAGCAAAAAGATGTGTACATCCGTGTGGCCGAGGTATATTCAGTTGACGCCGATAAAAAAGAGCTTCAGACCAGCCTGGGTACCGTATGGTACGATTACCTGGTTATTTCTTCAGGAGTAAATTCGAATTTTTTCGGAATGAAAAACATGGAGGAATATGCCATTCCCATGAAATCTGCTTCGGAAGCAATGGCACTCCGGAACCGCTTACTGCAAAGTTTTGAGAAGGCAGTCACGCTGCGCGATCAGAATGCAAGGAGAGCACTTCTGAATGTCATCGTGGTTGGTGGCGGACCAACCGGAGTGGAGGTTGCCGGAGCAATTGCAGAAATGAAAAAATTTGTTCTTCCAAAAGACTATCCTGACCTGAATTTTGATGTGATGCAGATTAGCCTGATCGAAGGTTCTCCGGCACTTTTGGGAGGAATGTCGAAGCATGCTTCAGAAAAGGCCTTGTTTTACCTCCGGCGGCTTGGAATTTCAGTGACTTTGAATACCCATGTAACCGATTTCGATGGAAGCACCTTGACGTTGAACGATGGCAGCCAGATTGAGACCAAAACCGTAATTTGGGCTGCAGGTATCAGCGGAGTGGTTCCTGAAGGACTTCCGGCAGATTCAATTGGTCGTGGGAAACGGATTGTGGTTGACGAATATAACCGGATTTCAGGATTAAATGATATTTATGCCATTGGAGATGTTTGCGTGATGTCAGCCTCCGGCCATCCAAACGGGCATCCGCAGGTAGCACAGGTTGCCATTCAGCAAGGAAGAAATCTGGCCAAGAATTTCTTGTCCATGAAAAGCAATTCCGGATTGAAGCCATTCAAATACATTGATCGCGGATCGATGGCGACCATTGGCCGTAACCGGGCAGTTGCCGACCTTTCATTCATTAAATTCAGCGGTTTTGTCGCCTGGTTAACCTGGATGTTTGTGCACCTGATGGCTATTGTCGGAGTTAAAAACCGGCTTTTGATTTTCATTAACTGGTTTTGGAATTACCTGACTTACGACCAGTCGCTTCGCTTGATTCTCTGGGCTGCCAAAAAGGATCCAACAAAAATTATTTCACCCCTTGACAGAAAATAAAAAAAGAAAATGCCGGTAAAATTTGAGTCAGCCGGTATTTCTTTTTCAAGCTGAACAATTTTCTACCAGATGACTGCCCTATCGGCTTCATTCAGGAACATACTGTCGCCTTCCTTAACATTAAAAGCGCTATAGAATTCAGGCATATTTTTAAGTGGTCCTAAAACCCTGAAGCGGCCCAAGGAATGAACATCGTCTTTGGTTCGGCGAACAATTTCTTTATCGCGTATATTTTGTGCCCACAAATGCGCATAGGCCAGAAAGAAACGCTGATTCGGAGTAAACCCGTCAATTGATTTTTCATTTCCGCTTAACACCTTTTGCAGTGCAGTATAAGCAACATTCAAACCACCGAGATCAGCAATATTTTCTCCGAGAGATAATTCACCATTCGCCTTCAGCGAATCGAGCACTGTAAAATTACTAAACTGATTGGCGAGTACTTTAGTACGCTCTTTAAACATTTTGGAATCATCGGCAGTCCACCAATCAGCGAGATTTCCGACTTTATCATACTGACAGCCGTGATCGTCAAATCCGTGTGTCATTTCGTGACCGATTACCACTCCAATTGCACCATAGTTTACAGCATCATCTCCTTCGAGGTAGAAGAAAGGCGGTTGAAGAATTGCTGCCGGAAATACGATTTCATTCCGTGTTGGTTCATAGTAGGCATTTACCATTTGAGGCGGCATCATCCATTCTGTGCGATCAACAGGCTGATTTACCTTGCTAATCCGAAATTTAAAATCAAAGTTCCTGGCCTGCAAAACATTAGCTATAAAGGAACTGGTTGAAACTTCAAGAGCCGAATAATCGCGCCATTTATCCGGGTAACCAATTTTTACTGTAATTGCATCCAGTTTTTCCTGAGCTTTGGACTTGGTTGCATCACTCATCCATGCCAGTTGTTTGATGCGATCACCCAGCGAAATACGAAGGTTTCCGACCAAATCGAGCATTCGTTTTTTTGCTTCTGCCGGGAAATATTTCTCAACATACATCTGACCAATGGCTTCACTCAACGCTCCGTTGGTTGAACCCTGAACCCTTTTCCAGCGCGGACGCTGGGCCTTTTGTCCTGATAATGTTTTACCAAAGAATTCGAAATTTTCATTCACAAAAGTTCCAGGCAGATAAGATGCAAGACTGCTGATCACTTTCCATTTCAGATAAATTTTCCAGTCATCAACCGAAATTTCATTCATCATCTTACCCAGTTCGGTCATAAATTCAGGCTGGCAAACGATAAAATCGCCAGGATTTTGTAACCCAATAAGTTGAAAATGTGCGGTCCAGTCAATTTCAGGAGCAATTTTTTGAATCCCCCCGAGATTCATTTTGTGGTAGATTTTTTGCGGATCACGTTGTTCCAGCTTTGTCATGGAGGCTGAAGCCATGCGTTTTTCCATCCGATAAACCACTGAAGTATTGGTTTTAGCACCAGCTTCATCAGTACCTGACAATACAAACATTTTCTGAAGGAATATCTGATAGGCTGCCTGAATTTCCTTGCTTCGGTCATCGTCTTTCAGGTAATAATCACGATCGGGCATTCCAAGTCCACCCTGAAGCAGGTAAGCAACCATCATATCCGAGTTTTTCTGGTCGACATCCGATAAAAATGAAAACATCGGGTAAATACCTTTGGTATGAAAATCAGCAACGACCTTCATCACATCGCCCTTATTCTGAATCGAATTGATTTGCTCAAACAACGGTTGAACAGGAGTCAATCCCTGTGCCTCGATTTTCACCGTGTCCATTCCAGTATTGTAAAAATCGGCGATCTTTTGCGCCACGGTTCCGCCATCGTGCTTTTTAGTTGCAATATCAGCAATCAGATTTTTAACCTGAAACTCACCTGCATCTGCCAACAGATCGAATGACCCGAACCGGCTTTTTTCGTCAGGAATCGGAAAACGCTTTTTCCAGCCACCATTGGCATAATTGTCAAAATCAGACGATGGATTTACTGAAGTATCCATATCTGCGAGATCAATGACCTTCGTTTTAGGCGCTTCCTGTTTACATGCCATACTTCCCATCAGCGAAAAAATTAAAATAAATCGGATTAAATTACTCATAGCAAAATGAAATATATTGTTAGTATTTTCTAATAACTGAATTTCTAAGTCATTGGTATGCTATTTTGGAAATGATTACAAAATTCATGAAATTTCGTAATTGTCTTCTGAATGAACTATACTTGTATCGCCAATTTATCAACTTAAAAACAAAACTTTTCATGAAGTATTTCAATTCATTATCAATGAAGAAGCTTGTCATTCTTGGACTTTCCGGAGTTCTGGCCAGCCTTAATTTATTCGCCAAAAATCCTGAACGCTTTTTCCAACCTAAAGATTTAACGCAGGTCGGTGTATATTACTATCCTGAACATTGGGACTCGACTCAATGGGATCGCGACTTTCAGAACATTGCCAAAATGGGATTCGAATTCACCCATTTTGCCGAATTTGCCTGGGCGCAACTCGAACC
>JBAWZG010000286.1:0-4527 GCA_037143155.1 Bacteroidia bacterium
GAGAATTCATTTTACCTGATTCATAAAGCTATGAACTGGGTGGATGAATGGGGAAGCATGAACGAGGATGAAATTGACGCCCTGATCGCTAAACTGGAAACCCAGAAACAGCAGCTGGCAAAAGTCACCCTTCAGCTGGCAAAGATATACGTGAAAAAGACCGGCAAAACCTTGGATGAAATCACGGGCCTGATGAAGCAGCAAACCTGGTTAACGGCTGAAGAAGCCAAAAACTGGGGATTTGTCGATGAAGTGTTTGTTCCCGAGGTGGCTGTTAACTACCTCGAAAATCTGCAAATGGTTGCCATGATCAGTTCCAGCGGTTATCCGGATCCTCCAAGAAAGTCGAAGAAAAATGCTCCTGTGGCTGAGCGCGAAGCAGTCGAAGCCGTTGATGAAGAATCAATCATTGACAAAATCCTGAATCGGATATTGAATCACAAGAAAAATGTTTCACCTAAAAATAACCCCGAAATGAAAACACAATTCCTTAATGTCAATAAGGTGTTGACTGTGGACAATCTTGAATCAACCGCTGAGGGCGTGTTTCTCAATGAAACGCAGCTCGAAGCTATTGAAAACAGGTTAGCCCTGGATCAACAGATTATTCAAGAGCGTGACATAGCCAATTCTGCCCGTGATGTAGCGATTGCCGAGCGCGACACCGCAAACACCAACCTTCTCAATGCAATGGATCCGTTCAATGCCATTGATGCCACCATCGCCAGTGCAGAAACGCCCGAAGCTAAAGTTCTGGCTATTCGAGCACTTCTCTCTAAAAAACCCGCTACCCAACCTGCCGGAAACATGAGCAAAAGTGATCCAGTATCTGATGGAGTAGAATGGGATGTGATTAACAATCTCGAACACAACAAACACGTTGACCAAAACTCTTAAATCTTAAATAGCCATGTCAATTACAACTTCAGCAATTATTGCCGAGTATGGAGCATTTTACCAGGATGCCGGACAAAACAAGAAACGCATCCTTTCCATGCTCTCTCAGGGCCGTCAGATTACTACTCTGGCAACCCCAATCAAAACGGACGATACGATCTTCCGTTTAGCCAATGCCACTTTCCGAACCCTGGTACAACCTTTTCAAAAGGCTTTCACCCAAAAAGGAGGGGTAAATATCGTTCCCAATGAAATCCGGGTGTTCCGGTTCAAGATTGACGATGAGTTTATGCCTGATGAACTCTATGCCACTTGGCTGGGTTTCTTAACAGCCAAACAGGTTGATCGTAAAGAATGGCCATTCGTGAAATGGCTCATCGAAGTGTATTACAACCGTCAGATCGATCAGGATATGGAGCTGAACGAATACTACAAAGGTATTTATGCCGCTCCTGCAGCAGGTGTTGCCGGAGCTGACGGTACCGGAATGAACGGATTGCATAAACTACTTCAGGATGGAGTGAATGCCGAAACGATCAATACCATCGATATCGGGCCACTGGATAAAGACCAGATTTTTGACCAGGTGGAAGAATTCACCGACAAGATCGCCGAAGTGTATCAGGGGATCCCGATGGACATTTGTATGAGCCAATACTGGTGTAAGAAATACCTTCAGGATAAACGTTCACAGGGTTTTTATCAGAACAAATCGGATCAGGATATCAATACCGGAATTGATTTCACCCCAATGAAAATAAAAGGTCTTGCCTCGATGGTTGAAACGAATGATCTTTTCTGCACGCCGTCAGAAAACTTCCTTCATATTTCGCCTGCTACTATTACCAAAAACACGTTCAAGCTCGAAGAATCCAAGCGCTCCGTAGCAGTTTTGGGTGACTGGGCTGAAGGTCTGGGATTTGGGATCAACCAGGCTGTCTGGACAAACATTCCAAAAACTGTGGTTGGTCCGTAATTATCCTGAAACCATTGGTGTTAAAAGACCAACGGTTTCCTTTCACGATTATAAAAATTATCAAAAATGTTAGAATTTACAGATATCAATAAAAGTTTGCCCAATGGTCAAAACATGGGTGGATTGACTCAGGAAATATACTTCGGTTTTCACGCTGATATTTTGACCTGGCCAACCGCTCCGGTAGCCGCGGCTACACTTGCAGCCAATGCAGTACTGACCGGGGAATTGATCATGAAGCCAGGCAAGAAACTGTTTAAAATGTACATCACTGATGATACCGGGGAATTCCTGATTGAACCGGTGGGTGAACTGGATGGAAAATCGTTCGTGACACATCTCACTGTTTTTCATCCCGGACTAAAAGATACCTTATTTGGCTTTATCAATGCAGCCAAGAACGACAACCTGGTATTTGTTGTTCAGGATAGTGACGGTCAGAAATACCTCATGGGTGATAAACTCCGGCCAGCAGTTTATGCAGGTTCACCTGATGGGTTTGGAACCGGAAAAGAAACAGCTGCACGAAAAGGGATTTCGATGGAATTCACCTACAAGACTCCAAACTTGTATATCTATCCGGGGAATATTCCTTTGACTGAAGCATTACCGGTATAATCCAGATGTGGACCAACTACTTCATCTTTATAAAACTTCGCCGCGGACGGGTCATAGTGCCCGTCCACGGCGAAATTGATTTCAGCAGGGATGATATCCCTCTGGAAATCTGCAAAGAACTTTTCGAGAAGGGTTTTCCTTATCTGGAATTAACAGCGTTGGGGAAAAGTGAACTTTTCGGAACTTTGGAAAAAACCCGAATACTAAAGCAAAAATTAATACCAAAGAAGAAGAGGCTGTAATAGAACGGATAGTATTATAATGGAATATATTCGCCATATAATATATTTTAATTGAAATAATTTATCATTTCGTTTGTGTTTTTGAATTTTTGCTGGAAAAAATTTGACCATCTAAAAATCGTTTTTTTAATCTATGCTGGAAAATATTTTCACACAACAGTATTTTGATGGAAATTATTTTATAATTTTGGATTTCAAACTACTTTTAATGGAAAACATTTTACCTATACATCTTCAGGAAGTCATCTTTTCATCCAGCAATTCCAGGTTAAGCAAGCAAATTTCCATGTTGGAGAAAGCCGGAAAGTTAAGGAAAATTGCATCCCGTATTTATACCCCCAATTTTTCCGATACACCGGAAACAATTGTCCGGAGGAACCTATTCCCCATTTTGGGAAAGTTATACCCCGGATCCATGCTCAGTCACCGGTCGGCACTGGAGTTCCAACCCACATCAGAAGGGCATATTTTCCTAACGTACACCTACACTAAAAGAATAAGTTTGCCCGGTATCACGATTCGCTTTATGGAAGGTCCAGGCAAGATAGAAGGCGATAATCCTTTTTCCGGTGACCTCTTCTGTTCGCAATTAGAAAGGGCATTGCTGGAGAATCTACAGGTGAGCCGTCAACCTGGTCCAGAATCAAAGACACTGACTCTGCCCGAAATTGAAGACCGGCTGGAAAAAGTGGTTCGGGTAAAAGGAGAAGCTGGCTTAAATGAACTTCGGGACAGGGCAAGAAGAATTTCAACAGCACTGAGCATGGAAAAAGAGTTTGAAAAACTAAACAAACTCATTAGTGCCCTGCTTACCTCACATCCGTCAAAAATATTATCCTCGCCATTAGCGGTAGCAAGGGCTTTCGGCAGCCCCTACGACCCGGCCAGATTGCCATTATTTGAAAAACTGTTTGTAGAACTGAAGCAGCAGGAATTTAAAGACCAACCGGAACAAAACATCAGCAACCAATCTTTCAGGAATTTTGCTTTTTTTGAAGCTTACTTTAGCAATTATATTGAAGGGACTGAGTTTGAACTGGAGGATGCCAGACGTATCATTGAAACAGAGACTCCAATGCCTTCGCGCGATGAAGATTCTCATGATGTACTGGGTACTTACAAACTGGTAAGCAACAGGCAGGAGATGAGTATTGCACCTGCCAATGCAGATCAGATGTTGGAAATACTTCTTTACCGGCATCAGGTACTAATGGGTGCAAGAATATCCAAAAAGCCTGGCCAGTTTAAGGATAAAAATAACCGGGCGGGTGAAACCTTTTTTGTTGACCACACGCTGGTAAAAGGCACTCTCATTAAAGGATTTGATTTTTACCAGGCACTAACACATCCTTTTGCCCGGGCTGCCTACATCATGTTCCTGATTAGTGAAGTGCACCCATTTTTGGATGGCAACGGACGGATAGCCAGGGTAATGATGAATGCAGAGTTGGTAACACATGGGCAAACCAAAATCATCATCCCCACGGTTTACCGTGACGACTATATCGGAGTTTTAAGGCGGTTAACCCGGCAACAAGACCCGACGGCTTATATACGAATGTTACAACGGGCATTGGATTTCAGCACAACCGTAAAGGGTGATGATATGGATGTGATGGAAAAACATCTGGAGTCATGTAATGCTTTTAAAGAACATGATCAGGCAAAGCTGAAATATTAGATAGCTCACATTATCTGTGGATTAAAATGTCAAACTATCTTTTCAAACCCCCGAATTTTACTCCCCCGATAGCCTTCCGAACTTTGTGTTTTCAACTGGAATGATCATCACTT
>JBAWZG010000287.1:0-4512 GCA_037143155.1 Bacteroidia bacterium
ATAATTAATACAGAATGATTCATTTCTCTAACTCACAGTAACATGGATTTTAACGAACAATATACAAGTTATACTGATGCTCAGATTCTTGATATTCTAAGGCATCACCAGGATTACCAGGAGGAAGCTGTTGAAGCCGCAGTCCGTATTGGGGTGGAACGAAAACTGATCAGCTCAGTTCAGGATTTGCTATTGCCTGAATTTCAGACGGTTAAATCAATAGAGAGCATATTTATTCCTGAGATTTCAAGCGCATACCAGCGTCAAAAGCTTTCCGCAAGCATTTTTCGTTTATTGTATATCATGTCGATTTTGCCTGTAGTCTTTGGATTCCTGAAATCTGCAGAAGGTCAGCTTTATTTGACATTCATTGGTATTGGTCTTGGTTTCATCTGGGTTCTATTAATCTTTCTTTTGAATAAAACTCAAAAGAAAGTTTTATTAATACCTTTATTCATCCTGTTATTTTCGATTTTATTAGTCGTGGCAGCTAAGATCATAGTCGCTAAACCTTTTCGTCTTTTGGATATGGTGGTGCTTATCATTGGTACTTTCCTGCCGGTTTATCTGCTGTTTATCCTGAAGAAGATGATGCAGATAAAACCTGAAACCGAATAAAATTAGATTCCTCAAATTCGTATTTCTCAAATCGGATTATTCCCCGAATCGCTCATTTTACCTACGGAAATCAGGTATTCATCGATAAGAAAACTGCATAAGCTTGTCTATTCAATAGTTTTGAATTAGCATTTATACCTTTAAAATTGATATCCATGTTTCTTCTTCGAATAAGCAGCTTGATCTTTGCCCTTGGTTTGATGGTGGCCAGACTTTTTGCATCACCTTTAACACCCGTTCCACAGTCTATGGACGATTCTGGTATCCGAACATACAGTATCCAGCCCTTTTCAAAAATTCATCTGGAAGGAACCTTTAAAGTCATTTTGGAACAGGGAGAGCAGTCGGGATTAAGGATTAAAACCGATGAGAATAATTTCAAATACATTGATGTAAAGTCTGATTCGCAATCGCTTAGCCTTAAAATCACCAAAAAGCACTTTGATTTTAATGAACTCGTCCTGTATATATCGTTTAAGGATCTTGAAGAATTGTATATTGAAGGCGGCATTAGCCTGGAAACAAAAGGGTACATTGATTTGAAAGATTTTTACCTCCACGTGGAAGGTGGAGCAAATATTGAAATGAATATGAAGGCCAATAAATTAAAGGTGATCGGGCAGGGTGGGGTAAAACTTGAATTCAATGGTGTAGCAGATCTATTGGATGCAACATTGTCTGGAGCCGGATATATCGATGCGATTGATCTAAAAACTAAAGAAACAGATGTCCGGATCGAAGGAGTTGGAGCAGGAAGTGTTTATGCAACTGATATTCTGAATGCAACAATCAGCGGTGTTGGAAAAATTCGATATAAAGGTGAACCTAAGGTGAATAAAAAAATTGAAGGTATTGGGTTAGTTTCAAATGATTAGAGAATTATTTAAGTGAATGACAAATGGGTTATCTGAATCAGATGGCCCATTTTTATTTTATATCTGAGTGGTCAATTTGTTGTGAATTTCTGGTTTAGCCATCCTAATGACCGAAAAAATACCAGTTTTGAATGATTAATTGTTACCATAGAGGGTCGATTGTCATCGCTATAAATTTTGAACTTATTCGATGATAAGGTGTTTATCACATGAAGTCAGAAAATATTTATCAATTCGCTTAATTGTTGTATTTAGTAAATATTTAGTTAATTAATTGTAAGTCAATCAGATTAAGTCATTACAAGAAATAAATGTTTAAGCAAATATATAAATGTTTAAACAAAAGATAAATTGATCTGTTTTACCTTTATAACAAATTATAAGGAGGATATCAAATGAAAGTAAATGGATTTTTAAAAACAGAAACGACAAAGACGAAGTTCAATGTAAATCGTTTGTCACGAAATAATGATCACAACGGACATGATTTAATCGGAGACAATCATGTGGCTACATCGCTTGAGACGCCGATGCGCGAAGATGCTTTTTTACTTAGCGATGAACAGAAAATGCTCTTGATTGAAGAGAAATTCCGGGATATTATGAATGTTTTAGGACTGGACTTAACCGACGACAGCTTAAACGGAACTCCGCACCGTGTAGCTAAAATGTTCGTTAAGGAAATTTTTTCCGGTCTCAATCCCGAAAACAAACCAAAGATTTCGGTTTTTGAGAATAAATTTAAGTACGGCGAAATGTTGGTCGAGAAAAATATAAATTTGAATTCTACCTGTGAACATCACTTTTTACCCATCGTAGGCAAAGCTCATGTGGCTTATGTTTCAAGTGGACAGGTTGTTGGATTATCTAAAATCAACCGGGTTGTCGACTATTTCGCCCGTCGTCCGCAGGTTCAGGAACGTTTGACCGTGCAGATTGCGAATGAATTGAAACGGATTTTGAAGACCGAAGATGTGGCAGTCGTGATTGATGCCAAGCATTTATGTGTTTCATCCCGCGGTATTCAGGATGAAGGCAGTTCAACCATAACGGCTGAATATGGTGGTATTTTTAAGAATCAGAGCAGAAAGGAAGAATTTTTGAAATACTTGTCGATGAATATCAGTTAAAAAATGCCTGTATGGATGGAACTAAACGATCGGATGTAAAGCCGGGATTAATGGTAAATATTGTTCAGAAGCATCACCAGAGAACCGGTGAATTGACTGAAGGAATAGTCAAATCGTTGCTCACAAACTCATCAAATCATCCACATGGAATTAAAGTCCGGCTTGAAACCGGCGAAGTAGGGAGAGTTCAGGAAATTCTGGATGAAGAATAAGATTCTTTTGAATTTAAAATACTTGGATTATGCAGATTATTTCAACCAATATTGGTGAACCGGTTACAGTTGAGTGGCGTGGGCAACAAGTTCAAACCGGTATTTTTAAATATGGTGTGAAAACTCCGATTTACTTAGGGCATGAAGATGTTTTAAACGATCATGTTCTGAATCGTCAGTTTCATGGTGGTTTGGATAAGGCCTGTTACCTGTATTCTGCCGATCATTATCCCTTCTGGGAAAAGAAATATTTGGATTTGGATTGGCAATGGGGAATGTTCGGTGAAAATTTGACCGTACGTGGTTTGAATGAATCTGAAATTCGTATTGGAGATGTTTATCGGGTAGGAGAGGCTGTTGTGCAGGTTTCACAGCCACGCCAGCCCTGTTTTAAATTAGGTATTCGTTTTAGAAATCAATCTATAGTTGAAAATTTTTGGGAATCATCCTATCCGGGAGTTTATGTGCGAGTGATAGAGTTAGGGAAAATAGCTACCGGAGATGTGATGGTTCTCATAAAACGAAATGAAGAAAGCCTGACGGTTGGTCAGGTTTTTTCAATATTTACGCGGAACAGTACTAATCAGGAATTAATCCGAAAAGCCATTCAGGATCCGTATTTGGCAGAATCATGCAGAAGGGATATTCAGAAAATTTCAGAAAACCAAAGCCCCGTCGATTAATGCAGATTTTTCGCACTTGTTTTTCATGTTTTTATCTCAAGTAATCCTAATTTTCCCAATTCAATCAGATTTCTGCAATTCTGTGTGTTTCGTTTGGTCAGATCATCGTCCCAAATCTGTAAATCGGGCAACGAAACTGCAAAATAGTCGAGTTTAAATTCATCGTGCAGATGTGCCATTCCGAAATCAATTAAAGTCTGAAAACGGGTTGTGGCTTCGGGAATTCTTCCAAGTTTGATCAAGGCCAGTCCCTGGAAAAAAATGGTATCGGGTTGCTGGTCGTTGTAAAAAATGGCAGCCGAAGGTTCATCAATTCCTGTGGCAGCTTTTTCCCAACATTCTGCAGCTATTGTTGATTCATTGAGTCCATCATACGCGCAACCTAACCAGTAGAATATTTCGTTTTCCTGAGCCCCGGTTAACTTTCCTTCGCCCAGATTTTCCGGATAGACCTGTGCTTGAGTCAGATATTCCACAGCTTTTTTATATGCCTGATTCTGAATCAACTTTTTGGCCATTCCAACCAGACTGAAAACATATTGCCCGGTTACTTTTCCTTCACCACCTTCCCAGGGATGAAATTTTCTTGTACTGATCAATTCAAATGCCTTTTCGAACTGACCAAGCTGATTCAGCAAGGTTACTCGTTCCAAATATAAATCGTCGCGAAAATTAACCAGCGCCTGATATTTTTCAAGCTTTTGAAACCGATCTTCCGATGAAAAGCTGAGCCTTTTGTATAACTGATCGAGTTCCATCAGAATACGCGAATCAGTTTCGTCCAAACCGAAAGCCTTTTCAAGTTCGGCCAGTGCCTTTTCTGGCTGATTTTGTTTGTTGAAATACGCCAGGGCAAGATTCCGGTGCACCGTCGGAAACTGGTTATCCAGCTTTACTGAAAGCTCCCAATTCAAAACTGCTTCGTTGTATTGGCGGGCATTGTACCAGAAATTTCCCAGATAATATGGCGCTTTTGAATCGGAAGGGTTTTGCT
>JBAWZG010000288.1:0-4504 GCA_037143155.1 Bacteroidia bacterium
AAGTTCCACCGCCAGCCATTGCATTAATGAATCCGGCAACAACTGCTGCCAGGAAAATAAGTATTTCATTGAATAAGCTCATTACATTTAATATCGGTGCGATGCAAAGATGAAAAAAGCAGCGGACAATGGCAAAAGCGATTTATCAGCGATATCAAAACGATGTTTCTTGAAAAATAATTCATACATATATCCTGAATATCTGATGTTTATATTAAGATATTTTGTAAATTTAGGTAGGTCGTAAAAAGTTTGGTATGAAGGGAAAAACTCATTTCCAGAATGCTATGACAAGGATAGAACGATTAAACAACTATCCCGGATGTAGCCAAAAAGAGCTAACTGTCAGAGTTCAGTTGTGGGTTGGTACATTTTATGCCTTGTTTCATGCTCTTCTGTTGACACTTGCGTTCTGGATTTTTGCACCTGTAGCCTTAAAAGTTCTTATCGGATACGGATATTTTCTCGCAATAACCTTAACAGCATTTTTGATAATAAATCCCCGGATTCGAAAGAATTATAAATTAGTATCAGCTACTCAGGAGACTATTTTACTGGTGGGTACATTTGTAACCATTTTGCATTTAGGTGGCATTGCCACTTCGGGTGGATTAATTGTAGTAAGCCTGGCTATGGTTTTAAGTTCTGTTCCGCTACAGGATTCCAGGATTTCGCTTTTCCTTTTTCTCATCTTTACTTTTATCGTGATCATTTCCGGGCTTTACGGCCTTTTTATTTCAGCTCCGGCTCCATTGGCAGAAAAGTACAATGCCGTCCTGTTTATGATCAACACTCTGTCGATGTCTGGATTGGGACTATTTCTGATACTTAGCTTTATAGCCCAGCAACGAAAGCTTGAACAATTGGAAGCTGAAAAACTGAAAGAGTTGAATGAAGCCAAGAATAAACTATTCACCAATATTACCCACGAATTCAGGACTCCGATTACTGTTATTCAGGGAATGACCGATCTGATTGAGAAAAATCCGGAGGAATGGCTGGAGGAAGGAACTGCAAAAATTAAGAACAACAGCCATATACTCCTGAAGTTAGTCAACGAAATGCTCGATCTGGCGAGGATTGAAGCTGGAGTGATGCCTCTTCATTATGTACAGGGCAACATCATTTCTCATATTGGATATGTCACCGGACTTTTTGTGTCTTTAGCGCAAAGCCATCGAATCAGGCTCGACTTCAAAACTATGGAGCCGCCCGTCAGGATGGATTTTGATCCTGACAAGTTGCTGCTGATTGTTTCGAACTTGCTTTCAAATGCCCTGAAATATACGCCGGAAGGTGGAAAGATTGAAGTTTCGACCGAGATCGAAGAACACCAAACCTGGTTTTTGATTCAGGTGGCAGATAGCGGAACTGGTATTGAACCTGAATATCTGCCTCACGTTTTCGACAGGTTTTTTCATGACGGCCAAAATTCCCGTTTCCAGCAGGGAACCGGACTGGGTTTGTCGCTGGTCAGGGAGTATATTGAACTGATGAACGGAAAAGTGGATGTGCAAAGTTCTAAAGGCCAAGGCACTGTTTTTTCTGTCAGACTGCCGGTAACTCATGATGCCATTCCGGAAAGTGAAGATGCAAATGAGAAACAGGAGATGGCAGATCGTATTAAAATTGAACTTCCCATTAAGATTGGTTCAAAAACTGAACCCGATGAGTCGCCTAATGAAGCGAAAAAACTTCCGGTTTTGCTGATTGTTGAGGACAGTCGCGACGTTTCGAATTACCTCGCTGCCATCCTGAAAAATGAATACCGGATTGAACAGGCCGAAAACGGGAAAATCGGAATCGAGAAGGCACTCGACCGGATTCCGGACATTATTTTGAGCGACGTGATGATGCCCGAAATAGATGGTATTGAACTACTTGAAAAGTTGAAGAATGATATTCGAACCAGTCATATCCCGGTGGTATTGCTCACTGCCAAAGCTGATATCGCTTCGCGTATTGAGGGATTGGAGCGCGGTGCTGATGCCTATATGGCAAAGCCTTTCGAAGAAAAGGAACTGCATATTGTTCTGAAAAATCTGGTTGAAATCCGAAAGAAATTGCACGCAAGGTATGCTTCTCCTGAAAATTTTCCACTCTTGCCTGAAAATGGCTATCAGATTGAAGATGCTTTTATGGGAAAGGTCAAACAAGTTTTGGAGGCCAACCTTGATGACGATGAGTTCGGAATTGCCCAGCTCTGCCACGAACTTTGTGTGAGCCATACTCAGCTTTATCGCAAGTTCAAATCGGTGAGTAACCAAACCATTTCCGAATATTTTAAAGCACTGCGCCTGTATAAATCCAGAGAATTACTTTCCTCAACCACAATGAATGTGACAGAAGTGGCGTTCGCTGCCGGATTCAAAAACCTGTCCTACTTCAGCCGTGAATTTGCACACCAGTTTGGAAAAAGTCCCAAGGAATTCAGACCCTAATTTTTCCGGAAACTATTTTTGAAAAGTAAAACTTTTGGGACTGTCAGCAAAACTTTGCCTTTTTAGCTGCCTTAACTTTATGCATAAATCATTATTAATTCACCTTTAAATTAACGAATTATGAAAACAAAAGCATTTTTAGTTGCATGCCTGTTTTTAGGCATCGGATTGAGCCAGCTTGCTGCACAGAATGGTAAAGCCGGAACCGGCTCGATATCATTAAGAGATGTTTGGTATTGCCCAATGATGCCTGTTTATTGCGAAGGTCAGGTGGTTGATTACATTGAAGGTACAATTGATGTGGCCCATTGGGTTGTTCATTTTAATTTAAACAACTTTCAATGGCAAAAGAGTCAGGTCCGAGGTGAAATTACAAGCACATCAGGTGAAGTATTTGAGGTAAATTCTGTAGGCACACTAAACTTGATAAAAATTGGATTGTTAAGTGAATTTCACATGTTGCTCAAGGGGAATAGGGGCAGTCACTTTATATTGAGTGGTACCATGACTTGTGATGGAGAATATGAATTCGATAAAGCAATATGTAACTAATCGAATAAAAGGACAAACTACAGATTGTAAACTCCTGGGTCTCAACGCTGGAGGATTTATTCTTCAATTTAACTTAAACAAAAAGTATTTATTTATGAAAACAAAAGTGTTTTTATTTGTATGCCTGTTTTTGGGAATCGGGTTAACCCAGCTTTCTGCACAGGATTTCTCCCTTCCCAAAAATGGAGAAAATGGATCAGTCACCAGCAGATTTACTACTTGGTACTGGTTACCAGTATATATCGATGGCGTTATGGTTGATGAATTATCAGGTGATGTAGAATGGCATATTATTATTCGCTACAAAAATGGAGCTATGATAAACGTAATTGATAAAATTACTGGCATTTCGATTCAAAGCAAAACGGGGGAAAATTTTACGGGAAGCGAAATTGATCGACAAAATATCGAAGATCAACTTGGTATTTGGCATTTCAATCTAAAAGGGAATCAAGGTACTCATTATATTGGTACCCTGACGCAAACAAATTGGGACAATCCTCCGGGAGGTGTAATAACTGTAATAAGAGTTAACTATCCTAATGGCCCTAAAATAGCTAAGTACTGACATTCCAACAAACTAAAATCTTTGATATCATTTACCATTTTTTGAATTTTAAATTGAATAGCCTTCGGAAATGAGCTTTTCGGGGGCTTTTCTTTTTTCAAATTTGGCATTCACAGCAAAAAAATAGAAACGCAAGGCAAAACTTTCAATCCTAAATAGTCAGAAATTTGGGTAAAATATAGTTTTTAACCTTTAAATTTCTGATTATGAAAACACTGATTTCCTTTTGCATGGTTATGCTGATGATGCTTGTGGCCTGTACCAAAGATCCGGTTATCCAGGAAGAACCTCTCACACTGAAAAAAGCCAAAGTTCCAGTACCTATGAAAGCCGACTTTTGTGCAAGTCCAGACATGGATTCACCATTTATGCTTATTCCTATTCCGGGACTTGACCCTACTGATCCGAAAAATTACCTGCCAAGCCGGATGTTTGTCAGTGGAACTTGCACTCACATGGGTAATGTAATTACTGATAAAAGTGTATGTATAGTTGAAAAGCTTGAGTTCCTGGTTGAAGGTACTAATTTTTTCCTCAAACAGACTGGAACAGGAACCATGACAGCTGCTAATGGCGATTCCTATCCGATCACCTGGTGGGGTAAAACTTCGCTGGCCGACTGGACCTATATTGGCGAAGTCACCATGTATTCAGGAACCGGAAAATTCGAAGGTGCTTCAGGTATGGTCTCTATGATTGGAGCAGTCGATCGGGTTGCCGGTACGAATTGCTGGAAGGCTGATGGTTATATGCAATTTGCAAAATAGCCAGGCTGCCTGACAAAATATTTGAGTGGTTTTTGCAAATAAATCTTGTTCCGGCTTCGCGTAATTCTTCCTGAAGCCGGAACTTTAAATTTGTTTCAATTCAAGGTCCATCGCCTCTTTTTCAATCAGGCAAATTACATTCGGGTGCAGCCACAGGAAAGATGCCGGCACTGAAC
>JBAWZG010000289.1:0-4484 GCA_037143155.1 Bacteroidia bacterium
TATAAGCCCTGATACACGATTCAAGATAACTTAAGCCCATCCAGCTATCCTTTGGATCACGGATTTTCGGGCTTCCTTTTGCTGCCATAGTTACCTGATACAAAGCTCCGCTCCCGGAAACATTGCACAGGTTAAATTCTTCGAATGGTTTGGCCGTATATTTTTCGAGCTTGTAAAGTTTAAGGCGGGCATTGTCGGGCAAACGGACCCCGGCAATTTCAACAGGCAGATTTTCTGTTCCACGGATAATCCACCAGAATGGCTGTCCAGTGTCGGCACCATCTGCCAATTGTGCCGTTACCCGAACACTTTTACCAAAGGGAATCCGGTAGGTATTATAAATTCCGCTGTTCCCTCCGGTATTGCCCATACGTGCAATTCCCCACGGAGCCGATTCGTCGTCGAACCCAATTCCATGTCCCAGCAAAAGTTCCATATCGATGCCGGGAATGGCTTCTCCGTCCACATAAATACGAATACGGGTTTGTCCGTAACCTTTAAAAGCTCCGCCAAACCACATGTGGGTGAGGCAACCTTTTCCGGCATAACTGAACAATTCAGCTTCCACATTTGGTTTCAGAACCGACTGTTGCTTGCCCATGGTGCCGAAGGTTTTCAGCGAATTAAAGTCGGTTTGGCTTTTTTGGGCCATGCCAGCTTCAAAAAACAGAACCATCAGATACAAGAAAAATACTTTTATTTTAAAATTTCTCATAGTATGTAGTTTATTCATTTAATGACTCAAATTCATTTGAATTGATATGAAATGATTTCTATACTTTCAGTATTAAATTTTTCTTATTTAAGAAGTATTTCAACGGCTGTTGTTTCCATACTCCTATTGTTTAACCAAAGCACCAACATCTGACGACCGTGTGTGTCTCTGACAATTCCCTGCCTGAAGTTTTTCTCTTCCAGAAGCGGTTTCCCATTAACAAGCAATTGACAACCCTGATCCGAATTCCAGTTGTCAACGACAAAACATGGATTGACTATCGGTTGCTTGTTATTGGCCAGAATACTGAAACGAATGTCAGTATTTTTTGCTTTGATCTGAAATGCCCGTTGCGACTGAATATAGACGACCGAATCGGCACCTGAAATGGTGGTCACCGACGGTGGATTCATCCATGAACACGAAAGCGGATACAATTCTCCTGCCTTTTGGTTAGACATGCCTTCCAGCATCACTTTTTCGTACCAGGGAATATCGCCCGGATGTGTTCGGTACAAATTCCAGAAAATATGATTGAGCGAACTGTGCGAAGCCCTATCCGGAAAAGTAGTGAAGCGGCCGTCAGATCGGATCAGGCTGGTTGGCCAGTGGTTCCAATTGCAAAAAACGCTGTATGGCCGGTATTCGTTATTGTTGTAAATGTCGCCCCCGGTAAAGTCGCAAATGGTAAACGGATCCCAATCCGATTTAAAATTGGCTACAAAAATGCGTTGACTGCCGTAATCAATTTTCTGGGTAAAAGCATCCTTCCAGTCATACTGACTCACTTTTCCGCTATCATTCACGTAGTAATAAACCGGCGACTGTTCAACCACATCCTCCGGACGACTGTTTTCGCCGATGATGGCCATTCCTTCCTGCCATTCGTGGTTTAGTTTTCCGGAAGTATATAACCGCATGTGTTTCACGGCCAGCCCATCCGGATAAATGTAATAGAGCCAGTCGGTCCAGTCACCCCAGTTACTGATCGAATCGTAGTTTGCCTGAATGTTCGATTTGGTGTCCATCAGCGCCACCCGCCATTCGACCACAGTGCGTGCCGGCGAATTTTCAATGATCCGGGCATGGGTAGTCAGAAGTTTCTTGTCCGACATCGGTTCCTGGCAACCGCTTCCGCCTGTAGTATTCCATGTTTCGTTGAACTCGTTGCTGTAATACTGGTTTTTGTCGTTCACGATGCAGGGAATGTAATTGGTGCCTTTCCAGAACACAAATTTCACCGGGTTCAGATCTGAAGAAACCACCACATCCGGATAACTGCCAAATCGCCAAAGGTTGTCCCAGGTTTCGAAATAGTTCAGGTTGGTGTAAGTGCCGCCAAACTTGTCGGATTTGCCGAAGACCGGTAATTGCCGGTAAGACATGTCGGGTTTCTGCATCGCTTCCTGAGGCAGGCTTAATGATGTGAAACTGGCCATCAATTCTTTTCCTGAAAGTGGTTTGTCGAATACTGAAACCTCGTCCATCAGACCGTCGAAACCAAAAACCGTCGGGAAGTTCACATCTTCACGCACCGGATCGCTGGCTAAAAGCGGAGTTCCTGAACCGCCAATTTTCAGCGAACCAAAATCCGGAGCAAAATCCTGAAGATTTACCCTGGTACTATCCGTCAGTTTACCGTTCAGGAAAAATCGGATTTCGCTTTTTTGTGCATCGAAAGTTCCGGCAAGAAAATACCAGCGGCTATGCTCCAATTGCGTTTTTGATTTGAGTTCGAAGGCCTTTCCTCCCTGCCGAATCTTAAATCCCGGGAAGCCTTTTTCATCCAGCGTCAATTCTGCCTGATTGGTTTCACCGACCTGTACCAGCGGAATCTGATTCCACGGATATGCACCAATGGCCATCCAACCCTTAATGCTCAAACCAGAGTTTGTTTTGCTTTGTGCTTTTTCCTGAAAACGGATAAGGCTGGTATAACCGTCGAATTGAAGTGCCGTTCCTGAAACACCTTCTTTCCAGTAGGTTTTGTGACCTTCTATCTGGAAGCTTTTTCCGGAATGGTTTTCCCGCGTTGAATCACCTTTTGCTTCATCCAACCTGAAGCTGATCACCGGTTTTTGGCTGGAAATTCGAGTGATGGTGCGGCTTTTTACCGTCGGTTCTTTCAGCGAAACTGTTTTCGAAATCAACGATTTGTTGATCATTCCGGAGTTGGCAAGCGTAAATGTCTGAATGATCAAATTCCGGTTCCAATCGTCGATCCGTTCCTGAGGTTTTCGGATGCTGCGGGTCACTATTCCGTCGGGTCGGATGGTAAAAAGCTCTTCGGCAAATTGGGTTTGACTGGCATCAATCGGGAAGTGAGGATATTTATTCATTTTAAAATGAGGCAAATACCGCCAAAGTACCACAATGCTGTCGGTATTTGCCGCAATGATGCTGACATGCGAAAACATATTGGTGGCATCGGGCATTAGGGTAGTTCCATCGCCTTTGCGCGGGATGATTTCGTCAACCGGCCACTTGCCGCGGGCATTTTCAAGATAAGGTAAAAAGCTCGTACCGCGCCAAAAAACAAGTTTATTAGTTCCGGCAACCACAATCACATCGGCAAAATCGCCGGTGCGTGAATACTTTTCGAACGCCTCGCTGGTTTTGAGGTGCGTGTAATAGGCATAAAAATCGGCTGCAATGAGATGATGTGGGGAAAGCAGACCGATAAAAACCAGACAAACAATAACTTTATTCTTTATCATTCTAAGTTAGGTATAAACTTTTATTGGTTCAAATTAATCATCACCGGCCCGATCAATCCCGACCGGATAGAACCGCGGTATCGGGTTGGGATGGTGGTGTAATTGTTGGCTAAGGTATTGTATATTAATACTTCTATTTTGTTTTCGCCTGATTTCGCGAGTTTCGTGATGTCGAATTTCCACGGCAGTGCGAGTTTGATTCCGGCGCTTTTGCCATTGATCAGAACTTCGGCTGATGAAACCAGGTTGCCCAAATCCAGTTCCAGTTTGTTTGTCAGATCTTCGGGTTTCAAAGTGATGGTTTTCCGGTACCAGGCACCACCCGAATAGGCTTTCAATCCGTCGATTTCAGACCAATCGCCCAATGAAATCGATCCTTTTCCGCAGCTTTGGCGGATGAATTCCGGAAGGGCGGCTGCACCGCGGTATCCGGGCAGAAAATCAATTTTAAAAACCACCTGCGATGTGCCCGCTTTCGGTGTTTTCAGTTGGACGGTGTAGCTGGTCAAACCATCGGCCTGCTTCGATCCGGTTAAGGTTTCCTGCTGAATTCCATCGGCCCAGACAGCTACTTTCCCATAAGCTTGAAAACTCAGCGTTTGCAGACCGGGTGCCGATTCAAAAGCAAAGATTCCAGATGAATTTTGTTGCCCGGAATAGTCGTATTGCAATACGCCGTAATCGTGGTACCAACTCATGCAAAGTTGTTGTTTTTGTGCTCGCGGTGCGTCTTTCCGGCGGAAAACAAGGTGAGTTTCGCAAGCTTTGTTGTAAACGGCCAGAATCGGATTAGCACCTTTTTTTAGATGAATGGCAGAAGCTGAATCTTCAGTTTTAACGCCGTTGATAAAAAGGTTAGCTGGTTTTTCGGTTCCGGTCAAAAGCTCGAAATCTCCATCCTCAGGAGCAATCACCTTCGAATAAAGCAGGTAAAAATTACCGGCAGCCTCCGGTTTCCTGATTTTCGAATGTTTCTCTTCGGCCAGCGCTCCCAGACGGATGAAATTGTCGTACATGTTGCCTTTCAGTCCGTGGTAACCCTGGTGCCCGTA
>JBAWZG010000290.1:0-4462 GCA_037143155.1 Bacteroidia bacterium
TACAGAAACCGTTGATTCATTAGTTTTTCAGGCTTCCAGATTATCATTTCAAACAAATAAACTACAAATTCTATCGATTTAAAAATGTAGCGCAAAATAGCGTTAAAAAAAATCCGGATGAAATAGCAGAGCCATCACATCCGGAGATTCCTCTGTTTTTAATCTTTATTTAATTTACCGTTGTTGTTCCGGTAACTGCTTCTAATATTTTCCCTTCCAGTTCGAGTGCCAATTCAGGATTATCGTGTAGAACCGATTTGACCGATTCGCGACCTTGTCCGAGTTTGGTTTCGCCGTAACTGAACCATGAACCGCTCTTCTTGATGATGTTTAATTCAACTCCAAGATCAACGATTTCGCCTGTTTTGGAGATTCCTTCGCCATACATGATGTCGAATTCAGCTTTTTTGAATGGTGGAGCCACCTTGTTTTTCACCACTTTCACACGGGTATGATTTCCCTGAGCTTCTTCGCCGTCTTTAATCTGACCAATGCGGCGGATATCCAAACGAACCGAAGCATAAAACTTCAGGGCATTTCCACCGGTTGTGGTTTCAGGATTACCAAACATGACGCCGATTTTTTCGCGAAGCTGGTTGATGAAAATCACACAGGTTTTGGTTTTATTGATATTGGCAGTCAGTTTCCGCAAAGCCTGAGACATCAGACGTGCCTGAAGACCCATTTTTGAATCGCCCATTTCACCTTCAATTTCAGCTTTGGGAGTCAAAGCAGCAACCGAGTCGATCACAATAATATCAACAGCTCCTGAACGGATCAGGCTATCGGCAATTTCCAAAGCCTGTTCACCGTTATCCGGCTGTGAAATCAGCAATTCGTTGATGTTCACACCAAGTTTTGACGCATATGATGGATCAAAAGCATGTTCGGCATCGATAACTGCAGCGATTCCTCCGGCTTTTTGAGCTTCAGCAATCGCATGAATTGCCAAAGTTGTTTTTCCGGATGATTCCGGACCATAAATCTCAATAATTCTGCCTTTCGGATAACCACCAACTCCCATGGCGATGTCGAGCCCGATTGATCCGGAGGAAATGGAAGGTACATCTTCAACCGGTCGGTCGCCTAATTTCATGATCGAGCCTTTGCCGTAGCTCTTCTCAATTTTGTCCATTGTCAGCTGAAGGGACTTTAGCTTTTCTGCATTCTGAGATAATTTTTCTTCTTTTGCCATATTACTTGATATCTAATGCTTTAATTATTTGATCACTGTGGTTTTTAGTATCTACTTTTTCGAATATATTTTCAATTATTCCTTTTTCATCAATAACAAACGTAGTACGCATAACTCCCATGTACTTTTTGCCATACATACTTTTTTCGCCCCAAACGCCATAATCCTGCAATATCTTAGTGTCAGGATCAGCAACCAGGTTAAATGCGAACTGGTATTTATCAGCGAACTTTAGATGTGATGAAACATTGTCGGGACTTACTCCAACAACTTCATAACCTTTTGAAAGCCACATTTGATAATTGTCGTTCAAATTGCATGATTCCGCGGTACAACCGGGGGTATTGTCTTTAGGATAAAAGTAAAGGATCAGTTTTTTACCTTTAAAACCGCTTAATGAAACCGGTTCACCTTTTTGGTTCAGTCCTGAAAAATCAGGAGCTTTATCACCAATGTTTAAAATTGCCATTTCTGAAGATTTTTATTGTTACAAATATACTTGAAATAATATTATAATTTGGACCGAACAATTCGTTGTTAATAAAATAACCCGACAAAAAATACCCGATAACGGCTACATTTTTGTATTTTTAAACCCGAATCAATTGAAAATTCAATATGTTAATTTATTTAAAGCCAAGTATAAAAACAACCTTCCTGATGCTATTGTTTATAGCCGGAAGCAGATATTTATCTGCAGGTAATTTCAGGATGGATTATGTGGCTTCTAATTATTCCAACATTTCAAACGATGAAGGATTCTCTCTTCAGGAACAAATTTACTTTTTGCAAGATACCGTTAAAACAGGCCATCCGAAGCCAGGGGAAGCTGTTGTGAAAAATGAATTTTCAATTCACGAGAATGTCGACTTTCATGTGAACTCAGAAATTCGTTACCTCTCAATTAACCATTTCAGGAAAAACGAATCAAAAAAAATGTTTTCTGAAGGGCAGCTCAAAGAGAAGGAATTGATTCGGATTTCGACACAAACCGACAGTTTAAGAAAGGTTTATGCCAGTTCACCGGGTGAAAAAAAGGATGAGATTGCAGTATTGATTCTGAAAAGCGAAGAACAGTCGATGATTTTGAATTCGGAAATTCCGGTGCTTTATCAGAATGCACGTAACATGGAAGACCAATACTGGCAGACTGCTCCTTTGGATGAAAAAGTACGGTTTCAGGAAAGAGTCAAGTCATTCAGGGATAGCCTGACACTTCAGGAACTGAAAGAGGAAACAGAAAAGATGGCAAAAATTCAGACTGACGCCATCATGATTTCACATGAATCGATTCAGAGAAAGGAAGTTAAAACAGAAACTGCGACAAGTGCTATTGTTTATAAAATTCAGATTGGAGCTTTCAAAGGCAAAATCCCTGAGTCATCCAATAAAATGATTAAAAAGCTTTCCATACTTCGGAAAGTTGAAAATTATTCGGATGAAAAAGGAGTCAAAGTTTATACCACCGGAAATTTAAAAACATATCAGGAAGCAGTTACTCTGCAAACTCAGGTAAAACAGGAAGGTGTTAAAAATCCGGTGATAATGGCCTTTCAGAAAGGGAAAAAGATAACTGTTGACGAAGCCAGAAAATTAAACAACGAGCTATGACATCAAAAGAATCTCCACAAAAAGAAATCAACGAACAAAACGATCAGAAGAATCTAAGAAACCGGTTTCTTGTTTTGCACAACGATGATTACCATACATTCGACTATGTAATCGATGCCCTGATCGATATTTGTGGTCACGATATCCATCAGGCAGAACAATGCACTCAACTAATTCATTATAAAGGAAAATGTGAAGTTAAAAAGGGAAGTTTTTCTTATCTTAGACCAATGAAAAATGCGCTGATTCAAAAAGATCTGAAAGCAACCATCGAATAATATAAACCTATGAATCTTTTAATCATTCTCTTCCTCATTTTCCTCGGAATAGTTCTTATACTGATTGAATTTACTATTCTTCCTGGCAGCGCAATTGCGGGAATAGGCGGAATTTTGCTTTTTAGTTACAGTATCTATCTGGCATTCAGTGCATACGGGTCTCTTGCCGGTTTCCTTACCCTTGGTTTTGTATTAATCGTTGCTCCTACCTTAGTTGTGATGCTGTTTAAAGGGAAGAGTGGTAAAAAAATGGTGCTTAAAACTATACTGCATGGCACTGCCAATGAGATTGATCAAGAAAGAGTAAAAATCGGCGATATTGGCACCACCATTGGCAGGCTTGCCCCCATGGGAAAGATTAAAGTGAACAATGAAGTAGTTGAAGTTCGTTCGACAGGAACGTTCGTAAATCCGGGAGAAAAAGTCAGGATCATCCAAATTGAAAAATCATTAATAACAGTTGAACCTTTAAATCTGGAATAATGGAACAAATTGCAAATCTTGGAGTTGTGGGCCTGATCGTCGGAATTTTCATCCTTCTGGTCATCATTTTGTATTATATACCGGTCGGACTGTGGTTTTCAGCCCTTGTATCCGATGTTCGTATTTCACTGCTTCAGCTTTTCCTGATGCGATTCCGGAAAGTGCCGCCATCAGTAATTGTCCGAGCCTTGATTGAAGGGACGAAAGCTGGTTTGGTTTTAAACCGCGATGAACTGGAAGCCCATTTTCTGGCTGGCGGTCATGTCGAAAAAGTGGTTCATGCTTTGGTGTCGGCCCAAAAAGCCAACATCGAACTTTCGTTTAAAATGGCGACAGCCATCGACCTTGCCGGGCGTGATGTATTTCAGGCCGTACAAATGTCGGTAAATCCAAAAGTTATCGATACGCCTCCGGTTGCTGCAGTGGCAAAAGATGGAATCCAGCTGATTTGCAGGGCAAGAGTAACTGTCCGGGCCAACATCAAGCAATTGGTTGGCGGTGCAGGTGAAGAAACCGTTTTAGCCCGTGTTGGCGAAGGAATTGTATCGTCCATCGGTTCCTCGCATACCCATAAAGCTGTGCTCGAAAATCCGGATTCAATTTCAAAAGTAGTGCTTGGTAAAGGTCTTGATGCCGGAACTGCCTTCGAAATTCTATCCATCGACATTGCTGATATTGATATCGGCAAAAACATAGGTGCCGGATTGCAAATGGATCAGGCTGAAGCTGATAAAAATATTGCACAGGCAAAAGCCGAAGAACGCCGTGCCATGGCTGTTGCTTTGGAACAGGAGATGAAAGCCAAAGCACAGGAAGCACGTGCCAAGGTAATCGATGCTGAAGCGCAAATTCCTATGGCCATTGCTGAAGCTTTCCGGAATGGAAATCTGGGAAT
>JBAWZG010000291.1:0-4456 GCA_037143155.1 Bacteroidia bacterium
GAAGCAATCTCCGAATTACGGGTTGATGGTGGTGCTGCGGCCAATAATCTCATGGTTCAGTTCCAGTCAGATATTTCAGAAGTCGATTTGGTCCGCTCGACCAATATGGAAACAACTGCGCTTGGTGTAGCCTACTTGGCTGGCCTTGCTGTTGGAATGTGGAAGATTGAAGAACTTCAGGAAAAATGGCAGGTGGAACAGGTATTTAAACCAAAAGGTGATAAGGAAGATCATAAAAAACTAAAGGCACGTTGGTATAAAGCTGTTGAGAGGACCAAAAACTGGATGGACTAACAAATTGAGGAAAAAGTCATTTGTCATTTGAAATCGGAAAAGAGGAAATTGATTTTTCGGGCGATAAGTAATCGACCTTCAAAATAGAATTAAAAAAAAGCTGAATCATGAAACGTTCAGAATCATTAAGGGCAATTCGGTATTCTCCGGACAAAACCTGGGACATTGTAATTATCGGTGGTGGTGCAACCGGGTTGGGTGCCGGGGTTGATGCGGCATCGAGGGGTTATGACACGCTGGTTCTCGAAAAATATGACTTTTCAAAAGGAACTTCATCCCGAAGCACCAAGTTGGTGCATGGTGGAGTCCGTTACCTTGCTGCAGGCGATATTGGTATGGTTCTGGAAGCTCTCAATGAAAGGGGACTTCTTTTGCAGAATGCGCCGCACCTGGTAAAAAATCAAAAGTTCATTATTCCCAATTATGATTGGTGGGACGGACCGTTTTATACCGTTGGTTTGAAAGTTTACGACATGATGGCCGGGAAATTAGGTCTGGGTCCATCGATTCATATTACCAAAGAGGAAACCATGAAAGCCATACCAAACCTGGTTGAAGAGGGTTTGAAAGGTGGCGTAATCTATCACGATGGTCAGTTCGACGATTCAAGACTTGCAATAAGTTTGGCACAAACCATTACTGATAATGGCGGTTTTGTTTTGAATAATTGCGGAGTGACCCGTTTGATTAAAAATGATGAGGGCATCATCTCCGGTGTCGAATGTTTTGATTCAGAAAATAACCGTTACTATACCATTAAGGCAAAAGTGGTTGTCAATGCGACCGGCGTTTTTGTTGATTCAGTCAATCGGATGGATGATCCGGATCATGTCAGAACAATTGTACCCAGTCAGGGTATCCATATTATTCTGGATCATTCGTTTTTACAGGGTAATTCAGCCATTATGATTCCCAAAACTGACGATGGGCGGGTGTTATTTGCCGTTCCGTGGCACGGGAAAGTAGTGGTTGGAACAACCGATACGCCGGTTGAAAATCCTGAAATTGAACCAAGAGCTTTGGATGAAGAAATAAAATTCATTTTGAGTACAGCCAGTAAATACCTGACAAAGAAGCCTAAACGGAAAGATGTATTAAGCATTTTTGCAGGATTAAGACCATTGGCAGCTCCTGAAGGCAAAACCCAGGAAACAAAGGAAATTTCGCGAAGCCACAAGTTAATCATTTCAAAATCCGGATTAATCACCATGATTGGTGGAAAGTGGACGACCTATCGCAAAATGGGCGAAGATATTGTGGACAAGGCAATTCTTTTGGGTGGACTGAATTCGATGGAATGTGTCACCAAAAATATGCCCATTCACGGATATTTAAAAAAATCAGGTTCAGGGCATTTGCAAGTTTATGGATCTGATATTCCGAAGATTAAATCAATAATTGGCCAGAATCCGGAACTCGGGGAAAAACTTCATCCGGATTTACCTTATCTGAAGGCTGAGGTAATTTGGGCCGTGCGGGACGAAATGGCGCGTACGGTTGAAGATGTTCTTGCACGTAGGACGCGTGCACTCTTACTTGATGCCAGAGCAAGTATTGCGATGGCTCCTGAAGTTGCAGCCTTAATGAGCACTGAACTTGGTCTTAGAAGAAAATGGCAGAAGGAACAAGTTCAACAATATACTGAATTTGCAAATGGTTATATTTTAAATTAAAATTCTATGAATCCAATAGTTGCTGAATACGTGGGCACATTTATCCTGATTTTGATGGGTACCGGAGTTTGTGCCAATAGTTCGTTGAAAGACTCCTTTGCAAAAGGTTCTGATTGGGTTTTAATATCCTTCGGATGGGGGCTGGGGGTCTTCATTGGAGTTATCGTTGCAGGTCCTTCAAGTGGAGCTCATTTAAATCCTGCTGTAACCATTGGATTGGCAGTTGCCGGGAAATTTGCCTGGGCTGATGCGCCTTTGTATATTTTGGCCCAGTTTCTGGGTGCCATGTCAGGAGCTTTATTGACCTGGCTGCTTTTTGCCGATCATTATAACCGGACTGAAGATGCAGGAACTATCAAAGGAACCTTTTGCACTTCGCCTGCAATCAAAAATATGCCTCGGAATTTATTGAGCGAAGTCGTCGGAACTTTTATTCTGATTTTCGTTGTTTTGTTCATCGCGGGTCCTGAGTTTAAATCTGCCGGTATTGGAGAGGCTAAAATGGGTTTGGGATCAGTTGGTGCTTTGCCAGTGGCTTTGCTTGTTGTTTCAATCGGCATGAGTTTGGGCGGATTAACTGGTTATGCGATCAATCCTGTTCGTGATTTGGGACCTCGCATCATTCATTCTCTCGTTCCAATAAAATCCAAAGGCACAAGTGATTGGGGATATGCCTGGATACCGGTTATCGGACCTGTTCTGGGAGCAGTTATAGCTGCAACAATATACCTTATTGTGACTTAAGCTATCAACAGGTTAGGAAAATACCTGACTACATTCATCTTTAAAATTAATACTGTAATGATTTTTTGAGAAAAATCATTAGGGCACTGAAGCTTTTCATTTGGAAATTTATTTTCATTTTGTATTTTTGCAGACCAGACCAGACCAGAATAACTAAAATCTAATTTTATGAAACAATCATTGTATTTTATCTTGCTTCTTGCCTGCCCATTTCTGGGCATTTCACAAACTAAATTCCAATTTCAAAATACGAATCTTTCCACTCAGGAACGCGTTGAAAGTCTTCTTTCTGAAATGACACTTCAGGAAAAAATTGCACAGATGCGCTACCAGTCTCCAGCCATCGACCGGCTTGGAATTCCTGAGTACAATTGGTGGAACGAATGTTTGCATGGTGTTGCCCGCGCAGGTTATGCGACCGTTTTTCCGCAGTCAATTTCAATCGCTGCTTCGTGGGATACCGAACTCATTCATCAGGTAGCAAATGCCATTTCGGATGAAGCACGCGCCAAACACCATGAATTTTTGCGACGGGGAATGCATGGTATTTATCAGGGTTTGACTTTTTGGTCGCCCAACATCAATATTTTCCGCGATCCAAGGTGGGGAAGAGGCCATGAGACTTATGGAGAAGATCCATATCTGACCGGGCAAATGGGACTTCAGTTTGTAAAAGGTTTGCAGGGGGATGATCCAAATTATTTAAAAGTGGTTGCAACTGCCAAACATTTCGCCGTTCATTCAGGTCCGGAACCTTCTCGCCATATATTTAATGCCACTGTAAGCGAACGCGATTTACGGGAAACCTATTTGCCTGCTTTCCGCACACTGGTTGTTGATGGTGAAGTGTATTCTGTGATGGGCGCCTATAATCGGTTGCACGGCCAGGCCTGTTGCGCCAGTACCGAACTTTCAGGAATACTCCGCAACGAGTGGGGATTCAAGGGTTATGTGGTGAGCGACTGTTGGGCGATTTCCGATATCTGGCAATCCCACAAAGTGGCCAAAGATGAAGCAGAAGCAGCTGCTTTAGCCGTTAAACAAGGAACTGACCTTGAGTGCGGAGATACCTATAAAGCATTACCTGAAGCGGTGAAACGCGGACTGTTGACTGAAAAAGATATTGATGTGTCGGTTGGCCGTCTGATGACTGCCCGTATGAAGTTGGGCATGTTCGATCCTGACGAAAAAGTGGCCTATGCGCAAATTCCTTTTTCGGTAAACGACAATCCTGCTCACGACTATTTGGCACGCATTGCAGCGAGGGAAAGTATCGTTCTGTTGAAAAACTCAAACAAGACGCTTCCATTGAAAAAAACATTTTCACGCATCGCGGTGATTGGTCCGAATGCCGACGAAATTGAATCTTTGTGGGGAAATTACAACGGTATTCCTTCGCATCCGGTAACTGTCTTGCAGGGAATCAAAAATAAAGTAGCTCCTCAAACTGAGGTAATTTATGCACAGGGAAGTGAATTGGCCAATGGCATTTCGAAACTTGTTCCTATTCCATCGGTTTATCTGGAAACTGAAGACGGAAAACAAGGTGCACTCGGCGAATATTATGCCAACAACAAATTGGAAGGTCAGCCGCTGTTTACCCGCATTGATGATAACATCGATTTTTACTGGGAATCTGGTTCGCCGGATCCACGGATGCCGGTTGATAATTTTGGAATTCGCTGGACTACATTCCTGAAAGTACCTCAAACAGGCAGTTATGAGATTGGTGGCTGGAGCATGCC
>JBAWZG010000292.1:0-4449 GCA_037143155.1 Bacteroidia bacterium
GCAAATTTAATTCGTAACAAACATCCGGCATGTCAAGAATCTTAGTCATTGATGATGAACGCAGCATTCGCAACACCCTAAAAGACATTTTAGAATTCGAAAAATATCAGGTTGAACTGGCCCAAGATGGTTTCAAAGCTTTGGAACTTCTCAAAACAAATGATTTCGATGTTGTTTTATGTGACATTAAAATGCCGGGAATGGACGGCATTGAAGTGTTGCAAAAGATCGAGGAAATTAAGCCAGACATTCCGGTAGTTATGATTTCAGGACATGGCAACATCGATACAGCGGTTGAGTCGATAAAAAAGGGAGCTTTTGATTACATCGAAAAACCACTCGATTTAAACCGCTTGCTGATCACGCTTCGAAATGCCATGGACAAATCGACTTTGATCACCGAGGCCAAAGTGTTGCGAAAGAAAGTTGGAAAACGATTTGATATGGTTGGTAATTCTATTGCCATTCAAAAAGTAAAAGATATGGTAGATCGTGTTGCCACCACTGACGCAAGAGTACTGATTACTGGTTCGAACGGGACAGGTAAAGAACTTGTTGCACGGCTTCTTCACGAGAAAAGCAACCGGTCTGAAGAGCCGTTCATTGAAGTAAACTGCGCCGCGATTCCCTCCGAATTAATTGAAAGCGAATTGTTTGGACACGAAAAAGGAGCTTTCACTTCGGCAATCAAACAACGAAAAGGCAAATTTGAACAGGCCACCGGAGGAACTATTTTTCTGGATGAAATCGGTGACATGAGCTTATCGGCACAAGCCAAGGTACTTCGTGTATTGCAGGAAAGCGTGATTACACGGGTTGGTGGGGATACACAAATTAAAGTGGATGTCAGGGTGATTGCAGCGACCAATAAAAACCTGGCACGCGAGATTGAGCAGAATAACTTTCGGGAAGATTTATACCATCGGCTGAGTGTCATTCTAATCCATGTTCCGGATTTAAACGAACGCACTGAAGATATTCCTGCACTTTGCGAATATTTTATCGATTTGATTTGTACCGAATACGGAATTCCGCAGAAATCGATTGAACCGGATGCCATTGCCGAGCTTCAGAAAATGAGATGGACCGGCAATATCCGCGAATTCAGGAATGTAATTGAACGACTGATCATTTTATGTGACAAAATAATTTTAAAGGAAGATGTTTTAAACTACGCATTACCCAACCATTAAAATTTAAAGCCATGAAACGGTATCTTACCCTTTTGTTTTTAATTCTTTTATGCGCGCCGGTTATTTGCCAACCAAAAACAAAACAGCTTTTGCCGCCTGTGAGGAAAGGCGGAATGCCACTGATGGAAGCACTTGACAAACGCTGCTCAACCCGCGATTTTACCGACAGAGACCTTCCGGAACAAACCTTATCCAACCTTCTTTGGGCAGCATTCGGCATCAACCGCGAAGAAAGTGACAAACACACGGCTCCTTCGTCGAATAACAATCAGGAAATTGATATTTATGTAGTTACAGCACATGGAGCATACAAATATGTTCCAAAAGGCCATTTGATTGAGATAATTTCTGATGAAGATTTTCGAGCGATATGCGGTGAACAGGCTTATGTTGCTACTGCTGCAATCAACCTGGTATATGTTTCCGACTTATCGCGTACCGATCAGAAAGACCTGAATGCTGAACCTCTTGCATCATATTCGAATGTGGGATTTATTGCTCAGAATGTCTACCTTTTCTGCGCTTCGGAAGGACTGGGAGCTGTGATCAGAGGTTGGATCAACAAAGAGGCTCTTCAGGAAAAATTGCAATTGAAGCCGAATCAGAAAATAATACTGTCCCAATCTGTTGGATTTCCAAAGAAATAATGCATGCTAATGGATTAAAATCTGTAAACAAGTTGGTGTTAGTGTTGTTATATTCCCACAACTGTATTAAACCAGTTAAAAGAATAAAAACTCTGATTGCGGATAGTTTACGTATTGTCATGGCGTGCTGAAATTTTGACTTCGGTCTGATTTTTTTTCTATTCTTCAATCAGGGTTTTTTATGACACATCTTTCCCTGACATACTTTTCGTTGTAATTAAATCAATCTATATTTACAGAAAAAAAACAAGAATGATAAACGGCAAAAAGGTTGCAGTGGTTCTTCCAGCCTACAATGCAGCAAAAACACTTGAAATTACCTACAAGGAAATTGATTTCACAATCGTTGACGAAGTAATTCTGGTGGACGACAAAAGTAAGGACGAAACAATCAGGGAAGCACAACGACTTGGAATAAAGCATATTGTAGAGCATAAAATAAACAAGGGTTATGGCGGGAATCAGAAATCGTGCTATAACAAAGCTCTGGAACTGGGTGCCGACATTGTGATTATGCTTCATCCGGATTATCAGTACACACCCAAGTTAATTCCTTCAATGGTTCATCTGATTGCCAATGATTTGTACCATGTGGTACTTGGTTCGCGCATTCTGGGAAAAGGTGCACTTGCCGGTGGAATGCCCTGGTACAAGTATGTTGCCAACCGCCTGTTAACCTTATTCCAAAATATTTTAATGCGTGCTAAACTTTCGGAATACCATACCGGATACCGTGCATTCTCGCGCGAGGTACTGCAGAAAGTAAACTACAACGCCAATTCCGACAACTTCGTTTTCGACAACCAGATGTTGGCACAGATCTGGTTTGCTGGTTTCGAAATAGCCGAAATCACCTGTCCGACCAAATATTTCGACGATGCATCAAGCATCAACATCAAAAACAGTTCAATTTATGGATTGGGTGTTTTAAAAACTTCTATTCAATTCAGGCTTCAGAAATGGGGAATCATGAATTCCAGAATCTTTAAAAATTAGCATCAATGAATTCCAAAAAGTTGTTGCTTTTGCTTCTTGCTCCTCTGGCCTATTTTTTCCTTGGAAGTTATGTCCATCAGATTATCGGACTGTATTCTCTTCGCTCCGCTGATCCGGAGTACATCTATTTTATCAGTGGATTGAGCGTGGCAAACGGAAAACTGATGCTCGGGCACATTGACAATCCCGGCACACCGCTTCAATACCTGGCAGCACTTGTTTTCAGAGCATTGTACTATCTCCGGAATCATCAGGTTCCGTTCAACGAAGACGTTCTGGCGAATGCCGATCTTTACCTTCGCATCCTGAATCTGGTCTTGACCGGAGTTGTAACTGCCTTCATGTATTGGGCCGGAAAAGCAGCTTTCAAAATAACAAACAGCCTCACCTACTCCATCCTGTTGCAGCTTTCGCCACTATTCACCAACATCATTTTCGGAAACATTGGCCGCATTACTCCTGAAAACCTGATGCCAATCCCGGTTATGCTGCTAAGTCTGTTGATCTTGAAAATGGTTTTTCTGCCGAAGGAAGAACAGCCTCAAAAACAATGGCTTTGGTTTGGCCTGATTTCAGCATTTGGATTATCGATAAAACTCACTTATTTTCCGCTCTGGATCATTCCTTTAATTCTTCTTGAAACCTGGAAAAACCGGTTTCGTTACTCCGCTACTGCAATAGCCGCTTTCTTTGCAATGGCATTGCCGGTTACACTTCAGATCAATATTTTCTGGGGTTGGATCAAGGGACTTTTTCTTCACAGCGGGCAGTATGGCAAAGGCGACAGCAACATTGTCAACTGGAATACAGTGCTGCCAAATTTTAATAATCTTTGGATTGAAAATCGTGATTTCATTAAGGTAATTCTGATTCTTGCAGTGGTCCTGATTGTATCATTCTTTTACAGAAAAGAAAAGCCAATAGGACTTCTTCAACGGATTGCGCTGGCAATACTTTGCGCTGTTTTCATTCAGGTGGCCATCGTATGCAAACAATTTGAGTCCCGGTATTTCATTCCGGCAATCATGTTATTTCCGATTTCGATGATCATGATCATTGAATTTCTAAAGACATTCAGTCCGTTTTTCTTAAAATTCCGAAGTCCTCAAATAATTGTAATCGTATTTTTATCACTCTATTTTGGCAATCAGATTCCAGTGATTCAAAGTCTTTCGTCCAGTCTGGATCAGGAGAAAGTAAAAAAGATGCCTGCATTGAACTACATGTCGAATCTTGAAAAAGATGCGGTAAAATTTCTGCTTCCCGGTGGCTACGGATGCCCCTCTCCGGAATATGCGCTGATGTGCAGTTATGGTTGGGCCGGCAAACAAAAGGAATTCTTCAAACCGGTTTTAGCAAAACTTTTTCCAGACACCTATATTTATTATCCCTGGGATAAAACAGTTAATTTCTGGGGAAATGAACCGAATATTAAAGAAACCACAAAACCAGTGTACATCTATCTGGAAAACAACAATCTGAAGGATGTATTCTTTGCTGACACGAAAGCCTATTTTCCGGATAAATATGAATTAGTCCGGACGTTTTTCAATGAAATAACCAACGAAGCGGTCTACAAACTGGTTAAAGTTGCTTCCGAATAACAACATCAT
>JBAWZG010000293.1:0-4449 GCA_037143155.1 Bacteroidia bacterium
GCAAATTTAATTCGTAACAAACATCCGGCATGTCAAGAATCTTAGTCATTGATGACGAACGCAGCATTCGCAATACCCTGAAAGACATATTAGAATTCGAAAAATATCAGGTTGAACTGGCCGAAGATGGATTCATCGCTCTGGAACTTCTCAAAGCAAGCGATTTTGATGTCATTTTATGCGACATTAAAATGCCTGGTATGGACGGAATTGAAGTGCTGCAAAAGATCGAGGAAATTAAACCTGACATTCCGGTAGTTATGATTTCGGGGCACGGAAACATTGATACAGCAGTTGAATCGATAAAAAAAGGAGCGTTTGATTACATTGAAAAACCACTCGATTTAAATCGCCTGCTAATCACTCTCCGGAATGCGATGGACAAATCCACGCTTATCACTGAAGCTAAAGTATTGAGGAAAAAGGTTGGGAAACGCTTTGATATGATTGGCGATTCGGCAGCCATTCAGAAAGTAAAAGATATGGTTGACCGTGTTGCAACAACTGATGCAAGGGTCTTGATTACCGGATCGAACGGAACAGGAAAAGAACTTGTTGCACGGCTACTTCATGAGAAAAGCAGCCGTTCTGAAGAGCCGTTCATTGAAGTTAACTGCGCTGCAATTCCTTCAGAATTAATCGAAAGCGAACTATTCGGGCACGAAAAAGGAGCGTTTACATCGGCAATCAAACAACGAAAAGGCAAATTTGAACAGGCCACCGGAGGAACTATTTTTCTGGATGAAATCGGTGACATGAGCTTATCGGCACAAGCCAAGGTACTTCGTGTATTGCAGGAAAGCGTGATTACACGGGTTGGTGGGGATACACAAATTAAAGTGGATGTCAGGGTGATTGCAGCGACCAATAAAAACCTGGCACGCGAGATTGAGCAGAATAACTTTCGGGAAGATTTATACCATCGGCTGAGTGTCATTCTAATCCATGTTCCTGATTTAAACGAACGCACTGAAGATATTCCGGCACTTTGTGAATATTTTATCGATTTGATTTGTACCGAATATGGTATTCCACAAAAACCGATTGAACCGGATGCCATCGCTGAACTTCAGAAAATGAGGTGGACAGGCAATATCCGCGAATTCAGGAATGTAATTGAACGACTGATCATTTTATGTGATAAAATCATTTCAAAGGATGATGTTTTGAACTACGCCATACCCAACCATTAAAAATTTAAAGCCATGAGACGGTATCTAATCCTTTTGATCTTTCTTTTCTTGTGTACGCAGGTTATTTCACAACCCAAAACGAAACCTCTTTTGCCACCTGTCAGGAAAGGTGGAATGCCGCTGATGGAAGCGCTTGACAAACGCTGTTCTACGCGTGATTTTACCGATAAGGAACTACCGGAACAAACCTTGTCCAGCTTACTTTGGGCTGCTTTTGGAATTAACCGTGAAGAAAGTGATAAACACACGGCCCCTTCGTCGAATAACAATCAGGAAATTGATATTTATGTAGTTACAGCTCATGGAGCATTCAAATATGTTCCAAAAGGTCATTTTATGGAAACTATATCTGACGAAGATTTCCGCTCAGCGTGTGGTGAACAGGCTTATGTTGCAACTGCAGCAATCAACCTGGTATATGTAGCTGATTTATCCCGAACTGATCAGAAGGACATATCCACTGAACCTTTGGCATCGTATTCAAATGTGGGATTTATTGCCCAGAATGTTTATCTTTTCTGTGCTTCAGAAGGACTGGGAGCAGTCATCAGAGGCTGGATCAATAAGGAGGTACTTCAGGAAAAATTAAAATTAAAACCGAGTCAGAAGATAATACTATCACAATCAGTAGGATTCCCAAAGAAATAATGCCTGCTATCGGTATGAAATCTTTAAACAAGTAGGCCATCCTGTTGTTATATTCGGGCAACTGTATTAAACCAGTTAATCGAATAAAAACTCTGATTGCAGATAGGCTACGTTAATGTCATGGCGTTTTGAAATTTTGACCTTGGTCCGATTTTCTTCTATCTTGCGATCAGGGTTTTTTATGTGTCATCTTTTCCGGACTTACTTTTCGTTGTGATTAAATCAATCTATATTTACAAAAAAAAGAACGAATGATTAACGGTAAAAAAATTGCGGTAGTTCTTCCGGCCTACAATGCAGCAAAAACACTTGAAATCACCTACAAGGAAATTGACTTCAATATTGTCGATGAAGTAATTCTGGTCGACGACAAAAGCAAGGATGAAACAATAAGAGAAGCTCAAAGGCTTGGAATTAAGCATATTGTTGAGCACAAAGAAAACAAGGGTTACGGCGGGAACCAGAAATCGTGCTACAACAAAGCACTGGAATTGGGTGCCGATATTGTGATCATGCTTCATCCGGATTATCAGTACACCCCAAAGCTGATACCATCGATGAGCCATCTGATTGCCAATGATTTATATCATGTGGTGCTTGGTTCCCGGATTTTGGGAAAAGGCGCGCTTGCCGGTGGAATGCCCTGGTACAAGTATATTGCCAACCGCTTGCTGACCTTGTTTCAGAACATTTTAATGGGCGCCAAACTTTCGGAATACCATACTGGTTACCGTGCTTTTTCGCGCGAAGTACTGCAGAAAGTGAACTACAACGCCAATTCCGACAACTTTGTTTTCGACAACCAAATGCTGGCCCAGATCTGGTTTGCAGGTTTCGAAATAGCTGAAATCACCTGCCCCACCAAATATTTCGACGATGCTTCCAGCATCAATATAAAAAACAGTTCAATTTATGGATTGGGTGTTTTAAAAACTTCTATTCAATTCAGGCTTCAGAAATGGGGAATCATGAATTTCAGGATCTTTAAAAATTAGCATCAATGAATTCCAAAAAGTTGTTGCTTTTACTTATTGCTCCGCTGGCCTACTTTTTTCTGGGAAGCTATATTCATCAAGTTATCGGATTGTATTCGCTTCGTTCCGCAGATCCGGAGTACATCTATTTTATCAGTGGTTTGAGCGTGGCAAATGGCAAACTGATGCTCGGGCACATTGACAATCCCGGTACACCGCTTCAATACCTGGCAGCGCTTGTTTTCAGAGGATTATACTATCTCCGGAATCACCAGATTCCGTTCAACGAAGACGTTCTGGCCAATGCCGATCTTTACCTTCGGGTCCTGAATCTGGCACTAACCGGAGTTATAACCGCATTCATTTATTGGGCCGGAAAAGCAGCTTTCAAAATCACCAACAGCCTCTCCTACTCCATCCTGTTGCAGCTTTCACCACTTTTCACCAACATCATTTTCGGAAACATTGGCCGGATTACCCCTGAAAACCTGATGCCAATCCCGGTTATGCTGCTAAGTCTGTTGATCCTGAAAATGGTTTTCCTGCCTAAAGAAGAACAGCCTCAAAAACAATGGATTTGGTTTGGCCTGATTTCAGCATTCGGATTATCGATAAAACTCACCTACTTTCCACTATGGATCATTCCTTTGATTCTTCTGGAAACATGGAAGGATCGATTTCGCTATTCGGCAACAGCAGTAGCTGCTTTTTTTGCAATGGCTTTGCCGGTTACGCTGCAAATCAATATTTTCTGGGGATGGATCAAGGGACTTTTTCTGCACAGCGGCCAATACGGTAAAGGCGACAGCAATATTGTCAATTGGAATACTGTGTTGCCAAATTTCAATAATCTTTGGAATGAAAACCGGTATTTCTTTTGGATTATCCTGATTCTTGGAATCGTTTTGGCATTGTCGTTCTTTTTGCGGAAAGATCAGCAAAACAGGCTTATTCAGCGTATTTCGGTGGCAATTTTTTGTGCCATTTTCATTCAGGTTGCCATTGTATGCAAGCAATTCGAGTCCAGGTATTTCATTCCTGCATTGATGCTATTTCCGATTTCGTTATTACTTATTATCGAAACAATTAAACCAATAAATGTTGCGATTTCAAAATTCCGAATTCCTCAGGTCGCGGTTTTGCTATTTGTTTCAATATATTTTGTGAATCAGGTTCCGGTTATCAGGAGCCTTTCTTCAAGTCTGGATCAGGAGAAAGTAAAGAAGATGCCTGCATTGAACTACATGTCAAACCTTGAAAAAGATGCGGTAAAATTTCTGCTTCCGGGTGGCTATGGTTGCCCCTCACCTGAATATGCGCTGATGTGCAGCTATGGCTGGGCCGGCAAGCAAAAAGAATTCTTCAAACCGGTTCTGGCCAAACTCTTTCCTGAAACCTACATTTATTACCCCTGGGATAAAACAGTTAATTTCTGGGGAAATGAACCGAATATTAAGGAAACTACCAAGCCGGTATATATCTACCTGGAAAATAACAACCTGAAGGATGTATTCTTTGCCGACATGAAAGCCTATTTTCCGGAGAAATATGAATTAGTCCGGACGTTTTTCAATGAAACAACCAACGAAGCGGTCTACAAACTGGTTAAAGTTGCTTCCGAATAACAACATCAT
>JBAWZG010000294.1:0-4444 GCA_037143155.1 Bacteroidia bacterium
ATCAGTATAAAACCCCTTGGCTTTATGTGGCCGGTGTCCAATCCGTTTTTGTTCTGTGCGCATCACCTCGATATTTTCCCCTCCGGAAATGAAGAAATGGGACCTGAAAAATCGCTCCTGAAAGGGCGGGACATAGGTCAGGATTTCACCATTAAAGACGGTTGGCGGATGTATCATGGCACAACGATTCCGGGATTTCCGGCACATCCGCACCGGGGATTCGAAACCGTTACCATTGTCCTGACTGGTCTGGTCGATCATGCCGATTCGCACGGACAGGCCGGTCGGTACGGGAATGGCGATGTGCAATGGATGACCGCTGGTGCCGGACTTCAGCACAGCGAAATGTTCCCTTTGCTGAACAAAGAAACCGGGAATCCAGCTGAAATGTTCCAGCTTTGGCTCAATCTGCCAAAAGCCAATAAATTTGCAAAACCACATTTTAAAATGCTTTGGTCCGAAGATATTCCAGTTGTTCGGGTTACTGACGAATCGGGAAGATTGGTTGAAATCAATGTAATTGCCGGAACTTTAGGAAACATGACAGCACTTGATCCCGCCCCAGATTCGTGGGCTGCTGACCCTGAAAATGAAGTCACCATCTGGACAATTAAAATGGAAGCTGGAACGCAATGGACAATTCCGGCTGCCAGTGAAGAGGTTAACCGAACGCTGTATTTTCATCAGGGTTCTTCAATCCAAATCGATGGAAATGAAATTCCTTCAGAGCGAGCCATTCAACTTCAGGCAAATCGGGAGCAGATCGTTGAAAACGGCAATTCGGATGGATATTTTCTGTTGCTTCAGGGGAAACCCATTATCGAGCCGGTTGTTCAATACGGACCATTTGTGATGAATACCAATGCTGAGATTCAGCAAGCCATGCACGACTACCAGCGTACCGAATTTGGTGGCTGGCCATGGTCGAGGCGCGATCAGGTGCATCCGCGCGAAAAGGGCCGCTTTGCCCGCCATCAGGACGGAACCGAGGAAATCAGGTAATCGGAAAATTACTATCTTGAGCCCAATTCATGGATAAGCTATTTCATATTTTCGAAATTACGCAGGAGCTGGTAGAGGATCTTCTTACAAGAACAGAAGGCCCGCATTTTCATGATTTTGAAGAACTGATTCTGATTACCGAAGGTAGCCTTGAACATTATATCGATTTCAAGGTGGAAGTAGTTCAGGCATCGGCCGCCAGCTATGTGTCGATGAATAAAATGCACAAACTGGTTCCGCACAAGGATTTGCGAGGGTGGGTCATCAATTACCAACCCGAATTTATCCCGAATTCGAACCTGAATTTTTATTCCAATTTTTTTACTTCAACCAATATCCCGCTATCAACAGATGCCTGCTTGAGCAAGTTTACCACCTTATGCGAAATTATTCAGGGTGAGTACCGGCAGGAATTTGCAGATAATACCACCATTCGTCATTTGGTTGAGGGATTCCTGGCCATGGTTGATGCCGAACGGAAACGAAATCTGCCCATGGAAAGCGTAACCAAAGCCTCCCAGATTACCACCTTCAACAACTTCCTGAAAATTCTGGAAGAAAACTTCCGGAGAGCTGAAGGGGTTTCGTTTTATGCCGGAAAGATGAACATGTCGGAACGAAACCTGAACCTGATTTGCAAAAATAACTTTCAGAAAAGCGTATCAGAAATCATTGATGCCCGCAAACTGATCGAAGCAAAAAACCTGCTATTGCATTCATCCAAAACAATTTCCGAGATTGGATTTGAGCTCGGGTACAACGAAAAATCCTACTTTACCCGGGTGTTTCATGCCAAAATGGGTATGACTCCGTCGCGTTTTCGAGAAATGTCGCAAAGCATTATTTCCTAAAAGTACCACTCCTTTTCCTGAAACTGTTACCGCTTGCCTTGTTGATGAGTGCATCTTTGCATGGTCAAAACAGTACAAATACTTTAAAATAAAAAAAATGAAAAGGAACACATTAAATTTCAAGGCAATCACATTAGTTGTGGTTCTTTCGGCAACAGCAACTTTTAACATTACTTGGGCACAGACGGGACATTCCAAAGAGTTGCAGGCAAAAATCGATTCGATGACCATCGTATTAAAAAAATATGCTGAAGGGGAAGCTATGCTGAAAAAGAATCTTGTTACTTTCGATACATTGGACTTCACCGTATTCAGTAATCAGGAATGGTTACGTTTACACGAAAGTCATTCAAAAGATATCAAAGTAAACTGGCCGGACGGACATTTTACAACGGGCATTGAGAAACATATTGCAGATTTGAGCGCTATGTTTGTTTATGCTCCTGATACGCGGATCAAGCAACATCCTATTCGTTTCGGTAACAACACCGGCGAATGGACCTGTGTTATGGGAATTATGGAAGGAACTTTCTCCAAACCGATGCCAATTGGCAACGGAAAATTCATCCAGCCAACAGGGAAATCATTCAAACTACCGATGTGTACAATCGGACATTGGAAAAATGGAATCATGTTTGAAGAATCCTTATTCTGGGATAATCAAACCTATATGAATCAATTGGGATTAGGTAAATAATTAATTAGAAAACAGATATTAATATTAATCAAATAAAATAAAACGAAATGAAAACACAGGAAACAAAATGGGCAATCGACCCATCACACAGCAAAGTCGCTTTTAAAGTAAAACACCTTATGATTTCGAATGTACTGGGTAATTTCAAGGAATTCGAAGGACAGGTAAACAGCGATGAAAATGATTTTTCAGGCGCAGTCATTAACTTTTCGCTGAACACCGCATCGATCGACACTGAAATTGCCGACCGCGATGCGCATTTGAAAAGCGCCGATTTTTTCGATGCTGAAAAATATCCAAAGATCACTTTTGCCGGAAACGGAATGAAAGATCTGGGCGACGATATCTACGAATTAACCGGTGACCTGACCATTAAAGAAGTCACCAAATCGGTTACCTTAGCTGTCGAATTTGGCGGGGTCAATTCAGATCCTTGGGGAAATGTAAAAGCCGGATTTTCGATCAACGGAAAAATCAACCGCAAAGACTTTGGACTGAATTGGAATGCAGCGCTCGAAGCCGGCGGCGTATTGGTTGGCGAAGAAGTGAAAATCAGCGGCGACGTTGAATTGGTTAAAGTGAGCTAATAAATACAAGACTGGAGTCACCCCGAGTTTATTTCGGGGTCTGACTCTAATCATCTGAGTTCCTGAAACCCCGCCTGCCAAGCGTGCGGGCAGGAAGTTCAGGATGACAAATTACTTTTTAATAATTGGTCAAATATATGAACCGTCGATCTTTTATAGGATCAGCTCTTTTGTTACCAATAGCACTGAAAGCCATGAAATACAATGAAATCAATCAGTTAATGACTTTTGTCGAAAATACGCCAAGGATGCCTGTTTTGTTTGTCGGTCATGGAAGTCCGATGAATGCCATCGAAGACAATGAGTTTTCGGAAACCTGGGAAAATCTCGGCAAAACCTTGTTACGGCCCAAGGCCATTTTATGTATTTCGGCGCATTGGGAAACCAAAGGAACCTTTGTCACTGCAGTTCCAAAACCACAAACCATTCACGATTTTGGTGGCTTTCCAAAAGCATTGTTCGATGTTCAGTATCCAGCTCCCGGAAGTCCGGAACTGGCCAATGAAACCAAACGAACGATCACCAAAACAGTGGTTGGATTGGATGAAAAGTGGGGATTGGATCACGGCGCCTGGAGTGTCATTAAAAATATGTATCCGAATGCCGACATTCCGGTCATCGAAATGAGTTTGGATTACAGTCAGGGGCCTCAGTATCATTACGATTTGGGCAAACAATTGTCGGCACTCCGGAATAAAGGTGTGCTAATTATCGGAAGCGGGAACCTCGTACACAACCTCCGGATGGTGGCCTGGGATAAAATGAATGATCCGGAATACGGTTTCGACTGGGCGATTCAGGCCAATAATACGTTTAAACAACTGATCCAATCCGGAAAACACAAGGAATTGATAAATTATTCTGCTTTGGGTCGCGAGGTTCAATTGGCAGTTCCAACGCCCGATCATTATTTGCCGCTGCTTTATACTTTGGCTTTGAAAGAGGAAAACGAATCCGTTTCGTTCTTCAACGATAAAGCGGTGATGGGATCGCTGACCATGACTTCAATAAAAATCGGATAATTTCCTGATTTTGATATGGTTTTACCTGTTTCCTGATGGTGCAGGCGAATTCCTAAGCAAAATTACGGTTCCGGGAAGGTTCAATTTTAAAGTGGTCAGCAGGGGCAAAAATGCTTTCGATTGTCGTAAAACGGTCTGGAAATGGCAAGGATTTACGTCGAGATTATTTTTTTAGAAGTAGTCAAATTATTACTTTCAAAACTCAGTCAACGAAAGTACCTGCCCTCGTTTCAACAGTTCCTCTTTCAAAGCTTTGTATGGAATTTCCTGAACGGCATGGTCAAT
>JBAWZG010000295.1:0-4424 GCA_037143155.1 Bacteroidia bacterium
AAATTATGATTTCATATTCAATTTGGGACCACCTCTATTCATGGGTACTGCTTTACGTTTCGTTTTCTGTTATCGGATTAACCATTTTTTTAAAGTTTACCAACAACAGATCCAATGAATCTTCCAATGAATTGGTAATCAATACGCTGAATATTTCGGGAGTTCTTTTTTCTCTGTTCATCACATTTGTGGTTGTTACGGTTTGGAATAACTGGGAAAAAATGGATGCTCAGATTGCGACTGAATCCAATTCACTGGCAAATATGTACAGTCAAACATATCACCTTCCAGAATCAAAAAGAACACCTTTAAGAAAAGCAATCAGAGATTACACCAATTCATTAATTGTTGATGAATGGCCTTCACTGGCGAACAATGAACCAAGCAAAATAACCCAGGATGCGTTTATGCAAATACGGGGTGAAATACATGGTTTGTTTAATATGCCAGACGATCAGCGATATTTCTACTCCAATATTTATCCGATTTATGTTCAGCTTTCTGACTTGAGAAGAAACAGAGTCCATCGGACGTTGAGTTACTTACCTGATATGGTTTGGTATATTTTATTTACAGGAAGCTTTGTCACCATCTTTCTTAGTTTCTTTTACAAAACGCAGAATGTAGTCATTCAGTACATTATGAATTTTTTTGTAGCTTTAATGTTCTCGATGGGAATGTTTCTTTGTTATGACTTGAACAACCCGTTTCGGGGCGAATCAAAAATTTCAAGCGAAGCCTTTCAGGTCCTTATTAATAATCAATTCAAAATTTCTGATACAGAAGCGAATCAATAAGTTCTGATTTGAACTGATCATTTCAATAATCATGACCAATAAAAAACCCGGTGTTCAAAAAGAACCCGGGTTTATGTTTCATGTGAATAAGGGTTATTACAAAATCTTAGTTGTAAGATTGTTGATGCTGCTTTCCAACGCTTCAAATGGTTTACCATTACCCTGATTGTCGTCTTCAACAAAGGTGTATTTTACACCGGCAACTTGTTTCGACCTCAGAATCGCTTTAAAATCAATAACACCGCAACCTACACAAGTAATATCATCTTTAATCACCTCATAGAACGGAGCCTGCTTCGTCTTCATATCTTTGAAGTGAAGGAGCTGGAATCTGCCCGGATATTTATTGAACATAGCTACCGGATCCTGACCAGCTTTTGTTGCCCAGAAAAGATCTAATTCCATCGTAATGAGATCTTTGTCCATTTCCGGTAAAAATACATCAAAGTAAGGTACAACTCCATTGAGGTTTGCAAACTCGAAATTGTGGTTATGGTAACCAAATTGTATTCCGACGTCCTTCATGATTCTACCCACTTTGTTCCAGTCGCCAATCATCTTTTTATATTTTTCGATATTCCGGTCAACAGGTTCAATCCATGGCTGAATACAATATTTTACTCCAAGTTGAGCATGTGAATCGGCCATAATTTTTGCAGTTTCGATGGTGATACCTGCTGATTCAACTGCTGAATGGCTGCTGACAGCTTCCATGCCTAAATCCTTGATTATCTTACTGAATTCTTTTGGAGCAAATCCATAAAATTTGCCCTTCGAATAATTGGCCAATTCGAGGTTTTTGTACCCGAGGTCCGATAATTTTTTCAATGTGCCAAGAGTATCTGCGGTCATGGCATCACGTATCGTGTACAATTGCAGACCAACGCCAAAGCTTTTCCGGTCAACTGCATCCGATTTAAAGGCAAGTGAACCAAGAGCCGTCATACCTAAGGCACCTACGGCTGAAATTTTAAAAAAGTCTCTTCTGTTTCGTAACGTACTCATTGTCTTTATTTTTTAGTTGGAAATAGTTTGATTTTTCAAGAGTTTAAATATAGTACAAACCATTTATTTATATGGCACATCTCGTGCAACAAGAAAAAATAAATTGTTCGGATCAAATTTCAAACCCATTCTTTTTATCATTCAAAGATACATCGTTCTGAAAATATCCGGATAAAAAGTAGCCAAACGGATAGAGAAGGGACTGAAACTGAATTTTTGAGGACTGGAATAATCTGTGAGAATTGACTTTTTGAATACTTTTTTAAAACGAAGCATAGGCGTTACTCCGGAATTGATTTTTGATTTTCAATGCGATACAAAAAGGAAGGAGCCAGACATAATCTGGCTCCTTCAAGAGTATTTAAGCAATTATAAAACGATGCTATTAATCGCTTTTTCTAAGGCAGAATCTTTTACTCCGGGAATGGCTGTTCCTTCCACCCGGATAATATTTACATCGGTTAATCCAAGAAAACCTAAAATAGCTGTAAGGTAAGGTGCAGCGAAGTCGTATGACTGCATTAAACCTTCGGAATAAATACCACCTGATGCAATGGCGATATAAACTTTTTTGCCATGTATAAGTCCCTCGGGGCCGTTCTCGTTAAAGCGGAAAGTTACATTAACCCTCGAAATATGGTCAATCCATGCTTTTAAAGTGGAATGGATACTGAAATTGTAGAAAGCAGCCCCGATCACAATCGTATCTGCATCCATAATCTCACCAATGGCTTCATCAGAATTTCGGAGCGCTTCAATACCTTCCGGTGTTCGGTATTCTTCCGGAGTATAAAAAGAAGTTATTTGTGCTTCTTCCAAATGTGGAAACTGTTTTTCTACCAGATTATTTTCTTTGACGGTACTACCCGGATAGGCTGCCTGAATCTTTTCAACGATTGAGTTACCCAGTTTAATACTAAAGGATTCTTCGCCTCTTGGACTCGAAATGATATGCAAGATTTTTTTCATTGAATTTGAATTAATAGTTCGTTATAATATGAAAACTCCATTAAATTAATAAAAGACAAAAATATCCTTTATTAACAGATTACTCTTCCGATTTGTTTTATTACTTGAAAATTATTGTTTAAAAAAATCAGCTTGACTTATTGGAACAATTGATTTGGTATAAATTCTTTTGGAAGCTGAAAAAGATTAAATTTGAATTCAGGCTCTCTGAAAGTTGCCAAAGAAACCAATTAGACAAAAACTGAATTAAGAGAAACTCCAAAAAACCAAAATGCTATGAAAACCACTTTGATCTGGCTTATTCTTTCACTCGTTTTATTAGGCTTTTTCAGTCCTGATCTTCAGTCACAAATCCCATACAACCAACAATGGCCCAGCTTCAGAGGTCCGTGGGCTTGCGGTTTTATCGGAAATTCGAAAACAGCGTCAACATGGAGCACCGAAACTGGTGAACACATCAAATGGAAGACTCCGATTCCCGGACTGAGCCATTCGAGTCCTGTCGTCTGGGATGATTACCTTTTTGTGACAACTGCCTCGAACAGTAAGAACAACGAAACGCTCAAAGTTGGTCTGTATGGCGACATCGATGAAGCAAATGACAGCGTCGAACACGAATTTAAAGTCTATTGCCTGGATAAAAATTCAGGAAAGATTATCTGGGAAAGAGTTGCCCATAAGGGAATTCCAAAGTCGAAAAGACATACCAAAGCATCGCAGGCCAATTGTACTCCAGCTACCGATGGTAAGTACCTGGTCGTTCACTTTGGGTCAGAAGGCCTGTATTGCTATGATTTTAAAGGGAATCTGATCTGGAAGAAAGATATGGGTTTAATGAATCCGGGATGGAACAACACGCCTGGAATTGAGTGGGGTTATTCAAGTTCGCCAATCATATACAAAGACCGGATAATCCTTCAGTGCGATATTCCGAAAAATCCTTTCATTGCAAGTCTGGATCTCGCCACCGGCAATGAAATCTGGAGAACTTCAAGGGCTGACGAAGCTCAGACCTATTGCACGCCTGCAATTTATTCCAAAAATGGAAAGACTCAAATCATTGCCAATGGCTTCATGCATATCGGCGGTTACGAGTTCGAAACAGGGAAAGAAATCTGGAGCCTAAGCAACGGAGGCGACATTCCTACGCCAACTCCGGTGATCGCAAATGATCTGATCTTCCTGAATAGTGCACACGGAAAGTTTTCTCCGATTTTTGCGGTACGTCCAAATGCAACAGGCGACATCACTTTGGCTCCCGATAGTACCAAAAATAAATACATAGCATGGAGTGTCAAGCGGGGAGGAGCTTATATGCAAACACCGCTCATTTATGAAGGATATTTATACAATCTTCAGGTAAACGGTCAGCTCACCTGTTTCGATGCCCTGACCGGAGAGCTGAAATACAAAGAGAGTTTGAAGGATGCTTTCACCGCATCGGGAATAGCTGCTGACGGGAAACTCTATTTTAGTTCTGAAGAGGGGAATATATTTGTGATCAAGTCAGGCCCAGTATTTCAGCAACTCTCTATAAATGCTTTGAAAGATGTATGTATGGCAACACCGGCTATCTCCGCAAATACATTATATTTCAGAACTCAGCATTATTTGGTTGCTGTGGAATAGTTGCAAAAAATGCAACAGTTCAAT
>JBAWZG010000296.1:0-4416 GCA_037143155.1 Bacteroidia bacterium
GTCATGAAATTTAAACTACCTGTTTAGCTTCCGTCCTTTTCCCTGCAACCTGATTCGACGGAAGGGAGAATTGGTTTAAACAAAAGAAACCCCGGATTTCTCCGGGGCCTCCAACTTAGAAACTATAACAAACTTAGCTTAACTGTTCAGTTTATCGATTTTAATAAATTTTTCACCACCGGTCATTGAAATTCCGCAGCGTGTTGGTGCTGCATTGTCATAAGTATTTCCGCAGGTAGGGCACACAAAATAAACTGATGGTAACGTTTTTACTGTGTTGCTTTCTATAGCAGCAAGTGCTTTTTCATAAAAAACTTTGTGCTTTTGCTCCGTTTTATAGGCGTAATTCAAACTTACAAGTGCAAATTGATTTCCGGCTGTATTGGCATTGGTCATGAACTCGGGATACATGGTGCTCACTTCATAACCTTCGCCAGTGATCGCATCCTTCAGATTTTCTTTGGTCGATTTTACCGTAAATTCCGGAGTAATGACTGGAACTTTTTGACCACCTTCGCCTAAAACTGCCTTGTGATTGGTTGCATGAATTTTTTCTGATGCTGATGCAGCCTTGAACAACATGGCGATTTCGTGAAATCCTTCCTCTTCAGCTTTTTTGCTGTATGCAGCATATTTGGCACTTGCAGTGGTTTCGCCTTTGAAAGCGTCCTGCATATTCTGGAAGTTGACCGTTTTCGCGTCGGCTGCTGCAACTGCAGTAACTGCGCTTTTTGACGAAACGGTATTGCTGGTGAACGATTGGAACAGAAAAACTGATGCAGCTGCTAAGAAAATCATACTGATTGATGTCTTTTTCATGTTATTTTTTTTTAGAATTATTTTATGAAACAAATGTACGGGAGTGTACATTCAGACTTCCTTTAGCGATTCTTAAAATCAGCTTAATAAAATTAGCGGGGAAACTGAAGCGTAAAGATGCTGCCTGTGCCGGGCTGACTTTCTGCAATCAAGTTGATTTGTTGCATTTCGGCCAGTCTTTTTGCAATCGAGAGGCCAAGTCCGTTTCCACTCACAGCTGAACTTCTGGATTCATCGGTACGAAAGAACCGGTTAAATATGTTGGGGAGAACCTCGGCTGAAATTCCAATGCCATCATCTTTTACTGAAAGTGATTTAGAGGCATTATCCCAGTTCAGGAAAACGCGACCATTTTCTTTGCCATATTTTATGGCATTGCTGATTAAATTGTCGAGTATCAATTCCAGAAAGATTTTATCGCCTGTCACAACTGCATCTTCAGTAATATCAAGTTGAAGTTTGATTCCTCTTTCTTCAGCTTTTGATTTCCATTTTCCATGTAATATTGAAATTAGCTGAGAAAGTGGAATGATTTCATTTTTAGCCATGATATTGGAAGAATCAATTCGGGCCAGTTGAAGCAATTGTTCGAGCAAAGCATTCAGCCGGTCGACCTGGGTGATCACATCGGAAATTTTTTCTTCATAGACCTGGGGTTCACGCTGCTTGCGAATCAAAACTTCCAATGTTCCCCTGATAGCAGCCAGCGGTGTCCGGATTTCGTGCGATGCATCGCTGGTAAATTGTTTTTGCTGCAGCAAACTTGCTTCAATGCGGGCAAGTAATTCGTTGATAGTCTTGGTCAGCTCAAACAATTCATCCTGATGATCGGGCAAAACCAGGCGCGTACTGATGTTTGAATCGCCTATTCCTGAAGCAGTTTGAATCAACCGGTGGACAGGCTGAATAGCCTTTGATGCAGCCAGCGACGAAACCACAAATTGTACGATCAGAACCAGTGGGAACGACAACAGCAATACCCAAATCAAATTATTGAGGATGCTGAAAGATTCCTGTTCCGAAATGGCAATGGTTAATTTGCCTATATTTCCTCCGCTTTCATTCAGGATTGGGAACTGTCCGAGCCTGATTCGCTGATCATTGATTTGATCGTTGTAGAATGTTTCACGGTCGTGGCCGGGACTGTAAAGAATCTGGTTTTTCAACAAATTACTGGAGCGAAAGATGACATTGCCTTTAATATCTGCGATTTGAAGAAAGGTCGGATTAACTTCAATTTTATTGTGCTCGGCTTCGTCCCATTCCGGCATTTTCTTGATGATAATTGAATCGCGCCGCCAGTCGAGGTTGCTGAAAACCTCTTCCTTTTCCAATAAAATATCATCATCCAGGTGTTTGTAGGCTGTTTTGTAAACTACCAAATAGATGACAAGAAAAACCAGAGCTGTTGTAAAAGCAACTGCAAGCGTATTAAAAAGTGCGATCCGGTTTTTAAATCTCAAGTTCATTCGTTGGTTTCAATTTTATACCCGACTCCACGCACAGTGGTGATCAGAGAGGGTTTGCCGGGTTCATCCAGCTTTTTGCGCAGGGCATTGATGTAAACGTCAATCACCGAGTTGTCGTAATCGAAATGGATATCCCAGACATTTTCGATGATTCGCGTGCGCCGGCATACCTTTCCTTTATTCCGAAGAAAATATTCGAGCAACGAAAACTCTTTTTGAGTCAGCTCAACCGGTCGCCCATTTTTGGTAACCGTATGTTTTTCGATGTTCATTTCAATGTTTCCGGCAGAAAAAACTATCGATTGAGTTTCATTTTTGCGCATCAGAACGCGAATCCGGGCAAGGAGTTCTTCAAACGAAAATGGTTTTCGGATGTAATCGTTGGCTCCGCTTTCCAGTCCGAAAACAACATCATCAACAGTATCTTTTGCCGTCAGAAAAATGATGGGAACTACCTTGTTTTCCAACCTAATGTTGCGGCAAATTTCGATTCCGCTCATTCCGGGTAACATCCAGTCGAGCAAAATCACATCGTATTCCTCCAGGTTATCCAGAGCAAGCTGCAATCCTTTCTTTCCATTGTCGGCAACATCAACGGCAAAACCTTCTTCCTCCAATCCATCCCTGATGAAATTGGAAATAGAAGGTTCGTCCTCTACAATTAGTATTCGCATCTTTGAAATTCGTTATGATAGGAATTCAAAGATACAGAAAGCAATTAATCTTTGTCGGGTGCTGCATTAAAATCAGGAAGCGTCAATTCTACGCCAGCACCATGGCTATAAACCAATTGTCCGCCCAGGTAACCGGTTCTGGCAACTCCTCCTGCCAGCAAGGCAAAAAGAATAATTCCAAGCCATTTGGTCCAGCTCCGGTTGTATTTTAAGTAATAAATTACACTCCGGAACAAAGCGGTGACAATGGCGAGCCAAAGCGTAATCGTAGCAGCCTGTTCGTGAAGTTCCATCGGATTTTTCAACGGACCTTCTTCAATTCCTTCACCGGCATAACTTCCGGTGAGATAGGCAGCAGTTGCGCCCAAGGCACCAAGGATCAAAAGATAAAATGCTGCATCCTTGAAAAATTCTTTCTTAATGAATAGTGCAATTACTTCCGAAAAAAACCCGGCCATTAAAAGGGCGATCGGAAAGTGAATAATCATGGCATGGAGATGTGTTGCTGAAATCATAGTCGTATTTTTTATTACAAAGATGAGGCAACCGGTATTCATGAATGATTAGAAGAATCTTAAAATTGGCTTAAATTTTGGCCAGATGAATTTCTGTATTAAAAAACAAAATGAAATGCAGATTAAGCTTTTCCTGATTTATTCGTCAGCCACTTTCACTTTCCATTCTTCAAATTCAACAGTGTATTGTTTTTGGTCTGGAGCTCCTGCTGCCAGACCCAGATCAACTGCTTTCCCGATTCCTGGAATCAAGTTGGTTTGCCGTTTGATGATCCATTTCTTACCGTCTAAACTAATGTAACCGGTAAAACGATCGCCATGTCGTTCCAGACGAATCCAGATTGGGGTGGGCGAATTCTCCGGAAGATTTTCGCTGGCAGCCTTGTGCATGCAACCATTTCCAAATTCATCGTATTCAATTCCGGCACGACCGGGCGTGCTGAACATCAAAACTGAGCCTTTGCTTCCGCGGTCCACATCGAAACTTTTGCTGATGTCGTTCCGGACAAATAATCCCGACCGGTACCATTCGCTGGTGCGGTTTCCGAAAGATGCAATTTTTACGGTGGCTACAAAATCGCCGCTTAGCTGTTTCAAATATACTGTCGCATAAGCATCTTCAGCGTGGTAAAAATCCCAACCACTTGCTTTTAGAATGTACCGGTTTTCCTTCTGTTTCATTTCAACCACTGCAGGTTTTGCTTTCGGCGAAATGTAGGTGTACAGCTTTTCTTTCGTCAGGTTTAGTGCTTTGAATTTTAATACCTTAAGCATCAGTTCGTCACTGTTTTCGATTCGAACCGGGTAATTCCCGATTTCAGGAGTTATGTCAAAAGAAACCTCTTTTGAAGCCTTGCTCTTTAGTTCTATCTGTTGGTTTTTGATTTCCTTGCCGTCAGCGAATAATCTGATGTTGGCGTGAATATCCTGTGCAGTCAC
>JBAWZG010000297.1:0-4380 GCA_037143155.1 Bacteroidia bacterium
TTAAAAAACTCATTCAAGTTCGCGAGTTGTGCCAAATGGTTGGCTAAATGCTGCTCGAAAAACATCAGATATGCTTTAAGCTGCAATGCCTTACCACGCCTCTCTGCGTGTTCGTTTTGCGATAATCCTTCCTCACCAATTCCATAGATCATCGGGAAATGTCTTTGGATGGAATAGTATTCAGCGGGATTTCGGTATGTGCCGTATAATTTGTTGTAAAAAAACTCATTAAGAGATTTTCCGATGTGGTAACCACGGTATTTTTTAGACCATGTTTCCGTAAATAAATCATTAATCTTTTGCCGGTTTAAAACACTGAGCTTCTGGTTATTTAGATAAACATTCATGTTATCATAAATACTATCAAATCGGTTGTCAATAGTGTCTTTCGAATTATCATCAACAAGCAAATGAAAAAACCTTCCTTTTTCGGAAGTGATTGATTTTGATTCTATACCATTGATTTTAAATGGTTTAACATCGCATTTAGATATGCCAATAACTTTTGAAAATAACTTTTGAAGCTCGTCTATATGAATGGTTTCGATTCGGTCTTGAAGTATGTCATCTTTAATAAACCCATTTTTTAACCGGGGTCCGGCAAAGGCTTTCTCCATTGTATAGCCGGCTTCCTTCATTTCATTAAAACTATGGTATTCAACGCGGCAATAAATAAATTCAAGTAATTTTAGAAAAAGCTTTGCAATGGTAATTTCTATATCGGCATGATCGAGAAGGTATATATCAAATTGAATATTAATATCTTGACGTTTAAGCAGAATTGCCTTCTCATAGCGTTCCCCAAGATTTCGGTTTTCAGCTAAAAAAATATTGACCTTGTTTAGAAATGCTTCTTCTTGATTTGAGTCTGAACTTAATACGTTTAGAAATTGCAATCTTGGCAATATCTCTACCTGGTTAATGCCACTTGATTGTTCCTCATATCCTGAATTTTTTTTCGCAGATATCCACACATTTTGAATTTCTTCAAACTGATCGATGATCATTTTTCTTGTATCCTTCAGCGTAACGGGATGTGAACTGAATATGGTGGATGGTGTAAAAAATGCATTATTCTTTGGTACCACAGGCAATCCGTCTGCCGGAGTTAGAAGATCTTCAACCGGCAACGAAGTACGATAAGCTAAATCGGTGATTGCATAGCATAGCGATTCTAAAATGGTAACGCCCGGATCGTGTGAATTGTAATCAGTCCAGACATCGCCACTCAGATTCTGGACGTAGTCTAATCCCAAATCGCGAAGTTCCGCAAAATTCAAACTTGTACTTTCAACTTCGTCTCCGGAAAAAATGGCAGATTGTTTCATTACTGATCTTCAGATAGTTTATTTGTTTTGATATAATCGGGTCCCCATAAAACTGAAACTTTAAAGGTTATAAGGACTTTATTATTTTCGTCTCCATATTTACTTTTGGTTCTCAATTGCAGGTTGTAATTCAGGGCATCTTTATGTTCCAGTATCTTCAAATTTTTCCACCATCCCAAAATATCAAAAAACTTTCCTTTGTCGCCAGGAGGTTTTTCCTCAATCTTTGACGGCCTGGATTCCCAACGGATATCGATTTTATTCCACCATTTGCCATAATGAGCGCAGGTCTTTGTAATTTTTGGTTTCGAATTTCCGAATGTACTTACAGCAATAGCATGCATCAATGAATATTTGCCATCATCGGGATCTTCAGCATAGGCCATTATTTCATAGGCATTGCACCCGTTTAGAGGCTCTTTGGAAAAAACATTATGCCAATTACCATCCGCAAGCATTGAACTTTCAAGGTAATTTCCAACACGTCCTGCTGAAGCAATTAGTCCATTCACCTCAAGTTTTTGACTTGGATTCCCGGTTCCTATCCCGACTCTGGCATCCTCTTCCTTGAGAAAAAGTGTGGGAGGATCGACTTTTTCTTTTAAGGATCCAATTTTATTAAATGAAATTCCTTTGGTCTCTTTCTTCGAAATAAACAAAGCCCATGAAGCAACTTCCTTATCCTTATCCTCAAAAAAACTTAAGAGTTTCTCGTTTTCTGAAGGATAAATCAACAATCCGTCTTCATTATCAATATCCAACCGGTCATCCGCCTTATTAAAAGTGGAATCGATAAGCTTTCTAAAAGCATTTTCATCGGGAAGATTGCCTTTTTTAAAAAAGGTTTTAAGTTCTTTCCTATCCGTAATGTTCTCTTGATTTTTCATTCCTATATTTTAATTATAATTTCCCTGGGCATCACTTACAACAAAATCCGATTCGATTGAAAAATCACCTATTCCTGATGCTTTAGGCGGTAATGTTTCCTCATCAGTGATGATTTCAATCTGGTGTTCAGGAGCGGATGTGAGAATAGCATATGCAGAAATAGTCCGAAGTTCTTTGATACTCTCATTTTTTGCAGTGTCAATTATTTTGTATTCTTTCCGGACATTAACCAGTTGCAATACCGAAAATTGTGATACGAATTCGACATAGGGCCTGCTTTCAATAAAATTCAGGATTTCAGTTTTTGAAATGGATTCGTCGAATCCCTTTTCAATGGATGAGTTTTCAATGTCAGGCGACAAATAGCTGATTAACTCTTTGTTCAGAACATTTCTGAAATAACCTCTTTTTTGAAAATCCTTAAACTTTACACTGCACTTAACTTTTAACTGTTCATATACCGGATTTGAAACTTCAACTTTTGCATAGGGTGAAACAAACCGTGAAATATATTCCTTGATCTCCATGAGCGTGTAGAAGTTTACCATATTACTTTGCTTTCCCGCCCTGTCATTTAATTTGTTTTTAGGTATCAATACAATTTGCAGGTTACTTCCTTTTACTAACTCTCCGGGGTGACTATTTCTTCCGTAAACCCTTACATTTTCAATTTCTTTGAACCGGTCAAGAATAATTCGTTCCACATCCCAGTTAGTGACCACCCTGTTTTTATGCCTCATTTGTTCACTGATGCGGCTATAAAAAGATTCTTCATTTTCCATTGAATCGTTCAATTCAAATGCAAAAGGACCCGTAATTTTACCGATGCCATTCTTCCCGATAAAATTGATTTTCTGAACCTTATCGCCCTCGTTCAGTGCAGGCAGCACATTGGAAGATGAACTATCCGAAGTGACAAAAACGGCCTGGGTAAATACATTTTTTATTCTTGAATTAAGATCTTCTTTCCCGTTCGATACAGCCCTGATCCAAAACTTCCCCGGAGGAAGGCTTGAATTATCGAATTGGACCGATTTTGGAATTTCGATTTTTACAATTCCTGATTTAATCAGGCCATTCGTGCTGTCTTCAAGCAACAAACCCTCAAAACGTTGCCATTCGTTGTTAGAGAGATATTCCCACTCGATTTTTGGCGCATTGATTACCGTATGGATATATACCGCGGGTATTAAATCAAAACCTATGCATACAATATCACTTGCAGCGACTTGCTTTAATCCGATGAACAAATTCCCTTTGTAGGTTATCTGAGGTAAAAGAAAACTCTGGGCTTTTACCGGACCCGGAAAAACCTGAATGTGTCCAAATGGATAAATATGTACCAATTTGATATCAGTTCCCTTATTGTCGAGCTTCCTTAACATGATTTCCCTGGTTGTATTCGAGTAACTAAGCTCCAGACGTTCAATCACAGGAGTATAAGGCGGATTTGGCAAATCGATGGGAATTCTTTTGAATCTGCTGCTTTTCAGAGCAGCTTTGGCATAGAGGTTTGCAAATACATGATGGCCAAAAACGATATCAGGACTGGTCAAAACAATAAAGAGCGGACTGGCATTTTCATCCATATTTCTGCTGGATGGATCGATCTGATTCTTAAAATCAAGGTTTTGAAGATCTACTTTAATCTCACACGGTTCATTAGATAAGGACTCACCTTCAGTTTTAAAAAGCCCGAATATCTGACTGTTTTGTTTCTCGTGGGTCTGGTTGCCATTTCTTGTTTGGGCAATCTGGGCTTTAAATATTTTGTTATCGATTGCATAAGGATAAGCCCGGTAATAATCCGTAAAGCCATTTTCAGATTGCGGAAGCCCAATCCAGCTTATTTTAAACTTCAGTTCCGACAGGTGTTTTTGCAGGATTAACGGATTTTGAATTCGCAAATAACTGCCGGGAAAAGGAGCAGGTCCAAAAGGAGTATATGGAATTGAATGGTCCAGGTTGCCCGCTGAATTTGATAATGTAAGGTTACTGACATCTGAAACCGATGCCTTGATACTGATGTCTTCGACAATTAATTCTCTTAGAAACTTATAAGGATGATATTGAGTTCCGTTATTTAAAATCAATTTGAAACAAGGCCATTCCGAATCGAACCCTCCTTCATGAATTTTATGATTGAAGGAAATTAGCTTGTCAA
>JBAWZG010000298.1:0-4360 GCA_037143155.1 Bacteroidia bacterium
TAAATATAAGTATTTAGCAGGAATGGCGCTACACCGTTGGAAACAAATCAGCTAAATAACCGGCTTGAAACGAAATTGGAGACTTTGATACTTTTTCCATTCAATTGCTGAAAAGTGTTTTATTCCTCTTTTTTATTGCCTGAATTAGCGGAAAAGTTAATAATTACTTAGCATTCAGAACTATATATTTAAGTAGTTTTGCGGCGGATTTATAAAATCCGGTATTGTGCAAAAAGCACAAAACAGATATTGAGTTATTTCGAAAAGGAGCATCTATGAAGCGGATTAATGAATACAAGAAGTTATTTAGTGTTGAACATGACACTGATCTCAGAAAATTAAAAACTACCTATAGAAGTCTGGTGAAGGAATGGCATCCTGATAATTTTCAGGAGGGTGATGTTCTGGTTGATGAAGCTGAAATAAAAAGTCGGCAAATCATTGATGCCTATCACTTTTTGGTAAGTATTGCGCCTGAAACCTTAGCTGCAAATCTGGACGAATACAATGTGACGATTGAATCTGGCATCGCCGATTTCAGGCACAAAGGACTTCTGCTTGAAATTTCGTTTATTGATGGAGCAACCTATGAATACTTCGGAATATCGAAGAATGTGTACATCAAATTGGTCAACTCTGACAAGCAATTGCGATTTGCAAAAAGGAATATTCTAAATTCATACTTGTACAGAAAAACGAAGAAGAGCCTTCAGGTAGCATAGGTTCCTCAATCAAATTTCATTGGGTCTATTATTCTTCAACGAGAGGTTTCCTGATACTATGTCATTCACAGTCAATTGTTTGGATTTTTTCGGTTGAATGAAATTCTGAAGCATCATACCCATATGTCGGGTTTTGATTGCGCTTAACAGCCATCTATTCAAGTCTCACATTTCCTATTTCAGTTACAATAGTTGCTTCTTTGTGTAGAACTGGCATTTGAAATTTCATTTCAGGTTTCGCCACAGCATAATTTATTAAGATTTCCAAGCAAATAGTGGTTTGCTATTTTTGCATCTAAGCTATTGTTTTATTGATCTTTTGTGTTGATATAGAATGACCTGAGCTTCCATCACGGGTTTTTAGAAATCAAATCCAATTCGTATTATCGACATTTTTTTACCTGATAAAAAAATCCCAAAAACAATACTTCCGGTTGAATTGTCTTACTACTCGGAAATCAAATAGTTTACACGAATGGAAAAACGAAAATATATGAATCCTTACCTGGCAGGAGTGCTGCTCGGATTGGTTCTTTTGTCCGCCATGTTTTTTTCGGGGCGTGGCCTTGGCGCCAGCGGTGGCATCAAATTCGCGGTGGTGGCAATTGTAGGCGCTGTTGATCATCAGCATGCGATGGAAACGCCCTATTACAGCAAGTATTTCGAGAATGGTGAAAGTCCTTTGAAAAACTGGCTGGCGCTCGAAGTTTTCGGAATGGTTCTGGGCGGTTTTATTTCAGGAGCCCTCGCGCACCGATTAACATTTAAAGTGGAGAAATCGCCCAAGATATCTAATAAGAAACGATTGCTGTTTGCATTTCTGGGGGGCGTATTTTTTGTTTACGGAGCTCAACTGGCGCGTGGTTGTACCAGTGGTGCGGCACTTTCGGGTATGGCGGTATTTTCGGTTGCCGGTTTTGTAACCATGATCGCCATTTTCGGTTCGGCCTATCTTTTTGCCTGGTTTTTCAGAAAACTATGGATATGAGAAATAAAACATTAAAAGCGTTATTGCGAACGACCAAAGGGAGTGTGGCAATCTTACTTAATCTACAGATTGCTTCATTCGCTCCGTTACTTCGCAATGACGGGATCAATTTCAGTAATTCAACAATTCAGTCATTCAACCTATGGGACCACTTTCAATAATATCCGGATTTCCGGAATGGCTTAATCTTCTGATCGCCTTTTTGATAGGGATCGGTTTTGGATTTGCCCTCGAACAAGCTGGATTTTCCTCCAGCCGGAAACTGGCCGGAATGTTTTACGGCTACGACACCACCGTGCTAAAAGTATTTTTCACCGCGGCGATCGTAGCTTTAGTTGGTTCGCAGTTGCTTAGTTTCTTTGGTCTTTTAAACCTGAAGCTGGTTTATGTGAATCCGTATTACATCAACTCGGCCATCATTGGTGGAGTCATTATGGGAGCCGGATTTATCATGGGCGGATATTGCCCCGGAACCGGAATCAGCGCACTTTCGATCGGAAAAATTGACGCAATGATTTTCATGGCTGGCGGAATGGTTGGCGCATTTTTATTTGCAGAAACGTATCCATTAATAGAAACATTGGCCATGGATAATTTCAAAGGTGCCATGCGAATCGACGAATGGATGGGCGTTTCACCCGGAGTTTTTACCTTGATTTTGATCGTGGCAGCCGTTGCCATATTCTGGATTGCCGAGCTTGCCGAGAAAAAATTCAGCCGGGCTGATATTACCAATGACCTTTAAACAGATAAACATGGATGCACGAATCAGATATTCAGTATTACTGATTGGCGTTGGAATTATCCTTGCCTTTTTGCCTTTCGACGCAGCGCAAACGTTTCGACTGAAATCGAACGAATTACTTACAAAATCGGCTTCCGAAGACATGTATTTTTCGGTTGATCAGTTGGCCCGTGCGGTAAACAGCGAAGACAGCACGATTCAAATTATTGATGTCCGGAGTGCTGCACAATTCAAAGAATGCAACATCCCAAGTTCCATCAATATTCCGTTTGATGATCTTCAAAATCCGTTATGGGAAGCGACTTTAAATCAGAAAAAGGTAAAAAACATCCTTTATGGAAACGGCGATCAAACGGCCAGCTATGCCTGGACAATTGTTACCGGACTGGGATATCCGAATAATTACATGATGAAAGGCGGCCTTAACGAATGGTTCCGGACAGTGATGCTCAGTCAGTATTCAGGAGAAAAAATTACGCCGACCGAAAATGCCCGCTTCGAAAACCGGCTGAATGCCCGCAAAGCATTCACACAAATAAACAGCTTGCCCGATAGCCTGAAAACAAAGTTTTTCAATGCCAAACGGCTTAATCAATCGAAGCTCGACGGAGGCTGCAATTAAATTCTAAAATCAGAGATTATGCAACAACTTAAAAATTTAAAATTTGTCATCCTCCTCATCGTTGTTCTTCTGATTTTAGTCATCATCCGGATTTCAGACCAAAGCCTGTTTAAAAAAGATGTAAAAAGCGCAATTCAAGCGATTCAGAATAACAGCAATCTGCTTTCGCCGGAACAACTTAATCAGCTAAAAGGGCCGTGGGTTGTGGTGAATATCGGAAACAGCGACTTACCTGATTCCATTCATGTTGAACATTCGATGAAAATTCCTTTTGAAAACCTGTTAGACCAAACAAACCGGAAAATACTGGAAGGAGTGGATGGCAAGCTGATTCTTTATTCGGCCGATGTGGCGACGGCTTCAAAAGTCTGGGTAATCCTGAATCAGATAGGTTTTAATAATGCTTTTATCCTAAATTCCGGAGGAAATCCGGAGGAATTAAAATACAAATTCCAGCCCGACAAGTCTGCCAGGCTGGAACAAGATTCTATTTAAACCTCGTCATGCTGAACTTGTTTCAGCATCTCTTTTCAGTGGAGACCCTGAAACAAGTTCAGGGTGACAAGACCTTAATTCTTCACATACGGGAAATTACCAACTTCAGCCTCGGTAAAAGGAAGCCAGGAAAGCGAACTTTTATCTTTCAGCATTTTGCTGTGCATAAAAGCATTGTTGCCATACAGCAAAGTTTTGGCTTTGTAACCAAACAAACGCAGATAGGCAGTTACAAATCCGGAGTTGTGCCCGGTTCCGCAATAAACTACCACATCTTTATCGGTCGGAATTGATTCCATTTCCGGAACAATCCCCAATGTTCCGCTGGTTTTATAGCGCACTGCTCCAGGAATATGACCGGAATCGTATTTATCTTTCCGTTCAAAATTAACGGTATAGAAATTCTGTGGTTGCTCAAAAACCTGATCTGCTGTGATGAAAGCATCGGCAGATCCGGCAGCAAACAAGCTTTTGAAACGGGTTGCCATAATTTCTTCGCCAGTCGATTTTCCTGAATTCAATTTCGGAAAATCAGTCAAGGCAAATCTTTTATTTTCAGTCATTTCCAGTTTACTTTCATACTTGTCTGAAACAGCCTTCAGCCATGAATCGGCGGCGAAATCCTTGTTCCAGCTGCTCATTCCCCAGCGTAAAGCATATACATTTCCGTAGCCCATCAGTCGCAGCAGCGAAGTCGCGTAACTGGATATTTGACCAGAGTAACAAACCAAGACAATTTTATCGTATTCGAAAGGCTTGATCACATTTGAAAAATAGTCAGGAATTTT
>JBAWZG010000299.1:0-4355 GCA_037143155.1 Bacteroidia bacterium
GCGATCTGGTCTTTTTTGGCGGAATCGACATTCAGGAATTGCTTCCAAACGGCTCCATCGCTCAGATCAAGGATGAGGTCAAACGCCGAATCGAAATCTTCGGAAAATACAACGGATATCTCTGTGCTCCGGCACACAACATACAACCCGACACTCCGCTTGAAAATGTGCTGGCTTTTTTCGAGGCAGTAAAAGAATTTCGGTATTGAAAAATTAATGAAAATAAACCTGATATGAAAGCTTCTTTTCTTTTCATCATTTTAATTGCATCTCTTTGGGCCTGCCAACCCAAATCCTCAACAGAAGTCCGGATTTCAATCGACCCCGACAAGGTAATCAACACCATGCAGGGCGGTTTTGGCGCTTCGATGCATGCCATCGAAGACTCGCTTCCGGTTTCGACCGATGGCGGCAAATACCGAAGCTGGGGCGGAAGCGTTTGGGGAGGAAACCCTCCGGCCGAAGACTCTGCTCGGTGGAACATCATCTTTAAACATGCCGACTGGCTGGGTTTCGACTGGTGCCGCGTGGAAATTGACCACGGAATGTATGAACCTGAAAAGGGAGAATTTACCTTCGACAACCGCGAAATGCGCATTCTGTATAGATACCTTGACTATTGTCAAAGCCGGAATGTAGATGTGTATTTTACCGAAATGTGGCCTGATATAAAATGGCTGGTACACAAGAACTTTTTGGGTGACAGAGTTACTGAACTTCGCAGCGCTCCCAACGATTTTCAGGCATGGGCAAAAGGATACACTCATTTGCTGAATTACCTCATTAACGAACGAAACTATTCCTGTATCAAATGGGTTTCGGTGAACAACGAACCGCACGAAAGCTGGAGCTGGTGGAAAGCTGCCGATGGCAGTCCGCAGGATATTCTTGCCGGACTTCAGGCCATGAAACCGGAACTTGACAATTTGAAACTGTCCTGTAAACTGGTTGCCACCGATGGTCCGTTCAAATACAATATTAAAGACGAAGCCAAATACCTGCCATTTATTGGCGCGCTTTCTTTTCACGATTACGGTAGCGTATTCGACTGGTGGACGAACCTTCCATACATGCAGCACACCGAAACTGCTTTGCTGAAATGGAAGGAGTTTGCCCGCACAAATGGTAACCTACCGGTTTTTATGGCAGAGTTTGGTTCGTTCCTTTTCGGAATTGTAAAAGATACCGACGGACCTGCCCGCTGGATTTCGCTCATCCACGATGCCGAGCTGGTGATCCGATTGTCGAATGCAGGTATCGACGGCATGAATCGCTGGAGTTTTATTAACCGGGGCGATCTCGCTGGTCACTGGGAAATGATCAATACCTGGGATGCCAAAAATCACCGTCTTTCTGACAGCATTACTCCACACCAAAACTCTTATTACGTTTACGGATTGATTTTAAGGTTTACTGCCAAATATTCTGATGTGCTGAAAACCAATGTTTCCGGAGGAACGGATACAACCAAATTTGTAAATTCCGAAGGAAAACCACAACCGCTGCAACGTGTTTTTGCAGCTACTTTCCGGAGTCCGAAAAGCAAAAAGATCAACTTATTTATCGTGAATGATTCGGAAACTGTGCGCGAAGCTATGGTAGATCTTTCTTCACTTCCAGAGGGAAAATGGTTTGTTTATACGCTTGACCAGTCGGCCAAAGATCGGTCAGACCTGAAACTGGAAGCCGTTTCTGAGTTTTCAGGAAAAGAAACCAGACTGACTTTGCAGCCTTTAAGTCTGGTATTGATTTCCGGATATGAACTGAAAGCCGGAGATAAAGGAATTACAGTTGATTAATTTTTCACGAGGATAAATTTCTGAAATAACGATAAAACCAAAACAAATGAGATATTTAATTACCACTTTTTGTTTGTGTTTCTTTTCTGTCAGTGTCTTCAGCATACAGATTGCTCATCTCAAAACTGATTATCAAACCACTCCATTGGGTTTCGATAACCCAAATCCGGAGTTTAGCTGGATTTTACAATCAGATGAACGAGGAACTCTCCAAACTGCCTTTGAAATCATAGTTAGCGATGATCAGAAAAAGCTGGATGCCGGAAACTGCTGGCAATCGGGCAAAATTGAGGGCAACAACACCTTCGGAATTCGCTACGCCGGAAAACCTTTGAAATCGGTTACCCGTTATTTTTGGAAGGTCCGGGTTTGGAATCAAAAAGGCGAGGTGTCTGAATGGAGTCAGCCTTCCTGGTTCGAAACAAGCATGATGAAACCAACGGATTGGAAAGCTCAATGGATTTCGGATCAGCGGCCTCTCCCTATAAAAGACGAAGATTTTTACAAGGAAACGCCAAATCCATTGCTCCGGAAGGAAATTAAACTGAAGAAAGAAATAAAATCCGCTCGATTGTATATTGCCGGACTGGGATATTCCATTGCGTCCATCAACGGACAGCGGGTTTGCGATCACATGCTCGATATGCCGTGGACACAATTTGGGAAACAGGTCATGTATAACACTTTTGATGTTACCCAACTGCTTCGAAAGGGAGAAAATGCAATTGGCGTGATGCTTGGAAATGGCTGGTACAATCCGATGCCCATCAATATGTTCCAACGATGGAACCTGAGAGATTACCTTACTGTTGGCAAACCTTGCCTGAAAGCGCAACTCCGAATCACTTTTGCTGACGGTTCAACCCAAACGATTGTGACCGACGAAAGCTGGAAATCAGGCGATGGCCCTGTACTGAAGAACAGCGTTTATCTCGGCGAACTGTATGATGCCCGTTTGGAACAAAAAGGCTGGACCGAACCTGGTTTTGATGACAATAAATGGATGAATGCAAAAGCGATAACTGGTCCAAAAGGTCAGCTCATTGCGCAATATATTCCTCCGGTTCGTGCCACCAAAATCCTGAAACCGGTAAAAATGTCCGAACCCAACCCGGGAGTTTTTCTCTTCGATTTCGGTCAGAATTTTGCAGGAGTTCCTCGTTTAAAAGTTTCAGGAAAGGCTGGAACGACCGTTAGCATGCGCGGCGGAGAAGACGTACATGCCGATGGAACACTCAATTACCTGACTGTAATTACTGCCCAGCTCAAAGCGATGTGGAACCTCAAAGGCGGCCCTGGTTGTCCTGAAGATCCGATGATGGTGAACACCTATATTTTGAAAGGCGAAGGTGATGAAGTTTTTACTCCTGAATTTACTTTTTCAACTTTCAGATATCTGGAAATAATCGGTTTCCCCGGAAAGCCAGATTTGAATTCGGTGGAAGGTTTGCGCATGAATACCGATCTTCAGGAAACCGGCAGTTTTGAGTGTTCAAACCCGATGTTTAACCGGATTCAGGAAATGGTCAAATGGACATTCCTCAGCAATGTTTTTAGTGTTCAAAGCGATTGCCCGGCACGTGAAAAACTTGGTTATGGAGGTGACATTGTTGCAACTGCTGAGGCTTTCAGCTATAATTTCGACATGAGTAATTTCTATCGAAAGGTGGTTCAGGATTTTGTCAACGATGCACGACCAAACGGTGAAATGACCTCCATCGCACCAAATATGGGGATCAGCGAAAATGACGCTTCATTGGGCTGGCAACTGGCTTTCCCATTCGGGATGAAGGTGTTGTACGACTATTATGGTGATTTAAAAACTGCTGAGAAAAATTACGAAACACTTAAAAAGCAGGTAGAATATACTCGCTCGACAAATCCTGATCGCATGGCCAAAAATGAGATTGGTGATCATGAAAGTATTGATCCAAAACCGATCGCACTTTCGGCTACCGCATTTTATTACCATCATGTGATCATTCTGGCCGAATTTGCTGAACTCCTGAATAAAAAAGAAGATGCTGAGACTTACCAGAAACTGGCAGCTGAGATCAGGAATTCATTTGTAACAAAATTCCTAAAACCCGGAACCGGAGTTTTTGACTCAGGAACACAGGCAGCACAATTGATCGCATTATATTACAATTTGGTTCCGGAAAATGAAAAAAGCGCGGCAATTGACCATCTGTTATCCGAAATTTATAACCACCACCAAGGCCATCTGTCGACAGGTATTTTTGGCACCAAGTTCATGTTTGAGGTCATGCGAAACGAAAACCGCAACGATGTCGCCTATGCGATAGCCAATCAGCGAACCTTCCCTGGATGGGGAAATATGCTCGCAAACGGTGCAACTACTTTGTACGAAAGCTGGCAATATCCCGATACGGTTTGTTCGCAAAACCATCCAATGTTTGGTTCCATCTCTGAATGGTACTACAAATCGCTGCTTGGAATCAATGCCAAAGCTCCCGGATTTACAAAAATCGAAATTAAACCTCAACCTGCTGATGATTTATCCTGGGCCAAAGGACATTACGATGCAGTGGTCGG
>JBAWZG010000300.1:0-4335 GCA_037143155.1 Bacteroidia bacterium
TACCGGAAAGCTGGAACCCTGAACGTGAAATTCTGGAACCACAGGGAATTCAGTCGTTAATAGTCATTCCGCTGCTGACAGATGGCAATTTGATCGGATTTGCCGGATTGGACTCTGTTGTAAACAAGAAAGAATACAATACCGGCGAGATCAATATACTGAAGGTATGGAGCAGTATGCTTGCCAGTTTAATCAAGGATCGGAAGTCAGAATCCTTATTGGAACGGACCCGCCAGAATTATGAAACGTTCTTTAATACCATCGACGATTTTCTGTTTGTTCTTGATGAACAAGGCAACATGATTCACACCAACCATACTGTAATAAACAGGCTGGAATATGCTCCGGAAGAATTGCTTTCAAACTCAGTTTTGATGGTTCATCCGGTTGAACGCCGTGAGGAAGCCGGACGAATTGTAGGTGAAATGCTTCAAGGTATCACCGAATATTGCCCTGTACCTTTAGTTACAAAGGCAGGCCGCTTGATTTCAGTTGAAACCAGGGTAAAACCGGGATTCTGGGATGGAAAACCTGTGATTTTCGGGGTCAGCAAGGATGTTTCGCAAATCAAGCTGTCAGAAGAAAAATTCTCCAAGGCTTTTCAGTCCAATTCTGCCATGATGGCCATTTCAAGCGTTAATACCGGTAAATTCATTGAGATTAACGATTCCTATGTCACAACACTTGGCTATTCACGCGAAGAAATGATTGGTCAAACTTCGGCGGATATGAATATTTATCTGGATTTGGAAACAAGGACTGACGTTTTGGAAAAACTAAAGCAAAATATTCCGGTCAGGGAATTGGAAATAAAAATTAAAACAAAATCCGGAAATGTATTAACAGGCATATTTTCAGCTGATTACATCGTTATCGGCAATGAAAACTGCATTTTGGCTTTATTGGTTGACATCACCGACCGCAAAAGAGCGGAAGAGGATATTAAAAAGGCACGCCTCGAAGCTGAACAGGCCAATATGGCAAAAAGCGAATTCCTTTCGCGTATGAGCCATGAGCTCAGGACACCAATGAATTCGATACTTGGCTTTGCTCAACTACTCGAAATGGGCGAACTGAACCTGAGGCAGAAGAAAGGAGTGACCCACATTCTGAAAAGCGGAAAACATCTGCTCGACCTGATCAACGAAGTACTCGATATTTCGAGTATTGAAGCGGGCCGTATATCGCTCTCGATCGAACCTGTTCAATTAGGCATTATCATTCCTGAAATGCTTGACATTGTTCGTCCACAAGCCGAACAGCGACATTTATCGCTTCAGTCAAGGAGTACCGTTACCGGCCAGTTATTTGTTAAATCCGACCGGCAGCGATTAAAACAGGTATTGCTGAATTTGCTGAACAATGCCATCAAGTATAACAAAGACGGTGGTTCAGTTCTGATTCAGACTGAACTCATTCCTGAGATTGGTAAGGATAGGTCACAAATCCGGATTTCGATCACGGATACTGGTATGGGAATTTCGAGGCATGACATTCCAAAGCTATTTATGCCGTTTGAACGTATCGGTGCGGAAAAAACAAGAACCGAAGGTACCGGACTTGGACTATCTGTAGTCAAGAAATTAATGCAGGCCATGGGAGGAAATCTTGGTGTTGAAAGCACCCCGGGTGAAGGAAGTACCTTCTGGATCGAATTGCCTCAAAGTGAAAGTCCTTTAAACCAGGTTGAAAAAATTGGTGAGCTTGCTGGTATTGAATCAAAATCGGATCTTAAAACCGGAACCATCTTATGCATTGAAGACAATGCTTCAAATATCGAATTAATTGAACAAATCCTCTCTTATCAGCATTCCGGTATTCGGTTAATTGCCTGCACCAATGGCCATGATGCAGTCAAACTGGCGAAAGAATATTCTCCGGATTTGATTTTGCTGGATCTGAATCTTCCTGACATTCACGGCAGCAAAGTGCTTAAACTGTTAAAAGCCGAAATACAAACCATGAATATTCCTGTAGTTGTGATCAGTGCCGATGCAATGCCTCACCAACAGAAACGGTTTCTGGAGGCAGGAGTGCAGAATTATTTAACCAAACCTCTGGATATCAAAGATTTTTTACACGAAGTTGATTTGTACATTCCAGGAAATAAAGCAAAAGATATCAGTTAAAATAACCAAGTAACACTACAAATACCATGATTGATTCAACCTTGAAAAATGCAAATATTCTGATAGTCGATGATCAGGAAGCAAATATTGACGTGTTGGAAGGTTTACTCGAAATGCAGGGATACTTAAACATTAAATCGATAGTTGATCCACGTGAAGTAATACGCTTGTGCGCTGAATTTAATCCTGACTTAATTTTACTTGATCTGTCGATGCCCTATCTTTCAGGATTCGAAGTGATGGAACTCTTGAAATCAAATGTTCAGGCAAACTCCTATTTACCCATCCTGATTCTTACTGCTGATGTAACTTCAGAAGCAAAACAACGCGCACTTTCGGCAGGTGCAACCGATTTTCTAACCAAACCTTTTGATCTGGTTGAAGTTGGGTTGCGAATTAAAAATATTCTCTATACCAGCTTTCTTCACCAGCAATTACTAAACCAGAACCAGATTCTGGATATCAAGGTGAAAGAAAGGACTTCTGAGCTTGAGAACATGAATATTGAATTGATTGCTGCAAAGGAAAAAGCTGAATCAAGCAACCGGCTAAAAACCTCATTTCTAAATAATATTTCACACGAAATACGCACTCCTTTAAATGGAATTTTAGGATTCGGGCAAATACTGTCTGAAGGCAATTTTTTACCTGAAGAAAAAGATTTGTATTTGACAATGTTGAATAATAGCAGTGACCGGCTGATTGATACCGTCACTAACTTTTTGGATATTTCGTTACTGAATTCAGGAAGTCAGGACGTGTTCAAAAAAGAGATTAATCCGGAAGATCCGATAATCACAGTATTGAGGAAATTTGAAGGATCTTGCCAGGATAAAAATTTAAGCCTTACAACGCAGCTACCACCCAGCGACAGCAGTATTAAATTGCTTACTGACAGCGATTTGTTATACAAAACACTTTATCAGATCATCGATAATGCAGTAAAATTTACGAAGAAGGGAGCCATTACTGTTGGTTATAAAAGGCATGAAAACGAATTTCATTATTTCGTAAAAGACTCAGGAATTGGGATAAGCGACAAAGTTAGAAAATCTATTTTTGGTCATTTTATTCAGGAAGACAGCACCGATACCCGTGGTTATGAAGGTAGCGGACTTGGCTTGTCGGTTGCCAAAGGATTTGTAGAATTATTGGGGGGAAATATCTGGCTTGAATCTGAAAAAGGAAAGGGTTCTACGTTCTATTTCTCACTTCCTGGTATTCAACAAGCTACCGGGAATGACATTGAGAGTGACATAAGTTCGTCTCACACTTTAACTTCCAAACTTACTTTGCTTGTTGCTGAAGATAATGAGATAAACTTTATCCTGATAAAACTGCTTTTAAAAGATGATTTAATTGAAATCCTCCATGCCGGCAACGGACTGGAATCCATCGAATTATGTCATCAGCATCCGGAAATAAATCTCGTACTAATGGATTTAAAAATGCCTGACATGGATGGTTTTGAAGCCACCAGACAAATTAAAAGTTTCAGGAGAAATCTTCCAATTATTGCCGTATCAGCTTATACTGAAAACGAAGTCCGGTTAATGGCCATGCAGGCTGGCTGCGACGATTTTATAACCAAACCGATCAATAAGGAAATCATTTTCCGCAAACTGCGAGAATTTGGTCTGATGAATAATTGACTTTTATCCTATGGTCTGTTTTTGAGTTCATTTTCGAAATCTCTGGCTGCAAATGCTTTGGCTGAGTAGTTCATTTCGTTGGTCATTGCATTTTCATCGGGAAAAATTTGATTCGTTTCATTTTCTGCAATTTCATTTTCAATATCAACGCTTGAAAATGCCTGGGCTGAGTAAATAAGATCCACATCAGATAATATATTTTCCTCTGCAAGATCCATTGTTGTTGCAAAAGCTGCAATTTCATTATTCATATCAATGTCTGAATAGGCCTGGGCTGAGTAAACGACAGCTTCATCAGTGATTACCGATTCATTGGACAACATTTCTGCTTTATCAGTTACCAATTCTTTTTCACTAACCGAAATTGCATGGATACTTATGAACCCAATACTTCCCAGTAAACAAATTGCGATGAAGGTTCTGATTCTCGTTTTCATAATTTTCTCTTTTTAATTGATTGTTTTAATCCTGTTTCTTTTGTTGTTTTCTATATGACACCTGAAAAGCGGAAACGTTACATTCGGATTAGTTAATAAAAGATAAAACTATCTTAA
>JBAWZG010000301.1:0-4296 GCA_037143155.1 Bacteroidia bacterium
CCTGCTGCATATCCAATGGCCATAGCAATTTCTGTCGAACTTTTTACAGCTTCGCCTTTTTCGCCCAACTTGATTGTATCCAGAGTGATATTCGTTTTTGTGGCGGCCAGTTTCTTTTCCAGGTCAGGTACGCCGGTTGCATCAACAACCTGCTTCCGCTTTTCTCCTTCTATGATATTTTCGATACGGTTGCTAACCAGGTTTTTAATGTCAAAAGTGACTTGTTTATCCGATATCATTTCGGCCCGGTTGATGGTCAGTATGTTTTCAGGAACATGAAGCAAAGCATAATATTTCTTTGAGTCAAATTTTTTGCTGAGTTCCTGAAATTCTTGTTCGGGAATGTAATGAAACTTGGTGAATTCGTTGCTTTCCAGCCGGTTCAGAATGAGTCCGGTTGGATCGTAGACTGCGATGGTACGTTCTTCTTTGTCGTCCATCATGGCCAGGTAGGTTGGTAAAATGGTCAATGCCGCCATAAAAATCGGAACAAGAAGAGTCATAATGATGAACGATTTTTTCTTTACCCGGGTAAGGTATTCGCGCTTGAGAATTAAGATTGATTTATTCATGGCTTACAGTTTGATTGCGCGGTTATTTTCTTCAACTACATGGATAAAAACATCGTTCATACTTGGAATGATTTCCTTGAAAGAAACGATTTCAAATTGATTCATGAGTATTTTTAAAAACTCATTGTTGGAATGACCGTTCAGGAGCTGGACTTTCATTTGCTTCAGTTGGGCTTTTTCGTCCAAATCAAGTATTTTTAGATATGAACCGTAATCGTTTTGCAGATTAGGTGTTTCGCCACGGAACTCAATCTCGAAGGTATTCGATTTGAATTTTTCCCTGACCTCGTCAATCTGACCGTCAAGTATTTTTTTCGATTGGTTGATCAGTGCAATGTGGTCACAAATTTCCTCAACAGATGGCATATCGTGTGTTGAGAAAATAATGGTTGTACCGTTTTTTTTCAGGTCGAGAATTTCATTCTTGATGAGGTTGGTATTGATCGGGTCGAAACCGCTGAAAGGTTCGTCGAAAATCAGAAGTTTTGGCTGATGAATAACCGTGGTAATAAACTGAACTTTCTGAGCCATACCTTTTGAAAGTTCCTGAACCTTTTTCCCCCACCAGGCCTGTATTTCGAATTTTTCGAACCAGAATTTCAGGCTTTTCAGGGCATCGCGCTTCGACATCCCTTTCAGTTGCGCCAGGTAAAGTGCCTGCTCGCCAACCTTCATTTTCTTATACAAACCGCGTTCTTCGGGCAAGTAGCCAATCTGACTGACATCTTCCGACTTCATCGGTCTGCCCTGAAAAAACAATTCCCCTGTATCGGGTGCAGTAATTTGGTTGATAATCCGGATGAGTGTCGTTTTCCCAGCACCATTCGGGCCCAACAGACCAAAAATTGATGCTTCTTTTACCGAAATGCTGACTGAGCTTAATGCCATATAGCCGGCATAGTCTTTAACAATGTTGTTCGCCTGAAATATTTCCATGATCATATTATTTGAATACTGAAAATTAGTGTTTCCTGTCCAACAAAAATTACAGTAAGCTAAAATATTTTGAAAAATCATTCTTTGATCCTCAAAATCGCTGGAATTTTCAGAGTATTTAAAATGAACTATTTTGTATTCAGGCAGGAAATTGCCATATTTGATGAAACTTTACAAAGATGAGTACAACAGACTTGATCAGGAATAATATCATAGATAAACTATTGACAATTTCTAATGAGGAATATCTCTCAGCTCTTTATCAATTAGTTAACAGTAGCTCTGTAGGTCAGGATGCAATTCAATTATCTGAAGAGCAAGTCATCATGCTCCAATTAAGTGACGAGGATATAGTTAACGGGAAGTTAATCACACAATACCAACTCGACAAAGATGATTTACAATGGTTAAGCGAACAGTAGTTTGGACGGCAACTGCTGTCAGGCAACGAAGAGAAGTATTAAAATATTGGACAAAACATAATGGTTCAACCCGATATGCCGAAAAATTAATCAGCATAACTGCCAGTCAGATACAAATTATCCTTAACCATCCGGAATCATTTAAATCTACGACTTACGAGGGAACAAGAGAGTCTGCAATTGGACATTTTAGTCTTTATTACAAGCTTACAGAGGATAAGCTAATTATCACTGCATTTTGGGATAATCGTCAAGATCCCAAAAAACTCCTTAAATTAATTAGAAATTAGAGAAGCAAGTGATAAATATATTCTTTTTTAAATATCCTGGATATTCATTTTCCTCTTTCCTGGAGTTTACCCTTCAGCTACTTCCGCAGTAAACAAACTGAAATGCACACTTCCGTACCGCCGCAATTCCTTGAAGTTTGGATGTTTGGAATAATCGAAAAGAGAGTTGTGTTCCAGAATGAAGAGACCTTCCGGTTTAAGTAATTTATTGTTGAAAATCAGATCGGCAACTTCATTGAATTTAGGATGATCATAAGGTGGATCGGCAAAAATCAGATCAAATTGTTCGTGAATCCGCTTCGTGAAAACGAATACATTTGTTTTTACAAGTCGGATATGTTTCTCACCCAACTTTTCAATCACTTCTTTGATGAACTGTACGTGCATCGGATTTATTTCTACGGCTGTTACATCTGTGCTTCCTCGCGAAGCCAATTCGTAACTGATACTACCGGTACCAGCAAATAAATCGAGTGCTTTGATGGTTTCAAAATCAACTGAATTCTGCAGTACATTAAACAAGCTTTCCTTAGCCATATCGGTTGTTGGCCGGGCTTTAAACTTTTTACCGGGATCAAAAACCCTTCCTCTGTATTTTCCGCCGACTATACGCATTGGTATGAATTTAATAAGCTTGCAAACTGATGTTTCTGAACTTTGTCGAAGATATTTCCATAGTTAAACCGGGATGAAGGTTTCAGAAACTGAACATTCCCAAGGTATTTTTTCAATTGCCTGACATATCCGGAATCATCGGCCAAAAAGCCGCTTAAAATGATCTCATCTGCCTGGGGATCGATTTGCAGATTGTGACAAACATTCAGTATATAGTACATGAAATCGGATTCGGTTTTAAAATAGAAACTGTTGTATAAGTTAATCTCAAAATTTTTTAGGGCGATCATCTGAACGTATTTCTTTTCAAAATTGATCAAAACAGAATTGTTCTTTTCATTGCGTTGATCATATGCCGATGCAAGCAATGGAATTGATTTATGCCGGAACACAAAATCAGTATATTTCCGGTTCAACAGAGTGGTCAATTCCTTTGGATAGCTATAGACAATCGTATCATTACATCCAGGCAAATTGTCCGTCCGGACTTCTTCGTTGCGACCGGTTTCAAAAGACAATGCGGCAATGGTTTTGAAATTTTCGTCAGGTGAATATTTCTTTGGGATGAGCGTTGCTTCGTTGGTTGAAAAGTCGACTGAAACTGATCGGTAGGTAGCATTTAGTTTATCTTCCTGTTCGAAAATGGCTTCCAGCTTACGGGTTAGGAATTGAGGTTTGCCCACTATCAGTGGAATATGGCGCAGTGCAATATACTTCTTCCGGCGAATATCCAAAATACAAAAAGAAAATCCATCCAAGCCAACCTGGATGGACAGATGATAATCGGATGCAAATCTTAAATCGAACGTATCGTCAACAATTGTTATTTCATGCATATAAAAGAGTACAAAACTGCTTATTTGCAAATTTATATAAAAATTGACTTGGAATCTTACGTTTTGTTTAATTTTAGGGGATCATGATAAAAAATCACATCCGGTCTGAAATCCTTAAAAATCTGGGCATTTCTCCAACTCAAGGTCAGGAAGAACTATCGGATAAATTGTCTGATTTTGTTGCTGATTCGGATCAGGATGCAGTGTTTGTAATGAGAGGTTATGCCGGAACTGGAAAAACAACCATGCTGGGTTCACTGGTTAAAACTTTCACAAAGTTTAAATTCACATCGGTTCTGATGGCTCCAACCGGCCGTGCAGCAAAGGTTTTAACCGGATATGCCGGCCATACGGCCTATACCATTCATAAAAGTATTTACCGGCAGCAATCATCAAGCGATGGAATGGGGCGATTTGTCCTGAATAAAAATTTATTCAAGGATACCTTTTTCATCGTTGATGAAGCTTCGATGGTTTCAAACTCGAATGGAGAATCGTCTATTTTCGGCTCCGGACGCTTGCTCGAAGATTTGATTGAATATGTTTATTCAGGTTCGAATTGTCGCCTGATCCTTGTTGGTGATACGGCCCAGCTTCCTCCGGTTGGGTTGGATGTCAGTCCGGC
>JBAWZG010000302.1:0-4275 GCA_037143155.1 Bacteroidia bacterium
CATGAGTCGCTATGGAGATACACCAACCGGAATTGTTGAATCGGTGATGGAATTTCTGCGGATATGTCAAAAGCAGAATTTCCAGAATGTCGTTATTTCCATCAAATCGAGCAACACACGGACCATGGTTTATACGGTTCGCCTGCTGAATTTCAAGATGAGACTGGAGGAAATGAGCTATCCTCTGCATTTAGGAGTCACCGAAGCAGGTGAAGGTGAAGACGGCCGGATCAAATCGGCAGTTGGCATCGGTGCTCTTTTGGGTGACGGGATTGGCGATACCATTCGTGTTTCACTGACCGAAGCACCTGAAAACGAAATTTCAGTAGCAAGGAAACTGATTAACCACATTGAAACCTACAAAGGTCACAAGCCCATAAAGGCCCCGCTGTTTGCACAAATTAATCCGTTTGAGTATGAGCGCCGGTCAGTCAGGCCGGTACTTCGAATGGGCGATAAATTTTTGCCTGTGGTAATGGCCGATCTTCGTGGACGTACACTTTCAGAAATCCTTCCGTTGCGAGGCAAACAAATTCCGGAATACTTTTTTAATAACACCGAAGTGCTTGATCTGGAAGGCAATTCCTATCCGGTGCTTACTTTGGAAGAATATTTGTTTGGCGGATCACATTGGGGGCAAACCAAATTTATCCGCACGAACAAGGAAGAGTTTGATCATTTCATGAACGAAAATCCTGAAATTATCACCAAACTCAAGCAAACACGGAAAACGATATTGATTCTTGAAAGTTTAAGTAAAAATCCGTTTGCTGAACTTCGGGCTTTCTTTATGACACTCGAATCGCACATTTGGAAAGTCCCGGTTATAATACTCCGGAAATACAATGAACGCTACCTCGAAAATCTTCAAATCAAAGCGGCTGCCGATCTTGGTGGATTACTCATCGACGGATACGGCGATGGCCTTTGCATCACCAACGATGCCGACCAAACCACCTTTACCGATCTGAAAGACCTGAGTTTTTCGATTCTACAGGCCAGTCGGATGCGCGTGAGCAAGACTGAGTTTATTTCCTGTCCCGGATGCGGACGGACCTTGTTCGATCTGCATGAAACGACCATCAAAATAAAAGCTCATTTTAATCATCTCGATCACCTGAAAATTGGAGTAATGGGCTGTGTGGTAAACGGACCGGGCGAAATGGGCGATGTTGATTACGGATTTGTCGGAGCTGGCATCGGAAATGTTAACCTTTACAAACGTCAGGTTCTGATCAAAAAACACATTCCATTTGAGCAGGCGGTTGAAGAACTCGAAGCCATCATCCGGAGTAACGGCGACTGGAAAGATCGCGACGCTTAATTAGCAGTCGCAGTCTTCATTCCCAGTTTTCCTTTATCAAGGTAGAAATTGCATAGAGTGGAATAATTTCAATATTCCCGTCTCTTCCGAAATTTTCAAGCGAAGATCGGATTCCTCTTTTCAGATTCTTTTCCTTCATAAACAGGCGCATACTTTGCATCTTTCCACTGTAGCCCGACTTAATTTCAACCGGAACAATTTCATCACCTTGCCTGATCACGTAATCAACTTCGGCATTGCTGCTTCGTTCCATACGATGCCAGTAAAATAATTGCGGCTTTTCCAGAATTGAGGAAGCCTTAATCAGTTCCAATCCTGCATAAATTTCAGCAAGACTGCCCTTATTTATCATGTCCATTTCTTCAACCACTAAGTATTCGCGAATATTCAACCCCAGAATGTGTTGGAAAATACCGGTGTCATAGAGCAAAACCTTGAACTTCTTTGGATCAATTTGTGCCCCAAGAGGAAACCCGCTGGCCGAAGTATGATAAACCGGAAATGCCAAACCAGCCATGACAAGCAATTCGAGTGCTTCCTTTATTTGAGGCTGGCTGGCCTTTGCCACCACATTCGAATATACAAACTTAGCTCCGGCTTGCTCAACAATGCTGGCAAATACTTCCCTGATCCGGCTTTCAGGCACACGCCGGTGGTACTTCGAGAAATCGTCGCGAATGGAGATGACCAAATCATCCAACACATTCAATCCGTCGAGAACACTCTTGTTTTCAACAATCCGATTTACGACTTCCGGCATTCCACCGGTTAATTGAAAATTTCGGTAATAATTGGTCAGCATTTCATGAAAGACCGGATTCATCGGTTTGTCAGGTGATGCCTGAACGATCAATTCAATCAATTGATCCCTTTGGTGTGCCATCAGAAATTCCTGAAACGACATCGGGTACATAAACATGGATCGAATCCGACCAACTCCAAACGAAGGAAGTTCAGTCAACGCAAATTCGAGCAACGATCCGGCAGCAATCACGTGCAATCCGGGTATATTTTCATAAAAAAATCTAAGCGCCGAGATGGCTCTGGGGCATGCCTGAATTTCATCAAAAAATAAAAGCGTTTCGTTTTCGCGAATAGGCTTTCCATAAAATGCAGATAATTCCTGGCAAATGCGGTTTGGATCAAGATTTTGATTGAAAAACCGGGTGACCTCAGTATCAATTTCTAAATTTACCTCAATGTAATTTGGGAATGTTTTGCCCAGTTCTCGCACCACAAAAGTCTTCCCAACCTGCCGTGCTCCACGCAATAAAAGTACCTTTCGATTGGAAGATTCCTTCCATGCAATCAAATGATTGGTTATGCTTCGCCTCATAGCCTTGATAAATAATTGAATATCTAATCATTAACAAATATACAAGGCAAATATACGAACAAAACACCAAAAAGTCAAGGCAAGTTTGACCTATTTTTAACAAATACTCAAGGCAAGTTGGTCATCTATGTTCAATACGCTATTCTAAAATCGCTTATTCTTTCCGAATTTTCTCTTTCCTGTTTCCTGTTTCCGATGACATTTTTATTAAAGAAATTTTCGAAATATTTCTTCTACTTTTTGACCAGGTTCGAGCCAAAATCCTTTTAAGCCGGATACGATGGAAGCTTCCACATTGGGCAGCGAGTCGTCGATAAATAATGACTCTTCAGGATTGATCCCGGATAGCCGGATAATTTCCTGAAACGATTCAGTACTTGGTTTCCGGAAACCTATTTCGTTCGAATAAAAGTCCTTCTCAAAGAGTGTCGACACCTCAAAGCCATGTTGATTCCTGAAGTTGGAGTGGTACTTTTCAACATGAATGGCATTGGTGTTGCTGAACAAATAAATTTTGAATTCTTTCCGAAGGTTTTTTACCAGTTGCACCCTGATTGCCGGAAAATCGATCAGCATCGCCGTCCATGCATCATCGATTTCCTGATCGCTGGCTTTAACAGGAAGCAGTTTCCGAACTCCATTCCGGAATTCTTCCGGAGTGATTTTGCCTTGTTCCATTTGATAAAAAATATCATGATCGTACGAAAGTCCATGGTCTCCAACAAGCTGATCCATACCCAGTCTGCCGAATGCGTCAATGGTTTTTTTCGGATCGATGTTGAGTAAAACGCCGCCCAGATCAAAAACGATATTTTTAATTCCTTTCAGAAGTTCCATGAATTGTAATTTTGAGATCACAAAAGTCTGAAAAATTACTGAATATTAGAGATTCGTTTAAAAATTGGGATTAATGGTGCCTGAGCTTGTCGAAGGCAAAGATCGGATACTTATCTTTGGCAGTATAAAATAACGGTCAAATCATGGGAAATCCGCAAACAATATGGTTTAACAGCGCAAAAAACCTGGTTGAAACTATTGACCAGCGCTACTTGCCATTTCAGAACCAGATAATCGAAATCGAGACTTTGGATGAAGCCAGAACCGCCATCACTGAAATGATTGTGCGTGGAGCGCCACTCATCGGAGTGACTTCAGCATACGGAATGTACCTCGCAGCAAGAAATTTCTCCGGAAATGATTTTCATTCAGAAATAAACCGGGCGGCTGATTGGTTGAAATCTTCGAGACCAACAGCAATTAATCTCGCTTTTGCAGTCGAAGAAGCGCTTTCTTCTATATCTCTGGAACTTCCCGATTCTGAAAATGTTAAGCGTTTGTTTTCCTATGCTGAATCACTCAAACAGCGTGAGATAGACTTCAGCAAAAAATTAGGGCAATTTGGCCTCGAACTGATCAAAAAGATCAGCAAAACTAAAAATGGTGAACCGGTCCAGATTCTGACTCACTGCAATGCCGGCCGTTTGGCCTGCGTGGAGCTGGGAACAGCCACTGCACCCATGTATCTGGCACACGAATCCGGAATTCCGATTCATGTCTGGATCGATGAAACCCGGCCACGCAACCAGGGAGCGCGACTGACAGCCTGGGAATTGGG